>CALBZW010000011.1 GCA_937889535.1 uncultured Candidatus Saccharibacteria bacterium | reverse complement strand
TAAGCTTGATACAAAGCCAAGCGGTTTAATAAACCCGATTCTACTAGTAGAATCGTTAACGACTTACAAGCTTACGTATTTTAAGACTAGTTATTCAAACTCAACATTCAAGTTCAACCCTTACCTCTATCTCGTGTGGTCGATTGTTTCTACGATTTTCGCAGACGCAATTGACCACACGGGGAAACCTAGTGGCTTAACTTTAAAACCAAACAAAAACAGCAGCCACTGGTGCTGCACAAGGAGGAAACAAATATGAAGGATTTTACAAGAATGTATGTTATTAAGAATGGAGCAGCAGGCGGATGGACAAATTCCACCAGGACGACTTTCACTCTGACTGTCGAAAATGACTACCTCTCAATGGTTGTCAAAGATGGACGCGACCCGTTCACGGAAGAGATTAATACTGCCTTTGGTCGTTTTATTCAGGACTATGAGCAGGAAAACGGCAAGGTAGAGCTTTTTCAAAGGGTTAATCCTTATCGATTCACGTATCGTCAGGGCAGTTCCGGTTGTCAAACTACCTTTATCGAAATTGATAAAGGTGACGGCTATCCGAGTCGTAAACGTTTGCTTGATCAATCATGCTTCGGAAAATGTGGCAGTATGTGTTTATTTGTCTATGACTTTTTAGATCTCTGCGTTGCAGACGGATTCTTTACAGTCGGGGACGGCACATACGTTTATGCCGCAGAAGAAGATGAATTCGGCAAAGAACTCGAGATGCAGGTCATTCGCCCGCGTTTAACTCAGTACGAGGACGGTTGGACACAACCTGGCGAGATTCCGGATGCTATTGTGAGCGTACATGATATCGTGCGTGAAGTGCCAGTTGAAGCTGAACCCAAATCTGAACCCGAGGATATGCCCGAGACTGAGTAATAGCACAAGTAAGAATGATTAGTCAAAGCCCCCGCCACTTTATCTGGTGGGGGTCTTTCTCATGTTATAATACTAAAAAGGAGTTAATTATGGAAAAGTTGTATCTAGTCACTAACCCCGGTTCGTCCTCGCGCAAGTACGCCCTCTATCGCGACGATGAGCTACTCTGCTCGCTGCATTTCGAGACCGAAGACAAACAACTGATCTGCACTTTTCGTCGCGCTGACGGCTCACGTAAGAAAATCGCCGAAGGTTTTAAGCGCATTGGCGACACTATCCGCTATACTTATAATATTCTCGATCAAGAGGGCTATCTTGGTGACAGCGTGAAAATTAGCGCCGTCCTCGCCCGCGTCGCTGCGACTGGCGAATACTTTTCCGATGACCATATTGTCGACGCCGAATGTCTGCGCCGCCTCGAAGAGGAAAAGCGCCGCGCTCCGCTTCACGTTCCAGTGATCGCCGCCGAAATTTCCAAATGCGTCGAAACTTTTCCTGACACCCCAGTGATTACGATTTCCGACTCACATTTCCACCACACTCGCGATGATGTTCATAAATATTACGCGATCGACACCGAACTTGCCGACCGCGCCGAGATTAAACGTTACGGTTATCACGGCCTCTCCATGGGTGCCGTCCGTAACTATATGCGCGATACCGAAATTCTCGAGCCACGTGTCGTCGCTTGTCACCTTGGTTCTGGCGCTTCGCTCACCGCGATCAAAGACGGTTATTCTTATGACACGACCATGGGCTATACCCCGCTTGAGGGCGTCATGATGGCAACTCGTTGTGGCGACATTGACCCCGCCGCTGCTAGCGCTATCCAGCGCGAAATGGGCTTCAACGAAGAAGCCGTCGAGGAATACCTGAACCGTCAATGTGGTCTTCTCGGTGTTAGTGGCGCGACCGGCGATATGCGCGAGATTCTTGATCTACGCGCTGATGGCGATCCGCGTGCGAAGTTGGCCTATGATATGTATATTTATCGCATCCAGCGCGCCGTCGGCGAAATGGTCGCCGCGATGCAAGGCGTTGACGCGCTCGTCTTCACCGCCACGATTGGCGAACGCAACGCCGAGATTCGCCGCGACATCGTCTCTGGCCTCGGCTATCTTGGATTTAAGATTAATGACACGAAGAATGACAACGGCCTTGGTGACGACCAACATTGCTTGATTTCTGCCCCTAGTTCGAAGCCGATTTATGTTATTGCGACCGACGAAACTGCCGCTATGATTCGCCGCGCGAAAATCCTCCTCGGCGAAGAGGTGAAATAATTCATTCTAATGAATCAGCCTGTCAACGACCAAGTCACTCCCGCTGAAACCACCGAAATCCTGCGCCTCGCCGAGCAGAGTCTAGAAGTCGAAGGTGATTTTGTTGAACTAGGTTGCTATCGTGGCGATACTTCGGTCCTACTCGGAAAATTACTCCAAAAACCTGTGGAAAACCTGTGCAAAAATGCCAAAATATCAGTGGAAAACTTGTGTAAAACTCCCCAGAACCTGTGTAAAAACCTGTGGATTTATGATTCATTCGCTGGATTACCAGATAAAACCCCAGAAGATAGCTCCGGCGCTGGTCAAAATTTCCAAAAGGGCGAACTTTTAATCTCGAAACGCGAAGTCGTCGAAAAACTCCGTAAACACGGCCTTAAAGCCGCCAGCCACCTCAACCCAGGCAACTGTTCTAGTCAGGCTACCAGCCCCGATTCAAACGCTAGCACCGTCATCGTCAAAAAGGCCTGGTTTGATGACCTTACGCCGCAGGACCTCCCGGAGGTTATCGCTTTCGCCTTCCTTGACGGTGACCTCTATGAGTCTATCCGTGTCAGCCTAAAACTTGTCGTGCCGCGTCTCTCCGGACAGGGAATTATCATCGTTCACGATTACAATAACCCCGAGCTTCCCGGCTCTGCTCGCGCCGTCGACGAATTCCTGTGGTCACACTCAGAATTCCGTCTCCAAGTTCGCCATACGCTAGCAATCCTGACCAGAGTCAGCGCTAAGGGCACACCTCAAGCATGATTCGAGTTTTTATTGACGAATCCGGCAATCTCGGTCGCGGCGGTCAATATTTTGTCCTCGCCGCCGCGGTTTTTGACACGCCACAAGGCATCAAGCGCGCCGCTCGCCTCATTCGTAAGACTCAGATCATGCTCGCCAAAGATAAGCCTATTCCAATTATCGAAGAGATCAAATCTTGTCGCCTCTCTGTTCCGCAGCGCCAGCGTATCCTTAATAAGCTCGTCGCGAAGGCCGATATCGACATCTTTTATCTCGTCGTCGACAAGGGAAAAGTCGAGCTTTTGCGCCAGAGCAAGCCTAAAAACCTTGTCTATAATTATTTCGCTAAACTCCTCACTGACCAGATTTTTAGTCGTTACAATGATGATTTCATTGTCACGTTCGACCAGCGCTCGACTGCAGTCAAATCCATGAATTCACTCATCGACTATATCACGATTAACGCCTACACCTCGCATCAGCACGTCAATCATACCGTCCAAGTCGAGCAAAAGGACTCAAAGACTCATAATAATCTCCAGACTGCTGACATTCTGGCCGGAACTATCGCGCAAGCTTATTGCCAGCAAAATCGCCATTTTCTCAGTCTGATCGAAGAGCGTATCGTCAAAGGCGACGAGTTCCCGCGTGCGACTTTTAGGGGTGGGCTGTTGTAAGACCTGTACCGCGCTACAGCTCTAACGCGTGAATCTTGACATTTTTATCAACCTGTGCTACAATAAAATTATGGCGTCAGCCGTATGGTGAGCTTTGGTTAGTAAGTGTCGTTTTTCCGGCACCGAGCCATACGCAGCCTTGAGCACTCTTCGGGGTGCTTTTTGTTGTGGAGTCTGATTCTGTTAGAACTTGAAACCCCATAGAAAACCCTAGCACTCTACGCGAAAGTGTGCTAAAATATCCCTATACTATGGCGAAAAAAGATTATTATGAGGTTTTAGGAGTTTCCAAAAACGCTTCTGATGACGAAATCAAAAAAGCGTATCGCAAACTCGCAGTCAAATACCACCCGGACAAAAATCCGGGCGACAAGGCTGCCGAAGAAAAATTCAAAGAGATTTCCGAAGCTCACGAAGTATTAGCTGACAAGCAGAAGCGCGCCCGCTATGACCAATTCGGTCACGCTGGCGTCGGTGGCGCAGGTAGTGCCGGAGGCAATCCTTTCCAGAATGGCAGTTTCAACTTTAATGGTCAGAACTTCAACTTCGATTTCGGTGGTGGCGGCGGTCTCGATGACATTTTGGGTTCAATCTTCGGTTTTGGCGGCGGACAGCGTCGACCAGTCCGTGGGGCTGACTATCGCACGACTGTTACCTTGAGCTTTGAAGACGCAATTTTTGGTACGACCAAGGTCATTAGCGCTGACGGCAAAGATCTGAAAGTCAAGATTCCTGCCGGCATTGACGACGGTATGTCGATTCGTCTCAGTGGCAAGGGCGGTCCCGCGCCCAAAGGCGGTACAAAGGGCGACCTCTATGTCTTCGTTCGGGTCAAGCCGCATAAGCATCTTACCCGCGAAGGTAGTATCATTCTTTCCGAAATCCACGTTCCGATGGTCGATGCCGCTCTTGGTACGGAGGTCGACGTCGAGACTGTCGATGGCGACGTTCGCATGAAAATTCCTGCCGGTACTCAGTCTGGCACACCGTTCAAACTTTCTGGTCATGGTGTGCCGCTTATGCGTAGCGACGGTGACCGCGGTCCGCATATCGTGACCGTCATCGTTGACACCCCGAAGAGCCTCAGCAAGCGGCAAAAAGAAATCCTTGAAGAATTCCGCGACCCGAAGAATAAAAAACGCGGCTTCTGGGGGTAGCCTAGCATGATTAATTACTACGATTTACCAGAAAGCGATCTACCAATGTCTATGCGGTTCTTCCGCAAAAGTCTAAAGAAGCGTGGCTGGCGAGCTGAGAAGCTATGCGCGGAAAGTCTGAATAACTTAATCCTGACTCGACCAGACGGTGTGACTATTCGCATCGCGTCGAGTACACCTCCGACAACTAGCGTGTATTCTCTCCGTCTGGCGGATAATAAGCTGATGAGCTATGAACTATTACGTGAGCTGGGAGTTCCGCAGCCCGAGGCGGTCGCGGCGCGGACGGCAGCTGAGGTTCTGCCAATGATTGAAAAATATGGCTCGGTCGTAGTTAAGCCGATTGACGGAGCACATGGTAATGGCGTGACGGTTGGTGTGAAAGACGCAGCAGGGGCCGAAACGGCGATCGAGAAAGCAATGGAAGCTTCGCCCGATATGAAGCTCGCAATTGTCCAGCCGCAATTACCAGTAGACGAAATCGAACGACGAGTGCTTTGCATTGATTATAAATTCGTTGTCGCAGTAGCGCGCATCCCTGCGCGAGTGACCGGCGACGGACAGAGTACGATTGCTGAATTGATTAAACGGGAAAACGAGACAATTCGTACAGCGCCGTACCAGGGCGAGCTAGCATATATTGATTTTGAAACGGCAGAACGGTTTTTGGGAGATAAAATCCATCTCGTACCGGCCTCAGGAGAGCGGGTGCGAGTCGTTGCGAGCTGTAACGTTGGCCAAGGCGGCACGGCCGAAGACTGTTCTGGTGATTTTTCGCCCGAGCAGCGCGAGTTAGCCGAGAAAATCGCCCGCGCAGCTGAGCTTCCGGTAGTAGGAATTGATTATTATGGCGACCAAGTGATTGAAATTAACGCTTGCCCCAGTCTATATTATCCGACTGGAGACGAGTCGGCCACGCGAGCCGTCGAGGCGTATGTCGAATACCTTGCAAAGATTTAGTAGAATACTAACCGCTTACAGCTAAAACCCCGCCTCTTTATGGAAGCGGGATTTAGCATCACTAAATTAGTGATTATTTGGTCGCAACGTTGCCGGTCTTCGTATCGCCAGTTCCAACATACTGCGCCTTACCGAAGGCAAGAATCAGTGAGAAGATCGGATTGAGTAAAATCAAGCCAACCGCAAAAGCGCCAGACTGACCGAAAGCTTTCGCCAAATTAATATAAACCATAATCGCCATCACAATATTGACGATCGGTACCAGGAGCAGCAAGAACATCCAGCCATTCATCCCAGCGACCTCGAACAAGGTGTACATGTTGTAGAACGGCACGATACTTGCCCAGCCCGGCTTACCGGCTTTGGTAAAAATCTTCCAGTTCGCAACGATCATAATCACCATCAGGATCAACGCGAAGACCGACACCACCCCCCATCGCTGCTCCTAGCGCTTCAGTATCCACTGATGTAGTCGTGTAATATGTAGTGTTGTAAGTATACATGTTTATTACTCCTTTATTGTGTTTCTTATTACTAAAATAACTTATTTTCTATAAATACACAATTAGTTTTTGAAAAATTGTCTCCAGAGATTAAAATTAGGCGATAAACATTGACTTTTTACGCTATCTGTGCTATAATGGAAGTATGAGTACACGAAAACTCGAAATTATCGGTAATAGCGCTTTAATCACCCTCAATGGGATTAAAAAAGTCCCTGCGAAGATTGATACTGGCGCCGAAAGTTCGTCTGTCTGGGCGAGCGATATTGCGATGGACGCCGATAATCGACTGAGTTTTTGTCTCTTTGCTCCCGGCAGTGAATTTTATACGGGTGAGCGTATTGTTGCTGACGACTATAAAGCCATGTTAGTACGTAATTCTACCGGTCAAGCTAAGGTGCGCTATCGCGTCCACCTCTCGGTGAAAATTGGCAAGAAAAATATCAAAGCCGGCTTCACTCTTGCTGACCGCAGCAAGAATAATTTCCCCGTCCTGATTGGTCGTCGTCTGCTCAAAGACCGTTTCTTAGTCGACGTCTCACAGCTAGAAGTCCCGTACCCGCCACGCATCCAAGATATGGAATTGAACGCAGAGTTAGAGCAGAACCCCCAGGCTTTTCATCAAAAGCATATGTCTAGTTGAGCGCCTGCATATAATTAATAACTAAATATGGTAAAATAAAATCATGAAAATCGCAATTTTGTCGAACGGAAACGCAAACTACTCTACGCGTCGCTTGGTTGCTGAGGCTGAGCAACATGGGCATCAAGTGCGCGTGATTAAATACAAAGATTGTTATCTTTCACTTGACGAGAAGCATCCGAATATTTTCTATCGTGGGGAAAAGTTGCCGGGGTATGATGCTATTGTTCCGCGTATTGCCAACAGCATGACACGTTATGGCTGCGCAATTGTACGCCAGTTCGAGATGCAGGGCGCTTGGACCGCCTCAAGCTCGATTGCGATTTCTCGCTCGCGCGACAAACTTCGCTCACAGCAAATTCTGACCAAGGCCGGCATCGACACTCCGAAAACTCTCGTGAGTCGCAACACCGCTGATATTGACGACCTAATTGAGCAAATCGGTCTCCCGGTGATTATCAAACTCGCTACTAGTACGCATGGTAATGGTGTTGTTCTGGCTGAGACCAAGAAGGCTGCGAAGTCTGCTCTCCAAGCTTTTTATCTTTATAACGAAGACGGTACGAATATCTTGCTCCAGGAATACGTCAAAGAATCCGCTGGGACCGATATTCGTGCTTTCGTCGTTGGCTCACGTGTAGTTGCTAGTATGAAACGCCAATCGCTAGATGACGATTTTCGCAGTAATCTCCATAAGGGTGGCGAGGGAACGAGCGTCAAGCTCACCGCCGAAGAAAAACGCATTGTGGTCAAGGCCGCAAAAGTCATGGGTCTCCATGTCGCTGGTGTTGATCTAATGCGCTCCGAGCGCGGTCCGCTTGTCCTTGAAGTTAATGCTTCGCCTGGATTTGGTATCGAAAAAGTCACTGGCCGCAACGTCGCCGAAAAGATTATCGAATATATCGAGCATAACGCTAGCCGTAAGAATTCTAAAGATCGCATCGGCGCCTAGTCTTGCCGAATTGTCAATAATTTGCTATAATACTAGACAATAACCGGCAGAGTTATTGGAAAGGTGCGAGGGAAGTAATCTAATGCGAGAAAATCAATTTCTCGGTATCCTAGCACTCATGTTGGCGCTAGGGATGCCGCTCCCGTTTGAGCTTTTTGCGTGTGTCGTTTTGATCGCGGAAGGCAAGATTTTTGATGCTGAAATTCGTACCGAAACCGAATTCGTCTCTGCCCTCCAAGATTCTCGTGTCTTCCAGATCACACTCAAAAACGACATCGTTACGACTCGCAATCTCGAAATCTCGCGCCATCTCATCCTCGACCTAGGCGGGTTTAATATCACCTCGCTTAAGGAAAATATTTGCGTGCTTGACATTAAGCACGGGAGTGTTTTAATTACTGGCAAGGGAAGCATTGTCGCCTATGGCCTTAAGGGTACAGCAGTCTGCGTCAAAGGTGCTACAACTTCCGATAATGAAAATTACGCCGAAGTTCTGATTGATGAGAATATCAAACTTTTCGCTCCAAACTATTACGGACTACTCGTTGCGCCCAATTTTAAAGCGGCTTACGGCGCGACGATCGACTTTCGCGGGACGATGGTGGCGCAAGATGGTTTCTGTATCAATGGCGGAATCCGCGGTCGTGGTAAAAACATCCCATTGATTAAAATCGCCGACCAGACGAGAATTACGGTTGACGAAAATACCGGTGTTGCAATTCATGCCGCTGGTTATGGGCGCTGGGAAATTGGTGCTTCGGAAATCACCGGCGCTACCGGTATTGTTGCTCAATCTGGCAACTTGACTTTGAACGGCACTAAAATTATTGCGACTGGCGAATATGTTGAGGCGGACTCTGCCGATGATAGCCTCACTATGATTGGCGCCGTTTTGCAGTCTGGCAAGGCCATTAACCCGGATCACTCCGTCGAAGTTACTGTTAACGGCGGCGAATATACTAGCCTGCGCAGTTATCTTTTTGCTGAAACTCGCCAGAATAAGTCGAAGCCTGCTCTCCAGATGCTGATTATTGAAGGCGGGGAATTCGCTGGCAAACTCGGGACTTTCTATGGACTAGCTCCACGCAATACTGAGCATGCAGTCACAGTAGTTTATGGTGGTGATTTTACCGAAAATGTCCAAGACTATATTTCCTCCAGCTGCCATATCGACAAGGTTCGCGGCCAGGGAATTTACCACGTCATTGAGGATAAGGTCGCTGAGGAGATTGACGAAGCTACTCGGCTGGCGCGTGCCGAAGGTCAACTTCAGGCCCTCATTGAGGAATCAGCTGTCTATACAAATGGTTATGTTAGCGGCGACCTCGGTAAATGGAAACCGGTCGCTACTAAGGCTATCGCTTTGATCAAGCGCGCGATTACGCTCGGCAAGAAAGCACTTAAACAGCATCTTGAATATGAGCGCATCGTTTCGGCCGAGCAATCCCTCCAGCGCGCCCTCGATAATCTCGAACTTGTGAACGATGCTATGCGCGCCGAACTCGCCGAATCAATTGCTTCGGTCGACGCCATCGACCCTGGAGATTATACTAAGTATAGCTATCAACAACTTACAACCGTCGCCGCTGCCGCCGATGAACTTTTGCAGAGGGAAAGCGCTTCACTCAAGGATTTATATTCCGCGATTCTTGACGTTGAAATCAACATTGACTTGCTCGATGGCATCGACGAGGTATCAGCAGAAGAGCTTGACGAAATGTTTGAAACTTCGCTGCCTCTGCCTGACTCCGCTCCGACTCTCGCTCCGCCATCTGTCTTGCCTCCGCAGTCGCAAGAGCCGAAATTGCCAACCGAGATGTTTGAAGCGGAACCTATGCCTGAGCTAGTAGAAGCGCCAGTTCAAGAACCGGCAACTCAAGAATTGCAAGCCCCCCTCGAGCTGGAAGTATCGGAATTATCTTCAGATGAAATTATTGATATTTCTGAATTTCTGGCTTCACTATTTTTGACACAGTCAGCTGCATTTTTCACGCCGGTTCAATCCGCTGCGCCGCCCGAGTCTGAACCGCGAGCTAGTATCGGAGCAGCTCCCAAAGCGCAACCGTTCGTAGAAAACCCTGTCGAAGTTACACCAGTCGAACCGGTCATTACGCCCGAAACCGACCCCGCCTACATTCTTTCACATAGTGTTGATTATCCCGCTGAAGCCGCTTTACTCGAAGCGAAGGGGAATCTCTATTCTATGCTCGAAGCTGTCCAAGATTTGACGCTCGGCGACTACGAAACTGACTTTGCTGAGCAATTCGGCGAACTTCAGGTCGCCATCGTCAAAGCTCGTAGTATATTATATAGACCAAACGCCAACTTCGTTGAGCTAATGTCAGCCATGGATGATCTCGCCGAGAAAACCACCGGGCTTAAAGGCATGACCGAAGTCACTAGCGCTGAAGATGTTCCGGCTGAAACTGTTACTCCAGCAGAGACGCAGCTCGCTCCTAGCGCCCTTGAACAAGCCGTGCAAGTTGACTGGACTGGGCTTAGTGAGGTTGTAGCTGAAATCTCCCGCCTTAACCCCGATGACTTCACTGCTACGAGCTATGCGCGCGTTCTCTCGCAGCTTGAAGTCGCAAAATCACTACTCGGAAACTCTGATGCCACCCAGTCTACGGTCGAGGACCTAGTTTTTGAAATCAACCTCGCCCTGCTCGCCCTCGAACATGCCCCTCAGGCTCAAAATCTCACCACTGCTAACCCTGCACCGGCAGCTGGCGCTGAATCCGCTGTCTATACTCCATCTCCAGCCGTTGAGCAAGATCCGACTGTGACGCCGAACTGGATCATGAGTATGCTTGCTGGCGCCTATGCTGGCATGGCGACCTATCGTCGTAGCCGTCTAATCGCTAAACAGCAAAAACATTCAGCTTTGTAGACTTTTTGCGTTTTTGAACGAACTTGTGCTTGACACGCATTTTTTCGCAATAAGTATTTTTACACTTATGTTTGTAGATTTTTTCAAAATTATGCTATGCTCCGGTCATGCGTTTCGCGAAAACTATTTTTGAGCAATCTATTCACCCGTCTTGGATCTTTTACGCTGCAATTTGGGGAATTATTATTGGGACTATCGGTAGTTTTATTTTCGAGATCATGATTTTTAATCACTGGCTCTGGCTCGTCGTCGCGATTTTGATTCTGATTTTCGCTTTGCGTCACTCTACTTGCATTATGCTAATATTCGCCATTTTTTCTGGAATGATGATTGGCAATCTGCGTGTCGCTCCGGAGATTATCGGCCGGGCCAATCTCGCAAACCTCGTCGGCGAAACGGTTACTTTAAATGGCAAAATCGCGGATGATCCTGTGGTTGCTTCTGGGCAAGTCACAGTACATCTTACTCACCTTGAACTTCATTTGCCGCGCGACGAACTCGTCGAGGTTGCTGGCACAGTTTATGTTCAACTTTCTAACCCGCGCATCGACCTTGAACGCTCTGATAAAATCGCCATCACGGGCAAGGTTGGCACTGGTTTCGGTATTTATGTCGCGAGTTTTTATCGCCCCGAACTCACAGAAGTCACGCGCTCGGAGACTGGCGACATTTTTGCCCGACTAAAAAACTGGTTTGCCGAACGTGTTCGCGATTTTATCGTTAGCCCGGCGGTCGATCTTGGGCTCGGTTATCTCGTTGGTATGAAATCTGGTCTTTCGGAAAGTTTTTCCGATGCTCTGAGTGCGGTCGGCATGACGCATATCGTCGTTGCTTCGGGTGCACATCTTGGCATTCTCATCGGCGCCGCTGGGAAACTCTTTGGCAAACTTTCTAAATTTTCCGGTCTCATGCTTTCGCTTCTTCTCGTCTTGGCTTTTGTTCTAATCGTTGGCTTTACACCCTCCATGACCCGCGCAGCGCTCGTCACCAGCCTCAGTCTCATGGTCGGCTATGTTGGTCGCAAGTTTACTCCGTTACGTTTACTTAGTCTCGTTGCTGCGCTCACCCTTCTTCTTGTTCCGACTAATTTCCAAAATCTCGGCTGGCAACTCTCCTTCGCCTCTTTCTTTGGTATCATGATTCTCGCGCCCTGTCTGCAAAAGCTACTCTACGGCGGAAAGAAACCTCCCTGGCTCGCTGGCATGCTCATCACTAGCATCTCCACCAGTCTCATCTGTGCGCCGATTTTGATTTATAATTTCGGCAGCCTATCTTTTCTCTCGCTTATTGCCAATCTCATTATTCTACCTACTTTGCCCTACGCTATGCTCCTAGTTTTTCTCACTGGTAGTTTTAGTTTCTGCACTGCTATCGCTCAAGTTTTCGGCCAAATTGCAACTTATCTGCTCGATTTTCATATTTTCATCATCAACTTCCTTAGCGAGAAGAAAATGTTTATCCTTGAACTTCCGCCGGATGATGCACTAATCTTTCTCTTATATCTGCTTATAGGAGTATTGTTGGTCGTCGTGCAATATCGACATTATAAGAAAATATGTTATAATGAAAAACATGAAGATAAAGTCCGAATCCGAGATGATTGAACTTGGTCAGAAAGTCGCCACGCACTTACAACTTCCTGCTGTCATTGAATTAGTCGGTGACGTCGGCGCTGGCAAGACGACTTTTACGCGTGGGCTCGCCGCTGGTCTTGGCATTTCCGAACCCGTTACTAGTCCCAGTTTCACGATTTCCAAACGCTACAGCTTTCCCATAAAACGTTGTAATTTTTACAACACTTCTAGTGAACAACTCTCAGCTGGTGGGGAATTAGTTCATTACGATTTTTACCGTCTTGGCGATCCAGGCATCATGCGCGACGAACTTGCCGAAACCCTGCACGAGCCCAACTCTATCGTTGTCGTCGAGTGGGGTGGCGATGTTGCGGAGTTGCTTCCAGAAGAACATCTGCGCCTCGACATTACGCTAAATGCTGACGGCAGCCGCGATGTTACCACAAACCAATCGGATTTTTTGGAGAAATTGTCATGAAACTCTACCTCGATACCTCGACCGACACTTGTATTTTGCGGCTCAATGATCGAGAATATACTCGCGTCGGCCGTTACGATTTAGCCGAAAAAATCTTCACCTTTATCCACGACAAGTTGCAAGAAAACGGCGCCGACTGGCAAGATATTTCTGAGATTACCTTCATGAGCGGCCCCGGGTCGTTCACTGGATTACGTATCGGCGCTGCGGTCGTGAATGCGCTTGCCGACCAACTCCAAATCCCGCTTTACGACCATCATGGTGAGCAGCACAAGATTATTCTTCCGGATTATGGCCGCCCAGCTAATATCTCTGCGCCGAAAAAGTAACCACGTCTAAAGCTAACTACTTTCTACGCCAAATTTTCCTCCGCACCCTATTCACCCTGCGAATAATTTTATAAAAGTAGTAACGCAACTTCCTTACCGGCAAGTCCCAAGTTCCCGCGTAATCGACTTGTTTTCCGCCAAAAGATTTCTTAAATTCAGTAAATCCATACCACGGATGATTTTTGTTCTTGGAGGCTGTAATTCCCCAAAAATCAAAAGTTTTCATTCCGGCGCGCTTCGCATCGACAATCATCTGTACGAGCAAAATCGCACCCGCTGCCAACTTACGATGTTCGTAATCTGCCGCCGCATGTGCATAATATCTCACGTCATCGTAGTCATAAACTAGCGCCGCGGCAATCGATTCGCCTTTTAATTCCACTACATAGAGTGTCGCAAATCCAGCCTCCATCTGCCGACGCAAATGAATCTTTTTCTGCGGGATGAAATGATTTTGGCTACCAACTTTATCTAGCATCGTTGCCAAAATATCAACTTCCTCCGGGTTCCTAGTTTGCCGTACGGTAATATCTTTTTTATAGCAATTCCGCCAAAGTCGCCCTTTCTCTTTTTCCATGTCCGCAAAAATTTGCGACTCCGGCTGAGTTAAATCCAACACCCAAGTATGCGCCGGGTCGATATTATGCGATTTCGTAAGACCAATGGTCTTTAATTCCGCAACAGGAAACGGAGTTGTCGGCTCAATCCGGACAAAGAATGCATCCTGTTCTTTCGCCAGTTTTCGCAACGCATCTAGAGCCTTCCTAAAACTTTTTTCGTTTTCTGCCGTTGGCCCATAGGGAACGAACAAGTAATTTCCTAGCACAGTATACTCCAACATTGCCATCGCCGAAAATCCATCACCATCCAACCGAAACGTTTCGTGCTTTTCTACATGTTCATAGTCTTCCCACGCCGGGGACTGCAAAAAATGTTGCTTCACATAAGCTCCTTGTCTTTACGCTATACCACCCCCCCATCCTATTCTAATAATCGAACCTTAAATCAGAATTAAAGTAACGATTTAAATAGCTCGACTAATTCGGTTTCGTTTAGACCATGTGTTTCAACACTATAATTCACGCCATCAACCATAAAGTCCGCATAGTATTTCTCAACAGGTTCGAGAATATCCAGAGTTTCATCATAGTATTCTCCGATATAAGATCCTATCATAATCTCGATCCCGTTTATTATTGACGGTTCACCCGCTGGCGCATACATTTCGCGAATCGGCGTGCGGTCAAACGCAAAATTAATCGCAATATAACGTTTACCATTTGAGCTTTTTACTACATAGCTAATCGGTTGAACCTCTGCGTCATAATACATCTCGTCGGCGGAAGAATAAAACGCCTGCGCCTGGACATCATTCTGCAGGTCGTCCGGAAATACGACTTTACCTAAAATTTCTAGCCCCTCCGGCAAAAACGTTTCATCAATCTGCACTATATCAAATGTCGAACAATCTATACTACTATCCGCCACGACTGAATTTATCGCTATGAAATCCGAAGTAACATTATCCTCGCCGTGGGGTTGCTCCGGTTCGGCTATTTGCACGTTAGATTTTCCGCAGTTTTCCTGTAGAAAACGATAAAATCCTATTCCTCCAGCGGTTATCGCGGCAAGAATCATTAGCATTCCAATTGTCTTCTTTATGCTCTTCGATTCTTTAGCGATGGCCCTAATGTCATTCGCGCAGTCATCAATTGTGTCGCCATTCTCCAAGCGTTCTAAAACATTTATAATTTTCTCGGCTCGACAACGCTTCGCGCGCAGAACTTCCTTTTGTTTTTGAAAAGTCATACTTTTTTCTAAGCCAGACCCATCTATTAACTCGCGAATTTGTTTTAACGAAAACCCTAATTCCTTCAAAAATAATATCTTCTGTAGTCTCGCAATATCATTATCGCTATAAAGGCGGTAATCAGAGTCAGTACGGCTAGGCGAAAGCAAATTAATTTTGTCGTAGTATTGTAATGCTCGCACGCTAGCGCCACTTAACTCGGAAACCTGCTTAATAGTTTTCATAATACAACGATATTAAATTATAATCCTTTCTGCTTAATTTTATAATAACCCTATCATAGTCTATGACGCAAGGTGAGGGTCAAGAAAAATTTTAAAAAATAAAAATGTTGACAAAATATAAAAAGACACATATACTAAACTAGTTCGGTGTGATTGTCGTAGGTCATAAGTACTTTAGAAAGGTGGAATTAAAATGAGACTAATAAAAAGCATACGCACTAAACTATGCTTCACTACGGCAACGATACTTATTTTAGCACTATTCTCTACAACGGTGTCCGCAGCTCCATTTAGCGGCTATCGCATGGAGGGCGGAATCGGTAATATCTATATGTATATAGATGGAAACGGGTCGCCACAGGCAACGTAATGGCAAAATCTGATTAAAACGGCGGTGAATAACTGGATGTATACTGGAGTTGGGGCTAATGATTTCTATTGCTTAGGGTACGTAAGTTCTGGAACCAGCGGTTCAAAAATGGACTGGTATGCACGTAACAGTAGTTTCTGGGGCAACGATGGTAGCAACGTCTTGGGTGAGACTAAATTTTATGCTTACAATATGAGCGAAGTTTACCCATGGAATTCAAGTTGGTATTCAGCGGAATTTAATCTTAATGATCCACTCCTGCGGCGGGATCGGTATAGCAATGACGACGCCATTTGGGTTTTTATCCATGAAATGGGGCACGGATTTGGGATGGCGCATGTCGATAACCCAAATAGTGTTATGTACCCATACCTGGACGGCTGCAACGTAAGGCGCGTTCAACAAGTCGACAATAACTTGTTAAGCAATATGTATTAGGGGGTGAAAACATGAAAAATATCAAAAAGATTATCTGTGCGGGATGTTGTATTGTTTTGGGAGTTTTAGTGACAGCAGGTGCGGTCAATATGCAGACGAAACAAGAAGAGCCTTCATCTAAGACTGTAATAGATAGAGAGAATAATTCTACTGTTTATACTATACGGTCAGAAAGTAGTTTAGCGACGGATATTTCGGATCCGAGCAAGATGGCAGATATGAGCCAGTATGTAGCTATTGTAAGAGTTGATTCGGTTGACGGCGTTAGCAACTATAGCGACGTAAGCCAAGAATATGTTTCCGCATATACTTATGGTAGTTTAACGGTTCTCGAAAATATCAAAGGCAATCTACCAGTGAATGAAAAACTTGAGTTCTATCGCTTGGGAGGCGCAATATCGGTTGACGAATATGTCAAAAGTCTATCGGATATGGAAAAAATGCAGTATGAACGCGCCAAGGAAAATGATGGCAGCTTGGCTATGGCTGATTATATCGAGGTATTAAATACTGACGATATTCGCATTGAATCCGGTAAAACATACTTGGTTTATATGATTGATGAGGCTGCGTACAAGAATAAGCCGGACACTTATGCTATCATTGGCTTTAAAGGTGGGCTACGCGAAGTCCAAGCGAAAGTAAAAACCGACGATATCCAGACGTTTTATAATTCCTCGGTTAAAATATTGAACAATTTTACTGGCGAATGGGAAGGTCTCGATAGTGTAGTTGAATAAAATAGATACGACTGCATTTAAGTCTTTAAGTAACTTATAAACAATATGTTTTATGGCTAACGTACATCACACTGAATAATACCTCGGCGAAAACCGAGGTATTTTACTTACATTGAGTCATTTTTATGGTATAATTAAAACAGAAAGTTATTAATTTATATTTATTTGTTACCCCGTCGGTATAGAGAAAAATATCGACACAACAATTAGGAAAGGTACTTGAGTGAACGTAGTAGGAATAATTATTGCCCTCGTACTCGGGATGGGTGCGGGCGCTGGTGCGCTTTTTGCGTACAATAAAAAGAATGAAAATGGCGGCAAGAATAAAGCCGATGATTTAGTTCGTAAGGCGAAGAACGAAGCTTCGGATATTGTATTAAAAGCGAAGACTGACGCCGCAGAGATTACCTCGCAGTCTCAGCAAGAAGAAGCTGAGCGTCGTCGCGAATGGAAAAAGACCGAGACTCGTCTCACCGAGCGCGAAGCAAATCTCGACAACAAACTCGACCAGCTCGAACAGAAAACCGAGCGTCTCGCGAAACAGGAAAAAGAACTTGATGATCTGAAAAACGAAGTCCGCGACATCCGCAATCGTCAGCAAGAAAAGCTCGAGAAAATCGCCAGCCTCTCGAAAGAAGCTGCGCGCGAAAAACTTATGCAAATGACCGAACGCGACATTAAGCAAGATCTCGTCGGGCTTGTCGCGAAGGAACAGAAAGAAATTAAGCATGATGTTGACGAAACTGCGCAGGCGATTTTACTGACTGCCATGGAGCGTATGTCGTCTGAAGTCACTGCTGACCGCACGGTTACCGCGCTCAAACTTCCTGACGATGACATGAAGGGTCGCATTATCGGTAAGGAAGGCCGCAATATTCAGGCTCTCCAACGCGCTACTGGTGTCGACATTATGGTCGACGATACTCCGGGCATGGTGGTACTTTCGAGCTTCGACCCGATTCGTCGCCAAGTCGCACGCTATGCTCTTGAACGTTTGATGAAGGATGGCCGCATTAACCCAAGTTCGATTGAAGATGCTGTCGCCAAGGCCGAGCGTGAGATTGAAAAAGAAGTTATGCGCGCCGGCGAAGATGCCGCTCGCGAAGTTGGTGTCGTTGGTATTCCGCGTGAGCTGATTCATCTACTCGGTGAACTGAAATTCCGCACTAGCTATGGTCAGAATGTTTTGCTCCACTCTGTCGAGATGGCGCACATCGCTGGCATGATTGCCGAAGAAATTGGCGCCAACAAGCGCGTGACGAAGACCGCAACTTTGCTTCATGATATCGGTAAGGCCGTAACCCATAAAATCGAAGGGAAGCACGCCGAAATTGGTGCAGAACTCGCGAAGAAGTACGGCATGCCGGATGAAGTTGTCCACGCTATGGCTGCTCACCACGACGACATCGAGCCTACAACTCCAGAAGCAATCATCGTGAAGATTGTTGATTCTCTCAGTGCTGCTCGCCCTGGCGCTCGCAACATTTCCGCTGAGAACTTCGCCGAGCGTATGCGCGACCTCGAAAACATCGCGACGTCCTTCCCGGGCATCGACAAGGCTTACGCGATTTCCGCTGGTCGTGAGATTCGGGTGATTGTCGAACCGAAACAAATTGATGACCTGAGTGCTTTGAAACTCGCTCGCGATATTGCGAACAAGATCGAAGCCACTATGTCTTATCCTGGCGTGATTAAAGTCAACGTGATCCGGGAGACCCGTGCCGTTGAATACGCGAAGTAATGATGAATCGCTAGTTAAGAAACGCATTTCGCGCCAGACGAAACTCAAAGTCACCGTGGTTGCGATTGCGATTGCCGCTCTAGCTATCTATCTTATCTTTGACATTGCGCTCGAAGGTCCGCTCACTTCGCTTCTAATGAACCGCGACCAGCTCGTCGCCTCGGTCCAGTCGTGGGGAATTTTCGCACCGTTATTATATATTCTGCTCCAGATTGCTCAGACCGTCGCCGCACCGATTCCTGGGCAGCTCGTCGGCAGCGTCGGCGGATTCCTTTTCGGACCGTGGGGAATCTTATGGACGCTGATCGGTAGCCTAATTGGTTGTTGGATTGTCTTCAAACTCGCTCGCCGCTTTGGTCGCCCCTTGTTGGAAAAGATTTTCAAGAAATCCGTGATCGCGAAATTTGATTTTATTCTCGAAGCCAAAAGTGCCTCGTTCATCCTTTTTGCGATTTTCCTGCTCCCCGGTTTTCCGGATGACGTCGTCTGTTATATTGCCGGATTGACGAAAGTTCCGATTCCGAAGCTCATGCTTCTCGTCGGCCTTGGCCGCCTCCCGACGATTATCATGACAAATTATCTCGGCGCTGGCCTGAGCGACAACCTCGGCCTTGTCGCTGTCACCGCGGTCGCCGGTATAGCCATACTTGGCCTCGTTGTCTGGAAACGCGAATGGATTATGCGGGTACTGAAAGGGGAATCGCAAAAAGATACAGAATCAGAAGAGGATAAGACGGAAACTTAATTAGCTAAACTTAGTATTCGTACAGCGCTGGCAGTTCTCGCAGCCCATTCAGATTTTTGACCCCTCGCATAAATCCAGGCATTAAGTATTTCGCGTTCGGCTTCTTCGCGTACTCACGTAGTTCATCCAAAGTGGCTTCTAGGACCTCAATCTTTTCTCCTGCATCCAACTTCTGCGCAACTTGCCCGACTAAGTCTGTCGCCACGAAAGTATAAACTAGCCAATCGATCTTCGTAAATGGTTGGTGCACTTCTACAAGTTTCCAGTTCGCAAAACTTAGACCCGTTTCTTCGCGCAATTCTCGTTTCGCCGCCTCGAGCTCTGTTTCGTCCGGATTGTCATGTCGCCCGCCCGGATAATCATAAAACCAATCTTGATGCGGCTGCGTTTGATAAGTAATTACCACTTTGTCTTCCGCATCTTCGCCCTCTGCAACTTTCCCCAAGCGCCTCTGTTCTTCCGCCGTCAACATCGCAATAATCACAACCGTATCTTCGCGTCTTAACATTTCAAAAGTCGCCGTCGAGCCATCAAACATTTCCTGTGGCCACTGATAAACATCAAACAACTCACCCCAGAACTTACATTCCGCCTCCGCCGGTATCAATTTCACATTCTCTGGTATGTATTTTCGCATAGTTCTATTATAATATATCTATGAACGAAAGCCATAATTCCGAGATTAATCCAAAATTAAAGGCGTATATTGAGTCTGAAATTTTGCCACGCTATGAAAAATTTTATTCTCATGGCCCCATTCACATCCAAAGCGTAGTGCGTAACGCTCTCATGCTGGCTGAATATTATCACAAAGATTACGATGTTGCCTATACTGCCGCCGTTTATCACGGATTTAGGGTTAAAAACTGACCGAGAGCATCACGAGCTTGCTTCTGGTGAAATCGTAGCTAGCGACGCTAATCTCAAAACTTTCTTCTCAAATCCAGAAATTCAAATCATCCGGGAAGCGGTGGAGGATCATCGCGGCTCGCGCAAAACCCCTCCTCGTAACTTTTATGGTAAAATTATTTCCGACTCCGACCGCGACTTCGATATCGAAGTGCTAGCTCCGCGCCAGCTAGCAACCAGTATTAAAAATTATCCAGAGCTAAACACTTTCGATGATCATTTTAATCGCTGTTACGAATACATGTTGGGGCGTACGCAACGTACTGGCCATTTTCATCTCTGGACTGATAATCCTATTTTGGCGCAGCGCCGCGATCAATTTGAACGTGATTATCACAGGCGCGATTTCGTCTATCAAATTTACTCGCGAGCTTACCAAAAAATGCAACAAGAAGAAATTATCGACAAAATTCAAGACTATTACGAAGATTTTTAAACAAAACTCAGTATAGCAGTTGTATAGAGTATAATTACGTGTTATAATATACACACTATTCCTTTTGTAGACCGTCATTCTAAAAAGGAGGTGGTAAAATGCGGTCAACAATTTTGGTTATTCCTGCCGAAGGCGATTCGGCAGAGACCGAGCAGGCGTACGTTAACGAGCTGAAGAGATGCTATGGCGAAGACTTAGATGTTATTGTCTTCGACTACGGTCAAAATCCAAATGTCAAGGAGAATATTCGCCAGCAAATCCTGAAATACGAAAGGCGTTATGATTTCCGAGATTTGGAAATCCACGCACAGGGCGGGTTAGGCGCATATGTCGCCTGCCAAATGATATTGCTCTGGAATTTCGACGAAGAACAGCGGAGAATTAAGCGCGTCTTTTTTGTTGGTGGCGCACCGAGCAGTGCTATGACGTGGGTGGCGAAACTATTTCATCGCTATTTCGCGTATCTTTGGTATTTACTGCCAATTCCGTTTTTCGCCGACGACCCGAATCCGCACAATGATCCAGTTATCGATCAAATCCGTGCATCATCGACGCAAGTCATGCGCGCCAACCCCAAGCTTTATCGTAACCAACTGGCCTTTATCGGTAATTGGGGTAAGGATTCGGTGGCGCTTGAGTTTACAGAATGGGACTTGAGTAAATACATCCAGGTCTTAGCACGAAAAAACAGCGATTTGGTGGGCGATTATTGCGAGTGTTATTTTGTTCCGAATGGCGAAACCGTTCGCCCGAAGTGGTGGGACAACACTTATGATCAAGCAAAAGCCGCTGCCGTCTGGGAAAAGAATGGCGTCAAGGCCATCTCCCAGCCCAAAAATAATTTCAGTTTTTACAGCATGATGCCAGCTAAGACTTTATTTAAAGTCATGAACGAGGTTCGTCAGCTGTAGGTATAACCCTGGCGATGAGCCGGGGTTATCTAATAATAGTTTACAATTTTCGAATAAAGCTCTAACATCTATAGAAAGGAGATCCGATGAATTTATCTTTTGACATTGAACTAACTACGCATTATAAGAGTAATAGTCAAAAAGTTAGAGTTATGAGTGAGCAGTGGGTAGCTGATAATGTGTATTGCCCTTGCTGTGGCAATTCTCATCTAAAAAAATTAAAAAATAACACACCAGTCTCTGATTTTGTCTGCGAAAAGTGTCAAAAAATTTTTGAGCTAAAAAGCAAATGTCAACATATCGGAACAAAAATAGCTGGCAGCGCATATTCGAAAATGATAGAGCGCATTACGAGCGCGACCAACCCAGAACTCCTCGTCCTTCAATATTCAAAAGACTACAATGTACAGAATTTAGTCTTTGTGCCTAGCTTTTTCTTTACTCCTGACGTTATAGAAAAAAGACCTCCTTTATCAAAAACCGCAAGAAGAGCGGGTTGGATAGGGTCTAATATACTATATAAAAACATACCCCAGCAAGGAAAGATTAACCTCATTACAGATGGTTTAATGGCGAACATCGGCGATACTATAAAAGCCTATAATCATATCAAAAAACTGCACGTCTCTAATATCGATTCTAGGAGTTGGATACTGGACGTGCTAAACTGTATCAATTCGCTTAGAACGGATGACTTTTATCTAAGCGACGTTTACCAATATACGAATTATCTAAGTCGAAAACACCCTCAAAATCATCATATCGAAGCAAAAATCCGTCAGCAACTTCAAGTTCTACGAGACAAGGGGTTCATCGTTTTTCTTGGCAATGGGAGATATAGAAAGGTTAGTCACAGTCTCACTCTGAGCTAAATCAATTATCTTATCAGCAATATCAACGCTACAGGCATGATGCATTTTTCGCAAATCGTCTAAATTCACCCAACGAGCCAGCTTAGTGTATTCGCGCTCGTCATCATCGAACCCAGCATCTGACAGCTCGCCTCCAACAATTTTAACGAGGTAAAATACGAGTATCGAGTGATGATCCGTACCGCGCTTATAATGATGAAACAGACTCGTCTCCACATCCAGCAGTTTTATCGGTTCAACATTAAATCCCGTCTCTTCTTTAAACTCACGCTTCAAGGTCTGTATCGTATCTTCACCGATTTTAAACGTCCCGCCTGGCCAATCATAACCGTCAAACTGCGGCGAGATTAACGCCTGGTTATCCTTAATCGCGATGCCATACACATGTATCGAGACGGACATATTTTCCGGATCCGCTTCGTATTTATTGCCGTAATAATCTGTGGTGATGAGATTCATACATTTTTATTATAGCGTGTTCTACTATCTTGAGCTATGGTCTTTATGGTCGGACGTAGTTCGTTCGGCTATAACAGAGTTTCTAGATGAATGAAGAATAAAATATCATGCATGTCATTTGAGGCCTTTTCATTTTTTCTGATAGCCTAGATGATAAGATTCTTAAAGTGCTAGCCGTTTTACTAACATTATTATGTATATAGGCAAAGTTTCAACGCGTTGCGCTAGAGTAGGGGATAAAAATTAATGAACGATGATAAAAATGGCCTGATAATATCTTTAATGTAATTTTACTGAAGCGAGCACGCTATCTAATGTCCGAAGCAAATGTAATCAGATGGAAGGATGGCCATCGTCGAAAAAATCTTTGACTTTGGCTAAATAATCACGTAGTGGTTCTGGAAAGTCTGGATATGTAAGATTCATTAACGTCTTCACCGGATTAAAGTTCTGTATTAATTTCGATAACTCTTTTCCGGGCATCTGCTGTACAAAATTTGCTGTTGCAATGCAACGCATCTCTTCTATCTTCTTATGGCTCGACGTAGATTTAATAGTTGGGAATTCGTTGTTGTCGCCAGTCAGCTTTAGCATTTGAGTTAATTTATCCTCTATTGTTTTCGTGAAATGCCTATCGATTTTAAGCAGTCGGCTAGCTTCGATTTGGTGATATTCTCCTGGGATTTTTTCATAGTTGTTATTACATAAAATTGAAAAATTTTCGATTTCGCAAACCGGCAACACTCCGACATTATATTTCTTAAATACCCCCTCATATTTCTTATTAAGGTATTCACTAACAACCTCTGCTTGGCGGTCCATCATTCCATCACGATCGATTTCTCTAAAGATTTTTGGATAATACTCCGGTTTATAGTGCTGTTGTATAACGGTCCAATTTTCCACCTGATTATTACAGCAGCCACTTGAAGATATAACGTGAACTTTATCGATACGTGCCTCTTTTAAAAGATGACGCCATAATTCTGTTCCCCGATCATCCTCGCAAACAAAAATCTTGTCTGGAAAATTATTCAGCAATGACGCGTTCTTCTTTTCAAACTCTTGGTATTCCTTGGCAAGACGCTCCCTTTCTTGTCTTACAGAGCAAGCTATCTCCTCAATCGCTCTTGATTGCTCCGCTAGATGTAGTTCGTCGTCAAGAACCGTGCGTCTCGGGTCATTCCAGTCTAGTAACGATAGTTGTTTTCGGATGGTTTCCAACTTCTCCACATGAGTTAAACGCTTGTTTGGTGAAGGCTGTTGTCCTCCGCTTGCCAAATGTGGCTCGATATATACCCTGTACAGGGACACCCCGTCCTGCTCACGTAGATTAATAAATGCCGGTGAGTGAGTCGTAATAAAAATCTGTGCTTGGTTAGAAAATTCACAATAAAATTGATGTGCTAGATCTTCAATCTTAGAGTACTCTAAAGAGTTTTCAGGCTCTTCAAACCCCCAAATATAATTCTTCTTATCATTTTTCGTCAAAAAAGCAAGAAAATATACAAGGTAAGCCATAACTATCCCATCGCCAGAAGAAAATAGGTTAATAGGCACATTTCTGATTCTATGCCCTTTGCTACTAGATTTTTTGTCTTGAATTTGCAAGCCGGATTCAACATTAATTTCAATTGCGCCCAATATATCCGTCACATTAGATGATAAGGATGCAGTCGCGGGCATTTGCATATATGTGTTGAAATTCAGGCTAATACCTTTAGAGACATCGCCAAGTATAGTCGAAAGCTCGTCTATCGCTTTATCAAATTGCTCGCCTCGGGCAGCAGATTTAATAACTTGCTCAAACTTCAACAATAGCGAGCGTATAAAAAACTTATCTCGCACTGCTGGTATGTATAGATACTCAATCTTATTTAAAAAAGCTGTAAATTGGCGAGTAATATTCCCATTGCGAGCTTGAATAGCCGCATTGATCTTCGCATTAGTCGATTTATATTGCGTTTCCGGGCTAGAGGATCCTTCTGAAAAAGTACGACAAATAGAAAAACCATCCTTTAACGCTCCATCACCAGTACCTACAAAGGATATTTCAATCTGTACCTCGCGCTTTCCTCCAGCTGCGCCACGAAAAGCCTTATTGTAATCTTCGAAATAATTAAAAGGAACACCATAGTTACTTTGTGAATTAAAAAATAAGTTCAGGGCTCTTAGGATATTTGACTTTCCAGAATTATTCTTACCGGAATAAATGTTTAGCCGTGTTGCCTCAATCTCAACTTGTCCAAACGAACGAAATCTTCTAATACTGATCTTCTTAATTCTAACCTTCATATACCGCCAGTCATATTAATACGTATATATTGAGTATTTGATTATACGTCAAAACTATATCTGAATTTCAAGACGTCAACCCAGAGGAAGTAACCCCTATCTATAATAACACACGAATTAATATTTACGACATTTTCCATACCCTACGAGGCAGTGCTTTAACGATGACTTTACTTTATGAATGTTGTCTTCCATACTCCAAGCTAATTAGATAACTTCACTCAAAATCGAAACGTCTTACTAATGAACTTACATAATCGTGAGGCTTTCACTTAGTCAGGTGGCTGCGCAGTACTCCGCGCCGTAGTTCTGCGCACCAGGCTGATAACGAACCGACCAGAACATGAGCCCCACTTATCAAATTCAATTAGAGAGAAATATATCCTAAATGATCTATTTTTCCTTTGATGGTCGGGCATAGTTCGTTCGGCTATAACAGCTTTTCTAGAGGGGAAATAAAGTTTCTTATCCATTTTTCCATCTGTTGTAGAGGTTTTTCATACATTTGGTAGATTGCCAATCTTTATATTCTTCTTGAGTCCAAGCATCTTCATTCAACTCGGGGAAAGGGTCTGCCGAAAGTTCTAATATACTGTCAGATAATGAGGCAGCATATTTAATAAATGATTGCTTCTGTTCTTCAGATTCAAAAATTATAATGTTTTTTAGGCGATCGGAATTGGGTTCTAGCATATCGCAAACTGAATTGTGAAACTTTGATTGCATAAAATAAGATAAATTACACTCTGGCGTATTCTTAATATAATATGCAAGAATTCTAGAAGTAGTAACAGAAAAACTAGTTCCTGCCGTAACACAATAAGGCTTTATAAAGGCATAAGCCATGCTCTTGGAATATGAGTACCTATATCTCTGAATTGTAGTCTCAAATAATTTAAATGTAATGCTATGATAGGCACTCGGTCCGTTTAACCAGCCCTTGCACAGAAAATCACCTTTTCTAGCTGTCGAATCGTCGTCTTCAAACTCAATTCTATACTCTGGAGAATATTTATAATAGTAGGCAATAGTGTCATTGTCTGATAAGTTTATGATTTCCCACTCATCTGGTCTTAGTAAATAATACGATAGTCGCTCCGTCGGTGTTGCATCAAGCCTAAAACGTCTTCGCCACAAAGCTTCGGTCTTATCGTTGTCGGCGGTTTTATCTTTTGGAGTATTCTTATCTCCAATACGAGTATATACATGCCCGCAACGTACAACAGTAGGCTTACCTTTTTCCGGATGATACTTGTAGTCTTCAGCCAGTACAAATGGAGTATTGTCGTTGGGCTCAATAACAATAATGTCGAGGTTCTTTTTATCAACAACTGTCCGACTAACATGAACCATAGGTCTAATATCTCCCACGAATTTTTTTGTGCTCAAAAAATCATTAAGATCCTTGGAGTCCTTACGATTTGCGTCATTTAGTTTTACCCCAACCACGCTAAACGTCTTTCTTATATCGCTTTCGCCAGCACCTATAATAATGTATTTTTCAGATCTTGACGGGCTGTTTGCCAAACAGAGTATATCATGAAGTAAGTCGGCTAGATTTTTATACCATTCTCTTTTAAAGTCCCAATACTCTCCCTCATGCTGAAGCGAAATAAGTTGAGTAATTACACTCTGCAATATATCCATTAACTCTAATAATATCATAGTCATCTATAATATGTAAATTGATATAATTATCTAGTCCGTCGCACACAAATAATACCTATTAAACCCTTAGAGCCGTTCGCTTAGCCACAACAGCCCTCAGGGGAAGAATCCGAAAAACAGCCCTCGAACATACTAGCCTGCTATAATATAAATATGAACCCCGACTCGTTAGACAGATTTATCGTTGCTCAAGAAAACACTTATTCCGAAGCCTTGGCAGAAATACGCCAATACAGAAAAGACGGACATTGGATGTGGTTTATATTTCCACAACTTAAAGGCTTAGGTACTAGCGAAACAGCAGAATATTACGGAATTACCGACTTAGCCGAAGCGAAAGCTTACTTAAAGCATGACATACTCGGAAGTAGGCTAAGAGAAATTACCGAAGCACTCCTATGTTCTGATATTGAATGTCTAAATGAGATATTTTCTTACGTTGACGAACTTAAACTATTCTCTTGTATGACCTTATTCCATCAAGCCGATCCGAGCGAAGATTTATTTATGCAAGTGTTAAAGCGTTTCTACCATGGCGAACAAGACGCTAATACTTTGCATATGCTAGATGTTGAGGTTTAGTCGGTGGTTCTCAAATAATACCCCAAATCCTCACCTTTCCAATTCTCCAACACCCACTCATGCCATTCCTCCCAAAGCCCAGCGTAAAGTTGGCTAAGTTTAATATTCTGTTCCTCGTACCAATACCAGCACTTATGGTTAAGTACCATAGACAGCTCCGTTCCGTAAACCCTGTCATTCTTCCATTCCGCCCTAGCCCTCTTGTAAGTATCCCTAATTGCTTCCACCCCAAAACGTTCCGCTATACTGAAATCTTCCCAAAAGGTAGTTTTACATTCATAGTCTAAAAGTCGCATTTCTTGTGCCTCCGCATAAAACTATCAACTGTACCATATTCTGCCTCAATATAACGTTTGTAGGTGCTATAGCCGAGTATAATATCCCTATATTCTCGACTACTAATACCGCAAGCCTTAATCGCCTTATCGGCTTCCATAATCATATTGTATCTACCGCTTCGGCGGAGTTAAAAATCAAAGCGCAACGCCTAAAACGCCCGCAGAACAACCTGCGAGCTTAATATTATAACATTTTTTTCTCAATTCTGTCCATGGTCGGGGCTACCAGGCTCGAACTGGCGACCTCACGCCCCCCAGGCGTGCGCGCTACCACTGCGCCAAGCCCCGCTAGACTAATTCTATCACGATTCCGCCGTATTGAGGTAAAATAGAGATAATGTCACGACTACAAGCGAAAAAACATCACACGACTGATACGCCGTCACCGCAAAAATTATTCCAGTCGTTTTACTCTTCGCCGCTCGGCAAAATCACCATCGTCGCGCACGATTCGGCACTTGTCGGCCTTTGGATTGACAATCAGAAGCATTATGTACAAAATCTACAACTCAGTCACGTCGATACTCAGGAAACTCCCGTTCTCACTCAAACTAAATTTTGGCTTGACGCTTACTTTCGTGGAGAAAATCCTGACCCGCATCGTCTTCCGCTCGACCCTAGTGGTAGCGAGTTCCAACTTGCGGTTTGGCGCATCCTCGCCACGATTCCGTATGGTACGCTCACGACTTACGGCGCAATTGCTAAGCAGATTGCCCACGAGTTTCACAAGCCCAAAATGTCCGCCCAAGCCGTCGGCGGCGCAGTCGGTCGCAATCCGATTTCCATCATCGTCCCGTGTCACCGCGTTGTCGGCGCAGCAGGGAAGCTGACCGGCTATGCTGGCGGGCTAGATAAGAAGCGATTTCTTCTCCAGCTTGAAGGAGTGGATTTGACGCAGTTCAAGTAACCGGCGCCACCACCATAGTACAGTTACCATTTCCCCTCCGCTGCCTCTCCCGAAACCACAAAAACATCCCCGTAGGGAAGTTCCGACAACCACAACGCAAAGCATTGCCATCTCATGGTCAGGGTGATCGGATTTGAACCGACGACCTCGCAGTCCCGAACCGCGCGCGCTACCAACTGCGCCACACCCTGATAACCTCATTCTATCACAAAATCGCCTCTAGAGAAAGAGGGAATCAGCATCTCTAAACACCGCCTAGTCAGCTATCGAATTTCACTCTTGCGTAGAACTCAGAAATGAGTTATAATGAACATATGGAATCGTAGCTCAGTTGGTTAGAGCGCCGCCCTGTCACGGCGGAGGTCGCGGGTTCGAGTCTCGTCGGTTCCGCCATGATAGAAATCTCCTTTCTATTATATATGTTATGTAGCAAAGGCCGCCCGCTAGGGTGACTTTTGTTTTTTGCAGAAGCCCAACTCACGATACGACTTCATCGAACCCTGAACCTCAGAATCCCTCTAGCATTTTCTCCTTATCCGTGTTATAATTCACATATCGGGGCGTAGCACAGTTGGTAGCGCACACGGTTTGGGACCGTGAGGTCGCTGGTTCGAGTCCAGTCGCCCCGACCATCATCAAAAGAACGACCTTTGGGTCGATTTTTTATGATAAATTGCAGCGACAGGCGTCAGAACCACTTTGCACTGTGACTCATAGGCGGTAAAAGCGTCGGGAAAGCTAGAACCTTGCTCTAGCTTTCCCGAACCGATGCCCTTCCTCTAAAAGCTGCATAGCAACTTGAAGTTACCAGTCACCCTGACCAAGTTGAATGATTAGCTTTTTGGAAAACCGCCGACCCTAATCAATATAGGACTACCCGCTCTGCTTAGTGTCGTAGTCTGATATTGTGATGCACTCTACATCTCAGGTAAAGCTGAGATGTTGTTCATAGGATTGCCGTCTGGAATTGATTTGAGATACTCAACTCCGTTCTTGGAAATTTTTACTACACAACATGCCCCAATGCGTCCGTTCGGATAAGTGTAGGCGGTAGACCCCTCCTTCACCCTATCAACTAAATATTGCCGTAGCGCATTGAAACGTCCGCAATATTCACCTCGTTCATTATACTTATGATAAAAATAGCGGTCGATAGCTTCATCCTGATCGTCTACATCTCCATTATCTTTAGTGATACCATAAATATAATACTTACTCATTATATGACCCTCCTTTCATGAGGTAAAATTAATATAGATTCTTTAGAAGGCCTATGATATAATCAAAAAGAACAGAGTTTTTGATCCATCATAAACTCTTTTGGCGTCGCAATTCTTGCCGGAATTTCGGCGCCTATTTTTGAAGTTTTTTCATATGTGGGTACCTCCTTATTTGCCTTTTACCGCACTGTCACTACGGTGGGCCGCTTATTCTCCAATTTTATCACAAAGAACTCAGTATTGCAACCACTCCTAGCAATCTTTTTGTATTTATAGCGCCCAAATTCAATTTTGTTTACGAACTCAGCCGCTGCGAAGAACTTCTTCGCAGTTATGTAACCACCATTCTTGCCCTTATTTGATTTTGAAATTTTAAAACCACGCTCATCGTGATTATCTAGGAATTCTATCGCTATCATTTTTGCACGCTTATTAAAATACAGTAGAACTGACTTCTTGTCGTACAGATTGTGATTTTTATAGAAAGCTGAGGGGAAATTTATTTGGTAATTCTTCGTAATTGTTATACTATCCACCACTCGCCCCACAGTATTATTGTCGAATATTTCAAATTCCTTTAATCCATTTTCCATACATGTATTATATCATATTTTTCGTATTTATATTTATTATATATCGTTCATATTTTATTTTACATATATGATATATATTGCCATAACGATTGATATCTTATGAATTTCCTATTTTCAGAACTATTCGATTTTCGAGGCGCACATGCAGTTTCTAAGAAGTTCAAACTAATCCGAGTGGTCCGTGTCTACGTTATACGCATTACGTACGAGTCAACCAAAAACGCCAAAACGGTATTTCTCGCTTATTCTTTTTATTTACAATTCTCAACTTACGACCTGTGTGCTATCATAGGTACAAGTCATCTTCTTCCGAACCAATACCTTTAAATTCGGTTATAGCTTCGCGAAGTTGGGTCGACCATATATTGACAAAGAGAATATAAATGTCATGATATGACATTTCTGAGAAAGCAATTTGCATGTCGCTAGATATAGTTAATCCTTGGCCTGAAGTAGCTAAACGGCAAAATCCGCCTTATCTGGCTGGGTGCGACAAAGATATTAAGTTTACTGATTTTTACAATCTGCGTCTGGAACTCATACCGCAGCCTTATCTCGGCAACGTCAGTTCTGCGAAGGTTATTTGTTTGTTACTAAATCCGGGATGTTCGAGCACGGAAGATAGTATTGAGCTAAATTGCCAAAACCTCCAACAAGCGCTCCGGGAGAATTTAAGCTCCACCGGAACACGCTTAGTTCACCTTGATGATGAATTTGATTGGACTAGCGGCGGTGAGTGGATTCGGCGGAATATTTTGAATCCATTATCCCGGCACGGAGTGACGCGCGACGACCTAAACCGCAATTTTGCCGTCGTTGAGTATTTTCCTTATCATTCCAAGACTTTCGAGTCTAGGCTGAAGACGCCTCTAGAATCGCAACAGTATAGTTTTGCCCTAGTTCGTCAAGCTATTGAGAATGGCGCCATAATTCTCCTGATGCGGGGCGAGAAGTGGTGGCTCAAAGATGTGCCAGAGCTCAAGGCTTATCGGCAAACAGGCAATTGTATCATCCCTCATAGCACGCGTAGCGCTAGCCTATCGGAGAAAAACTTAGGCCTAGAAAACTTCGCCAAAGTAGTGAGGGTTCTAAAAACTAAACTAAAATAAGGTATATATTCCATGGATATAAATAAAATTTTAGAGCAAAACTTCCGCGAACTTATTATCGAACGATGTAAGTTTTGTCAATTCGATAAATATTTAGAAGAAAATCCCAACTTTGAATTTCCAAAAATTACAGAAAACTGCCATGGGTACATCACGGTGCCTGGATTATTCGGCGGCTTCACATATTGTCTTGAAAAAGTAGACGATAAACCAGTGCTATATGCCGAACAGTCTAGTCGCATGGATCATGACAGTGATAGCTATTCGTATTTTGAGATTATTGAAGATGGAGGCAGGACGCTAGAGGGCGAGGAACGAGAGGCTGTGCAAACAAAATTTTGGGAATTATCCAAGAAAGAGCACGAAGCGCGTAAACGAAGAATAGAGGAGGCCATGAGAAAGGCAGGGGAAGAATACGAATCTAGCAAGGGAAAATAGCACCACGATTTTATCTGCAATTCTTCCGATGCGCCTTGAGTTTCTTCATCGCCCAATCGTAATGGCTAGGCATGACACTTACAAAATACGACCCAAGATCAGTATTTACCCAAGGATATACCCCACGACCAAAGAGTTGCTCGTTCGTATATTTATCCAATAGCCCAAAAACCTCGGCATGTGATTTTTCAAACAATTTCTTCGCTTCATCCAGGCCCGTCTTCTGATGTTTTTGCCAAAACTCTACATTCATATCACCATAAGTTTTCCAAGTGTAGGGCTCGGGTATAAACGGTTTACTCTCTCCCTTTTCGTTGGCGCGAATCCAGTTCAACAAAAGCCGGTGCCATTCATGTAGATGAATATAAATATCGCGCAAGTTTTTGTCTCGACTCCAATGTCGTTCAGCCTTCTTTGGATCGGCAGAAAAATCAAACGCAGTCGCTAATTCCTCCTCGGTCAATGAAGCAATTAGCTCGTTTAATTTCTGATATTGTTCATTAGCTGATTTTATTAGATCGTCTTTACTGCGCGCTCGCGGCATGATTAACCTTTCGTAAGTTATGTATATAATTATACTCTATGATTAATTTACTTAATCTTTCTTCGCAGCGGGAACTTTATCACCTCCCGCATTTCACCGGTCTTGTCTGCTTCTACTTCCATAAATGGCTCACCAGCCAGCTCTACTTCGCCGGCATAACGATAAACCCCCGGCTCGAAACATTCAAACAAATAAACCCCGATTCCGCTCTGCTTCGACTCAGCTAAAGTTTTGTTCTGCGCATAATCAAGTCGTTGATCTCCTGTTTTACCCATCCCCATATAATTCAAGATTCCGTTTTTCTCGTCCCAGTCGTGACTTCGGTAACATTGCTCATATTTTGCAATTAGTACTAACGTATTCGTCTGTTTTGAACGCCGCATTCCGCCCATGTTTCCACATTTGAATGCTTCTACGATTTCTCGATTCGTGTAATTTTGCCCCACCTGAAAATCTGCAATTTGCATCTACCTCACTCCGTTATTTTTACTATTATAATACAAAAAGCTCGCAAGTTACCCTGCGAGCCTCGTCGGTAGCTACTTATTTTTTCTTTGCAGCGACTTTGCGTTTTACCTTTGTAGTTTCTTTTTTCGCATCAGCCTTCAGTTTTGAAACTTTCTTTGAAGCATCTTTCTTTAGCTTCGCAGCTTCCTTTTTGCCTTTTTTGACGTCAGCTTTTAGATCTTTCTTCAAATCTTTGCCGACTTTTGCGATATCTTTTTTGAGTTGTTTCTTTGAGCCAAATAGCCCCATGCTCACCCTTTCCGATGATTAGTTATTATGTTTATAATATAACACAAAATCACACGAATAGCGTATATACGTGGCCATTCAACTGGTGCTATTTTTCGCCGACTTCGTCATCTTGTTTCTTAGATTTATCTTTTTTCGGATTTTCCACCTCAATATCAATATCCACCTTCACTAGCCCGCTCGCAATCAACCCCACGACCATAATCACCGCCGTCATTATCCAAATCAGCAAAATCTTCCCTGCGTGCATATGTTTATTATAACACCGCTCCCAGAATTAAAAGGCTATTTTTGGCTTTTACCGATTTTTCTTACATACCCACACTGAGTCTTTGCATAATTTGAACATCCAAAGAATTCCCCGTATGGTCCCTGCCTACGCACTAGGCGTCCACCGCATTTTGGGCAAGTGAAACGTTCGTGTGCCATCTCCCTCCTGTAGCATTCACGTAGCTCCAGGGCGAATATCGACTCCCGGTCCTTAACGGTGACAATAAACGCTTTTTTCTTTGCTCTAGTAAGCGCAACATAGTACAAACGACGTTCCTCGGCATAAGGATAAGTATCGCATTTTTCCAAAAGTAGGTCTAGAATTGGCGCATCTTGAATTTTGCTCGGAAAACCCATCCGTGCGTTTTTGTTGTTAATAATAAAAACATAATCAGCCTGCAGACCCTTTGCCTTGTGTGCTGTCACGAAATACATTTTCAAATCAGAGCGGTTAATGCATTCTACTTTTGTCATTTTTTCTATATTATCATAGCTGCATTTTAACGAAGGATTATTATCTAGCAGGTTTACATCAAATGAATACCGACCGATAAAAAATACCGTGCTCTCTATGGGTAGATCAAATAATTTTTGCACCATAAACTCAATTGCGTAGTTATCGGTATATCCATTTATTTCTTCCAGCGCAAAATTACTCTCGTCCGCTTTACCTATTATATTTTTCGATACTTGGGCTGGATTTTTCATGACAAAATTACTACTCACCTGGATAAGACTTTGCGAAAAACGGTATGTCGTCTCGATCTTATTAATCGCTGCTGCGCCCCAGTATTTCTCAAAATTTAAAATAAAACCAACATCACTCCCGGCGAAGCGATAAATACTCTGCCAATCATCACCTACGCAAAAGAGTTGGTAATCTTTAGACTCTCGCATCGCTTTCAGCAACTTGAAACGCCCCATTGAAATATCTTGATACTCGTCAACTATCACATATTTATATGGGTGAAGATACATTCGTCGCTGAACATATTTCGTTGCAAGATTAATCATGTCATTAAAATCTATCTCGTTTCGTTCTTCAAGGGAATTATTATAGGCATCAAGTATCGGCTCAACTAAATCTAGCAATAGCGAATTAATTTTACTGGAGCGTGCGTCAGTTTTATTTAACTTCCGCACTTGCGCTATTGTATAATTATTACTTTTAGCTAAATTGATCACAGTAACAAATAAATCGATCATTCCATTTACCGTATTCTTGTCCGTAGCCAAAATTTGCTGCCATAGTTCTTGCGATGTTTTAGGGTTTAGAGGCACATTGTGCTCCTCTAGTCTCAGCTTTAAATTCTCAAGCAACGCGTCATCAAACTTTTCATGGGCAAAACTTTCAATCATGGTTGTATGATTTTTCCTGTGGAGCTCGCGCTTCCACCGCATGGATGCTTGGTAGGCTTCCGTTGCCGACATACCATGGTTGGCGCGGAAATAATTCGGTACAGCGCCCTTCTTATTTACCGCAAAATATTCTATATATAAGTCATATTCTGGTAGATAGAAGTCAGGGTAGTACTGACTATATTCCGGATCCCGTGTATCGAACTTATACTCGGCCTCGTAAACGTATTTAATTCCATTTTGCAGTAAAAAGTTTGCAATTTTCATCTCCCCATAGCTTTTTACAACTTCACCGTTTAACGTGGTAGGAGGATTTAACTTAAGATATTCTACATATTCCTCGTAAGTCTTAAATTCAAATTCTGATTTTGCTGGCACTCTGCTATAAATTAAATAATCACTTAACTTTCGTAAATAGATATCATCCTTCATTTGCGTTGTGATTTCGTCCCGCACAAAGGCATGCAGCTCTATTTTTGTGATTTTTGGTTTTACATCATTAGCCTTGGCGATAATCTCTAATCCAAGCTTATGAAAAGTTGAGGCATCAATTTTACATTGGGTTTCTTGTCGAATTCTATCATGCATTTCCGTGGCCGAAGCATTAGTGAAAGATAATACTAGAATCTCATCTGGATTACACCGCTCTGTTTTCAATAAGTATTTGATTCTACCGATAATAGTGGTAGTTTTGCCAGTGCCTGCTCCGGCAATAATAAGTTGATTATGGGATTCATGCACAACGCAAGACATCTGCTGGTCATCTAGGCTTCTGCCTTCCACGTTCCCGATTAAGTCCCGCGCCTTATGAATCCGGTTCCTTGCGACTAGAGAATTATGTTGATCTACGTCATTTTGTAAGTTTTTGATGACCTGTTTTAAATTCTCACGTTTTAGTTCTAGCTTCTTGAAATCGGTGGCTCGTCTTATTTTTTGAATATCTTTTGTCTGTATCTTAGCTAGCAAGCCCTCAACATTGGCTCGTTGTCGCTTGGCGATATCAGGCTCAATAAACTCGTCCGAATCGGCAAAAAGATCTTTAGTGGCATCCAGCGCTGCTTCGATATCGGCAATGTAGCCACTGCATAGTGCTTCGCGTGCGTTGACCTTTTTCTTATGTCTAGCAATCAGCTTTTGTAAAATTTTCATATCACTTCTTATAAATTATATCAGATTATGTTATAATATCCCCATGCGAATCTAAAAATATCTCAATTTCTATTAAAATCTAACGAGGTATTTTTGTGTTACAAATTTCTCATCTCAGCTTTTCTTATCACGATCAAATCATTTTTCAGAATCTAAATCTTAGTTTTTCTGCACCAGAAATTATTGCCATTATTGGTGATAACGGCGCCGGCAAAAGCACTTTATTCCAGATGATCCCGAGCTTCACCCTACTGAGATCTACCGCGCTGCCGTCACAATGGATTTCTCGCCTAGCGATATGAGCCGTCCCGTCGGGGAGCTATCGCGTGGCCAACTTACTAAACTTGCCATTTTGCAGCTCATCTTGAGCCCGCTCGACCTCGTCATTCTCGATGAAATTACCAACCATCTCGACATCCGTGCTCGCGAAAATATCGAGCTCGCCCTCCAGAATTATCGTGGCGCTACTCTTGCCGCCACGCATAATGAGGTGTTCGCAGGAAATGTTGGGTTTGAACAGACTATCCCTCTTTAGCCTTCTCGAGCCTCTCCTCATACCCTTCAAAATTAACATAAATCTCCGCCAAATCCTCTACCAAAATCGTATCCACGCGATTCCGGAACCGTGATAATGCATAGCGTACGATTTTAAACACCAATATCGGCGTAATACATATCGCCGCCACAATCAACGCTGAGATAAAAACATTCAAAAATTTCTGCACGTCTATCGTGCTTGTCGCCTCATCATAAGCCACGAGCGCTACTGACGCCACTGTTACAATCGTCGTCAAAATCCAATCCATCAGATTTGGCTTCGTATTCATCGGTAGCCTCGATTCATAATACTCGATCGCAAGCTTCAAATCCTCCTTCGTACGTATATCATGTTTCACCAAATTCGCCACTAGATTATTCACGCGCATGGCGTCATCCGTTTCAAAATAGCTTTGCAGTTTCGCGATTATGCCTTTCTTTCTTCGTACTACTCGCGCTATTTCATCAGAAGTTCTAATTTCACGCACAATAAAAATAATCACCAAACTCAGCAAAAACACAATCATGATACTATAAATCACCCAATAAAGGCGGTGAAATAAGATGCTAAATATCAGCGCTATGCCGGTAATCGGCACCGCCCATTTTATATAGTAAGCCCAGTATCTTCTCTCCTGTACGCTTTTCCGATATTCTTTTTCAATTTCGCTAAACATTTTTCCTCCAATTCCCCCCTAGCATACCAGAAACTCGCCTCGCGAACAATATCTCCCTTGCCCTCCCCGCCCCCGAGTGTTACTATAGATACAGGGAAACCGCCTAGCGGTATTGGGTTTTGAATTGATTTTTATAGCGAAATAATAGGAGGTATCGTGCCACAAACTGCTCAGAAAAAACCAAACAAAAGCAATAATATGCTGCGGTGGGTGATTTTTACCCTCTTGTTGCTCTGTTTTTGTGCCATGATGACCTCACTTCTCGCTCCGGGTAGCGCGATTGAGGAAGTTCCACTTTCTGATGTAATTGCTCGGGCGAACGACGAAGATGGTGATATTGCGAAAATTACCGTCGAGGGTAGCAACCTTAAAATTACACTTAAAGGTGACGACTACTATACTCAGACTTCGCGCAAGGATACGTCTGGCACTCTCTATGAACAGGGATTAATCAATCACTGCGAAGGCTTGGCTGGCGACGAGCTAACTACTTGTCAAGAAAAATACCCGACACTCGAGTACGTAGAAGCCTCGAATTTCTGGGACTACGCTCTCGACATTGCGATTATTGCAATTCCGATTATTATTGTCATCCTCTTCTTTAATTCCATGATGCGCCAAGCGCAGTCTATGAACAATCAGTCCATGGGCTTCGGCAAGGCTAAGGCCAAACTCTATGGTCCAGATAAGAAAAAAGTTCTTTTCTCTGATGTCGCTGGTAACGAATCTGCGAAGCAAGATCTCGCCGAGGTCGTTGATTTCCTCAAAGAGCCGAAGAAGTACGAAAAACTTGGCGCGAAAATCCCGCGCGGTGTCCTGCTTGCTGGTGAGCCGGGTACCGGTAAGACCCTCATGGCGCGCGCCGTTGCTGGCGAAGCTTCGGTCCCATTCTTTAGCATTTCCGGTTCCGAGTTTGCTGAAATGTTTGTCGGTGTCGGTGCTTCTCGTGTCCGCGATTTGTTCGCCAAAGCCAAGAAAAACGCTCCGAGCATTATCTTCATTGACGAAATTGACGCCGTCGCTCATAAGCGCGACGCTCGCGGCGGTGCTGGTCGCGAAGACGAACAAACCCTGAACCAGATTCTTGTCGAGATGGACGGCTTTGATAACGATTCTGGTGTCATTGTGATCGCTGCAACCAACCGCGTCGACATGTTGGACAAGGCCTTGCTCCGCCCTGGTCGTTTCGACCGTCACGTCAATGTGACCTTGCCAGAACGCAAAGACCGTCTTGAGATTCTTAATGTACATTTCAAGAACAAGCCGACCGAAAAATCCGTTAATCTCGACGCGCTTGCCGCCAAGACCGCCGGTAGCTCTGGCGCTGACCTAGCCAATATCGCGAACGAGGCTGCCATTACTGCTGCTCGTGAGGGTCATAAAGAAATTACAAATGACGATTTGACTGAGGCCTTTGAACGCGTCGCTATCGGTCCAGAACGCAAGAGCAAAGTCATGAACGACCATGAGCGTAAGTTGACTGCTTACCATGAAGCCGGTCACGCGATTGTTGGTCATGTCTTGCCGGATTCTGACCCTGTGCATAAAGTGACAATTATTCCGCGTGGACGTACTGGCGGTGTGACTTGGTTCCTCCCGCCTGAAGACCGCAGTTACAAGAGTATTTACGAGCTTAAGGATATTCTCGCTCGCGCCATGGGTGGTCGGATTGCTGAAAAGCTTATCTTCGGCGAAGATGCCGTTACGACCGGCGCCGCCTCCGACCTACAGCATGTCGCCGAGCTCAGCAAAGAAATGATTGTCGAGGAGGGGATGGGGAAGCAGACTCGCAATCTCGTCTTCCCTGAGGGCAACACTGGATATTACACGATTGCCACAGCGAAGCCATATTCCGAGAAAACTGCCGAACTAATTGACCAGGAAATAAAGGTTTTGTCTGATGAAGCCGCCGCGCGCGCTGAGGCTGTTTTGAAGGCCAATAAACCAGTGCTCGATAAACTCGCCGAAGCCTTGCTAAAACATGAAACTCTCGAAGAAAAGGAATTAGAGCCGATTCTCAAAGATTCAAAACTCCCGGCTGCGGTCAAGTTGCACTAGGGGTGTATACGGAATGTCTCTAGCGAATGGAGGCATTCCGTGCTATAATATATAGCATATCCCCGGATGGCGGAATTGGTAGACGCGCTAGCTTCAGGTGCTAGTCTGAGCAATCAGGTACAGGTTCAAGTCCTGCTCCGGGGACCAATAAAAAGACTCTAGCCTAAGCTAGAGTCTTTTTCGTAGAAAATCCGTTTTCCTGCTCCGAGCTTCGAATGCTAAGATTCCATCTTTACACAAATCCTAGAAGATCGGCACCGCACCGCGGCCACCCCCAGCGGAGGGAGAAACCGTTCCAACGATTGTTGCTATTTGACGGATTGACATCCGTAGGATTGAACCATAAGTTGCGGCCAGCGGTAGACGAACTAGCCGTACGCGACCAGTAGTTCCCGTTCTGACCCAAGTTCCATATCTTACCATCGTTAACATTTACCGCATTGCTACGGACAAAAGCCAGAAAAGCGCAGGCAATGTTGGTACAGAAATTCCTCAAAGTAGAGTTGGCCATAACCAAAAATACTTCCTCTAACCTCCCAGTTTCACCTTTTGACTCATAGAGAGGGGAATTTCACGATCTTCAAAAGAGAGCATTTGATAGCTGGAGCCTGACCTCAATCGCCATCATCCGGTCCCATGGACCTAAATATCCACCCTCTCATTTTAACATAGGCAAGTATTGCGAAAATATGCTATAATCAAATCAGCTAAACTCTACATCATTATTACTCATATAAGCGTTAATGCGGCTATTTACGCAATTTCTTATATGAGTAATTGTAGAGTTTAGCGACTTAGTAAATAGTCGCATTTTTTATGTCGCCATACGAAATGCGCATAACACCCAAGGAGGTAATATGAAAAAAGTTTTAATGATTATCGGCGCCGTCGTGCTTGGCATTTTTGCTCTCGCTGCCATAATTATCGGCATAGTTTCACTCACATCCAAAAAGATGAAATGCGAATCGTCTCGCGGTGATATCACGATTATGTATAATGAAAATGAAATCACCGGTTACGCCGCAAGTGGGCTAAGTTATGATCTCGATAGCCAAAAATCTTATGCTAAGAGCATCGGCGTCGACGCTTACCTTGATGAATTTGAAAAATGGTTTGAAGATAATGCGGGCGGTTTCTGCGCACGCTAAACGGCACGCAATAAATCCCCCGATACTATCGGGGGATTTATTTTACTGAAACCTATACATAATTCTCAACGTATTCAAAATCGCAAGTAGAGTTACTCCCGTATCCGCGAACACCGCCCACCACATATTCGCCAGTCCAAACACACTTAACGCAAGTATTATGATTTTTACGCCAATTGCGAAGATTAAATTCTGATAAATTATCCGTTTCGTGTAATGCGAAACCTCCATCACTTGTGGAATTTTCAATAAATCGTCATTCATAATAACGATGTCCGCTGCTTCAATCGCCGATTCCGAACCCACACCGCCCATTGCAATCCCGATATCTGCTCGTTTCAAAACCGGCGCATCGTTAATCCCGTCCCCTACGAAGATCGTCATCCCGTTTTTTGCCGCAACTTTTTCGTATGCCTGAAACTTATCTGTCGGCAACATCTCCGCTTGTACGTGATCAATTCCAAGCTTCTTCGCTACGACTCGCGCTACTGAATTCTTATCCCCCGTGAACATATAACTTGTCAGCCCAAGCTTCGTGAGCTTCGCCACTGCTTCTTCAGCGTTAGTCTTCACTCCGTCATTAATCGTAATTGACGCGACATGTTTACCGTTAATGTTTAGATGTAATACCGCATCTTCTTGACACGGGCATAGTAGTTTATTTCCGACGCTAATTTTGTCTTTTCCCAGCGTATAGGAAATTCCTTCACCCGCGATTTCCTTAAAATCTCGCACGTTGCTCGTATCAACCTCATCGTCATATAGTTTCAAAATCGACTGCGCAATCGGATGATTCGATAACGCTTCGCCTTGCGCTAAAATCTCAATAACTTCTGCCTTAGAATACTTTGGATCAGAAATTTTAATTTCCGACACTGCGAAGCTACCATCGGTCAATGTCCCAGTTTTATCAAAGATAATGTTTTTCGCATCGCTCAATGCATCTAAGTAGTTGCTACCCTTTATTAAAATCCCATGCTTACTTCCTGCACCAATTCCCGTGAAGTATGACAGCGGCACGGAAATCGCGATTGCGCACGGGCAGGAAATTACCAGAAAGGTTAGCCCCCGATAAATACTCTCCACGACCGACACTTGGAATATTACCGGTAAGACTATACTTACTAGGATTGCCAACCCCAAAATCACTGGCGTATAAACTTTACTAATTTTTGCTACTACGGTTTCAGTTTTTGCCTTGCGGTCCGTTGCATCTTCTAGTAACTCTAGAATTTTCGCTACCGTCGAATCCGCATAATCCGTCGTCGCTCGCATTTCGATCGCATTCCCTAAGTTGATTGCTCCCGACAATATCCGCTCACCTACGCCGACTTTAACTTTTTCGCTCTCACCAGTTAATGCTGACAGATCCAGTTCAGTCTCGCCTTTTAAGATTTCTCCGTCTACTGGCGCTCGCTCGCCTTTCTTCACGACCAGAATATCTCCTGGCTCAATTTCCTCCACGTTAATTCGCACCAGTCTCCGCCCTTCTTTTCGCTCCGCAAATGGCTGCTTGATATCGAGCAGACCTTCAATGGAGCGCCGCGAATTATTCAGCGCCTTTGCTTCCAATATCTTGCCAATCGTATATAGCGCAATTACCATCATCCCCTCTAGCACTTCGCCAATCACCAGTGCGCCGATACACGAAATTGTAATTAAGGTGTTTTCATTCAATGCATGACTTTTAATCAAGGTTTTCGCGGCAGTTAGCGCCGTATGCCACAATAGGAAACCATAACCTACTACGTAACAAATAACTTTCACTAGCTCTGGCAATGGCGCAAAATAAGCCGAAACTCCAACTACTATCCCAATAATCAAAAACCAAATCCGCTCGCGTAAACCACCTTTAACTTCTGTCTTATTATTCTTGGCGCCGTTGCAAGTTTCGCACGATTGAGCGTTTTTTGCAGCATTCGATCGTATTGCTTCAATCTCGCTAATAGTTGCTTCCGACTCGACACTCTGCACTAGTCTATTCAGTTCGTTGATCGGTATTTCTGCTTTCGCTTCAAAAGATAACTTCGCCGTGTTAAAATTTACCACGACGTTTTTAAAACGTTTATCTTTCACTAAAAATTCTTCGACTTCACGCGCGCAATTCGCACAATCTAAGCCATTTATTTTATACTTATATTTCATTTTACGCAATTATCTCACTTTTACCGTTTTGTATTTGATGAATAATATGTCTCAACCCCATCTCATAAAGTTGAGTCACATGGTCATCATCCAACATATAATATACTTCTTTCCCCTCGCGTCGATATTTCACGATCCTCGCCGCTCGTAGCACTGCTAATTGATGGGAGATCGATGATTTTGTCATATCTAGCACATTCGCGATATCGCAAACGCACATCTCATTTTGGTCCAGCGCCCAGAGAATCTTTATTCGTGTCGGATCGCCCAATACCTTAAACAATTCCGATAATTTTTCCAGTTGCACATCGTGTGGTTTACGCTTCAAGGCTCTTTGCACTGCATCGCGATGAATTACATTACAATCGCAAACAGGCTCCTTTTTCTTAAACATATGAATATTCCTTCAACTATTACAACACCAGTATAATTGAACAAGCATTCAACTGTCAAGCAGAATTTTATCGTTCAGATGTCTCCTCTCGATTTGTCATTTAGCTTGAGATATGATAATATATATGTAGAGATTATTTTACTAAATTGTAAACAGGGAAGATGAACTATGTCAGGACACAGTAAGTGGGCCACCACAAAACGCCAAAAAGCCGTCGTCGACGCAAAGCGCGGCGCGTTATTCACCAAAATCGCTAATCAGATTGCTATCGCTGCTCGTGCTGGTACTGATCCAAATATGAACCCATCGCTTGCAATGATGCTCGAAAAAGCCCGCCAAGCGAATATGCCGAAAGTTAATATTGAGCGCGCTATTGCTCGCGTTTCGGATAAAAATGCTGCCGCCTTAAACGAAGAAACTTACGAAGGCTACGGCCCTGGTGGTGTCGGTATTATCATTGAAGTTGCGACTGATAACAAGAACCGCACCATGCCTGAGGTTCGCAACACTCTGTCAAAAAATGGCGGGCGCATGGCCGACCCGGGTTCAGTCATGTTTCAATTTGCGCGCAAGGGTTGTATTGAGCTGAGCGATAATGGCGAGGAAGCCATGATGACGGTACTCGATGCTGGCGCTGAGGATGTCGAAGAAGGCGACGAAGGCCTCGAAATTATCACCGCTGCGAGCGACCTCATGAAAGTCCGCCAGGCTTTGATTGATGCCGGTCTGACCGTCACGAACGCCGAGCTCCGTTATGTACCGACTAGTACGATTGCTGTTGCCGGTGATGACGAAGCGAAGCTCGAGAAACTTCTTGATGCGCTTGATGACCTTGATGACGTTACGGCTGTGCATACAAACGCCGAATAGAGCAGTCAATTAGTTGTATGGCGCAAGATTGCCTAATATCCGAACTCGTGCTATAATTATACTTGGAAGGGTGGCCGAGTGGTTGATGGCACTGGTCTTGAAAACCAGCAGGTTAATAGCCTCGCAGGTTCGAATCCTGTCCCTTCCGCCAAAATAAAAACAAGAGAGATTGCTCTCTTGTTTTTATTTTAAAGGGAAGGTAGCAGGGAGAACTTTCCTGTCTACTAGTCTTATGCTTGCTAAAATTTTCAATTTTATGCTAGTCTGAATCCTAGGGGCGACATGTAGCTTAACTTGGTCATAGGTGGGAGAAAGGAGTGCAGTATGAAAGTACGGATTAAGTGCGGCTTTATTAAGCTCGATGCTGACCTGAAGATAAAAATTACTTTCGTCCGAAAACGAAAGTAACCATACTTGTAATTCCTATTCTATCAAAGTTTTATAAATAAGGCAATTTTTGTCGCCCCTAGTTAGAGGCAGCGGAGGGGGAAACCATGATAACGATTGCCGCTATCTGACGTAAGAGGAGCATTTGTAATGCCAAAGTACAAATTATACGCACTTGCGGTAGATGCCTTGGAAATGCTAGACCAGCCATAGCCATAGTAGCCGACATAGCTAGTAGTACCATTGTTGAGGGCGACATACCCACTACGGACAAAAGCCAATGGTAACTGTACTATGGTGGTGGCGCCGGTGGTCTCCTTCCTCTTTCCTCCATTAGTGCGTGACCATCCATAACCATATTCACCAACAACTCGACCCTGACCATAGACAAGATTGACGTTTCCACTACGGACAAAAGCCAACCCGAATAGTCTCAAGCCTTACCGTGTTATAATTATCACATGCAAGAAACTTTTGATATTCTCGACACTAAGGGCCGCTATACTGGTAAGGTCGCCACTCGCGATGAGTGTCACCAATCCGGCCACTGGCACAAGGCTGTCGCAATTTTCATCATTAACTCTAAAAATCAGGTTCTCCTACAGAAACGTAGCGATTCCAAAAAACTTTGGCCGGGTATGTGGGACGTTAGTGCTGGCGGCCATGTTTTGGCTGGCGAATTCGGTTTTCAGGCTGTAATGCGCGAATGCGAAGAAGAACTTGATATTAAACTCGACAAAAACGATATTACTTTCATCGGCGCAACTACCTCGACCAATCTAAAAGGCAACGTAATTAATAATCATTTTAATGAATACTATATTGTTCATAAAGATCTCGACCCTTTAACTCTCAAGCTCCAGACCGAGGAAGTTTCGGAGGTGGAATGGATTGACCGCGACGAAATTATCCGCCGCATCCAAAATCACTACGAGGGAATCACCGACAAAGAAGGCTGCTGGGAATATCTTATCGAGTACTATAAATGGCAGCAAAATCAATAATCTCTCTCAATTTCAAAAAAGTATGTTATAATAACAACGTGTGGTACCATAGCTCAGCTGGTTAGAGCGCAGGACTCATAAGCCTGAGGTCGGTGGTTCGATCCCACCTGGTACTACCATCCAAGTTTATCGTGCCGCGAGGCACTTTTTTCGTGGCATTGTGTTATAATCAATATTATGAACGACAAAAAAGGTTTTACCCTTATTGAACTTATGATCGTTGGTGCATTTGCAGCACTTCTCGTGATTATTTTCTTCCTTCAGAAGTCTAACGTTGAGGCTATGGACCGCGACGACGCGCGCAAGACCGCTATCAACGCTATGTATTATGCCCTAGAGGAATATTATTATCCGAAATACGGTTATTATCCAGATACGATTTCCGAGGAAAATCTTCCCGTGATTGATCCAGAGCTTTTCACCGACCCATTCGGTACGAATCTTGGTATTGAGGGTAGTAATTATACCTACGAAGTCGCGAATTGCAATTCCAAGAACGAATGCCAAGAATATACTCTCCGTGCTCAACTCGAAAAAGAAGACACGTATATCAAAAAGGGTAAAAAGTAGTAAGGGCGGTTATGGTTAAATTCCATTCAGACATCGACGTCACAGTCGATGCGCCACGCATTCGCGAAATTATCAACGATATTCAATCTGACCCCATGGGCGGCTGGTATGATTTGCCAGAAACTTATGACCACGCAGAATTTGATAAAATAAAAACTACGGCTCAGCAGATTCGAAATAACTCTGATTACCTTGTCTGTATCGGAATTGGCGGCTCGTATCTTGGTCATCGCGCGTTGATCGAAGCCTTGCGCCCTGCAAGCCCGACCAAGATTCTCTACGCTGGTAATTCACTCAGCACGCGTGAGCTAAATCGTCTCATGGACACGCTTGGTGATTCTGATTTTTCGATTAATGTCATTTCAAAATCCGGCACTACGACCGAACCGGCTGTCGCTTTCCGCCTATTGAAAGCCAAACTCCAAGAAAAATATGGCGACAAAGCTAGCGAACGTATTTTTGCTACTACTGACGCTCGAGAAGGTGCGCTTTATGAAGAGGCTATCGCTGAGGGCTATGCTCGTTTTGTTGTTCCCGATAATATCGGTGGGCGCTACTCTGTCTTGACTGCTGTCGGCCTCCTCCCGCTTGCCGTTGCCGGAGTAAATATCGATCAGCTAATGTCTGGCGCTGCTACGGAACGTGCCGCGAATCTCGATAATTCTGAATCTGCAGCTATCCGGTATGCGACCATGCGCGCTGATTTGCTGAAAAAGGATTATGATGTAGAAATTCTGGCGTCTTTTGAGCCTTGCATGCGATATTTTGAAGAATGGTGGAAACAGCTTTTTGGCGAGTCTGAAGGGAAGGATAAGCAGGGAATTTTCCCAGCATCAGTTATCTATACTACTGATCTCCATTCACTTGGGCAGTATCTCCAGGATGGTCGTCGTAATATCTTCGAAACCATGCTACGTTTTTCGGAGGAAGGCGCTCCCGCCGTGACAGTCCCACGGCTCGCAAAAGACCTTGATGGTCTGAAATATCTTGAGGGTAAGACTTTAGATTTTCTCAACACAAAGGCACTTGAGGCGACTGTCACTGCGCACCGCGATGGCGGTATCCCGGTTTCCGAAATTACAATTCCGACGCTCGACGAAAAATCGCTCGGTGCCTTGATTTATTTCTTTGAACTATCTTGTGCGCTTTCTGCTAAACTTTCCGGCGTCAATCCTTTTGACCAGCCTGGCGTGGAAGCTTACAAGCGCAACATGTTCCATCTCCTCGGTAAACCTGGATTCTGACACGGAGTCAGCTCCTATTGTCAGCCCTCAAAAACACTTGTCAAGCATTAGAGATTTGCCTAAAATTAATTTTTAGCGTATACTTTTTACATGAGTAAACCACGTGTGGTCATTGCTTTGGGTGGCAACGCACTTCAAAAAGACGGCGAAGTCACCGCCGAAGCCCAAAAATCTGTCGCCGAGAAAATCGGCCAAATTATTGCTAAACTTTCTGCAAAGTACGAGATTATTGTCGCTCATGGCAATGGCCCGCAGGTTGGTAATATTTTAATCCATGAGGAGACCGCCAGTACAGCGACTGCTCCTGCTATGCCTCTTGAGACTGCTGTTGCTATGAGCCAGGGGCAGATTGGCTATTGGCTTTCGCAGGCAATTGGTAACGCTTTTGCTCGTGATCATAAGCGTAAACAAGTTGCCAGCATCGTTACTCAAGTTGTCGTCGATCGTAATGATCCAGCTTTCAAACATCCGTCGAAGCCAATCGGGGAATTCTATACTGCAAAGGAGGCAGTCAAGCTGGCCAAGACTCGCAGCTGGGAAATGCGCGAAGATTCCGGTCGTGGATATCGCCGCATTGTTCCTTCGCCGAAACCGATTGATATCGTTGAGCGTCGCGAGATTATGTCTTTGATGCAATCTGGCGCCATCGTGATTGCGGTTGGCGGCGGCGGTATCCCGGTTGTCCGCTCTAGAGTTCTCAAAACTCTGCGTGGCGTCGACGCCGTTATTGACAAAGACCTCGCTGCCGAGAAACTCGCCGAACTTATTAAAGCCGATATTTTTGTCTCTGTTACCGCCGTACCTAATGCCTATATTAACTACGGCCAACCTGACCAAATTGCGCTCGGTATACTGACGCCGACTGAAGCAATGAACTATATCCGCGATGGCCACTTCGGCGCCGGATCGATGCTTCCAAAGATTCAAGCAATCGCACAATTCGCCAGCAAAAAACGTCTCGGGATTATCACTTCGCCCGAAAATCTAGAACTCGCCCTCAAGCGCCGTTCCGGCACAATCGTCCAGGGTTAACACTACAGATATAGCCGACCAGAGCGGCTTGTACTCTTATTCTAGCATACCATAAGCTTTTTGTCAACTACTACGCAGCTAAGTCTCGCGCCGCAAGCCTCACTGCTTCGCTCCAGCTCGTCGCTACATGCGGCGTTCCAGCCAGCTCATTCGCCTTTAGCCCGTTCCGAATTGCCATCGCGATCTCTTGTATAATAATATCCGCTTCCGGTGCTACTACTGTTGCACCAATAATCTGTCCTTTTAGATTTGCCGTAATCTTCACAAACCCAGCTCGAAAATCACTCGTATTTGATGCGCTCACCGCATCCAGTGGCACCAATGCCGTCTTCTGCTTCTGTTTCAACTGCGCGCATTCCATCTCATTCAACCCAACTTTCGCTACACGCGGCAAGGTATTTGTCATCCGCGTAAAACCAGTATAATTAATCACATTCCCGGCACCTTTAATTGCGTTCAACGTCGCCAACTTACCTTCATAAGTCGCCTTTTCCGTTGAACTTTCTCCGCCAATCACATCGCCCGCCGCCCAAATATGGCGACAAGTCGTCTTGAGATTTTGGTCGGTCTGAATGCCGCGATATGAAAACTTCACTCCCGCATTTTCCAATCCCAAATCTGTCGTCGGTTCTGGCGTTGTCGCGAGTACAATCGCCTCCACTCGCACAGCTTTCTCTTGACCACCTCGAATAAACACCGCTCGCTGACTATTCTGCTCCTGCTCCAAAGCGACCACGCGCGAATTCTCTAGAATTTTCACTCCAAACCGATCCCGCAAATGCTTACTGATGACCTCACTCGCTTCCGGATCTTCGCGCGGCAAAATCCGGTCTTGCGCCTCTATCATCAAAACCTTTACTCCGAGCGCCCCAAAATACTCCGCTAGCTCGCAGCCTGTTGAACCACCACCAACAACCAACAAGACTTTTGGTAACTTCGCCATCCTCAGTGCCGTGTCCGGTGACCAACAATTTACTGTATCAATTCCCGAAATCCCATTCACCGCAATATTCGTACCGGTTGCAATCAAAAACTTCTCCGCACTAATTTGCCGATTCCCGAGTGCAATCACATGCGGACTAATAAACTGTGCGAAACCATGATGACAATCAATTCCGGCATTCTCAAAAACCTTCCGACTTCCTCCCCCTGATCGCCGCACTGCCGCCGCTTGCCAATTTAACACGGTTGGATAATTATATCTCAGCGTCGAACTTGACATCCCAAAGCGCGAACCTGCTACCGCCTCCGCATATAGCTGTGAAAATTCCAAAGCCGCACCGTAGGGAATATCACGATAATTCAGAGTCGTGCCGCCCCAACGATCCGATTCAACGATCGCTGTATGCGCTCCCAGTCCAGCCGCCATCAAAGCCGCCGCGCTTCCAGCTGCGCCGCTACCAATCACTACATATTGATAGTCAAACTTACTCATTACTATTACCCACCATCTTCATCTTATATTATTTTACCACGATTTTGATAGACATAAGCTAAATCAGCACTATATTTTTCTGTTTCTATTGCTATTCGTCGATAGATATCGTCTACGGTTACCACCGGCCGTTTGGCTGCCCATTTACCAACTTGCTCCGCCACCTTAGAAGCGACAACTTCCGCTGTTCCTACTGGCATCTTGAGGGCTTTCGCCTCGCGCAATAGTTCTTCTCTCAACTCCTTTTCGCTAAAGGTTACGGGTTGACTTTTATTGCGTCGTTTTATACCGCTTGTGGTTACGGGTTGACAAGCACCCCGCTTACGCTTAATTCTAAGACGTTTTTGCTTTTCTTCACTAGACTTCTCTGTCATACTAGGACCTCAAAAGTAAACAAGAAGAATCCCAGCGCCAAAAATCCTACACATGTCAACAATCGAAAGAATAATTTATGTTTCACTCTCCATCTTTGAATGTCTACTACGGTTTGCCCTTTACGTATTGCAAATCGTAGCACAATCGGCGGCACAATAGTGATAATCGTGTACATTGCTACCGCAAGAATCTGATATAAATGTGGCAGGACCAAAATGCTATTCGCCGCGACCACGAATAGAACTATCGTAAATGGCATTTCTGCTAGGCTCGTCAAAACTCCCAACGAGAATGCCTCGGTATTGCTATTGGTCGTCTTCGCGCGCTTATCAATAAATCGCGCCACGCTCCGAGGCAACCACAGTTCTGTACTCTTTCCACGCCGATAATAGAAGAACCACGTCGCAATCGCCAGCGCCACTAACATCCCTACTACGATTACAAGCTCCTCAATATACAAAGGTTTTTCAAAATAACGGTCAAGAACAAAAATCGTCGCTGCAAGTCCCAAAAACACCAACATTCCCATTCCAGAAATGTAGCTATCTACTAGAAAACGCGTCTTTTTCCGCACATGCTTACCAAGGCTTGCATGATAAAGCAACAGTAACGCTCCCAAACTGAGCTGCAAAGTCGCGTGAATCACCGCGGCCAAAAACACCTCACTAAAGGGAACTATCATCTCCATACCAAAATTATATCACACTTATGCTTGCTAATTTTTTTCATTTTGTGCTATGCTCCGTTCATGAAGAAATTTTTACATCATTTTCGGTTCAGTCTACTGTTTGGTACTGCGATTTTAAGTTGCTGTGGCTGTCAAATTAGTCCCATTATTGCTTCCTCTTCTCGGCTATTGCAAGAGTATCAGGCAGACAATTCAACAGTCGATGGGCCTAACCCTGATAATCCTGACTCTGACTTGCCGAAAGAACCAGATGATAGTTTCAAATTCACAACCGATCTCATAATTCAAGCTGTTAATCCTGGCTATACTATCGATGAGGCTCAAAATGTCGGCGAGCTCATCGAGTTGCAGAAAATTGTCGACACTCCTGATTTTTCGCTCGCTGGTTATGGACTTCGTTATACGAACTCCAGCGGTAAAACCACCCTCCTCCTTGACTTTGCGGAGGGAAGCCTTATGACTGGCGAGACTCTCCTCATGCGTTACGCTCGGTCGCCAGCTAGCGATCGGGCGGACGCGACCTATATGACGACGCTCGCTATGGCGAATGGCCGGATTGAATTAACTTATCATAATGAAACCATCGACCAAGTTTGCTGGGGGAGCGGCGAGGGTTGTTTATCGAGCTTCAAGAGCGCCAAACCCACTACGCTAGTGCGCAATTCTGATACTGGGAACTTTGAACATATTATTGACTATGAACCCGATTTCGACCCATCTCAGCCCTCGCTCATCCTTCCGCCGACTCCGGATAGCCCTGACGGATCTAACGACAATTCTACCGAAACCACCTCGCGCTGCTACGATTTAGAATTTTCTGAAATTCTTGCTTATTATGCGAACGACAAGTCCGAACAATTTATTGAACTTTATAATCCTTCTGGTCAGACAGTTGTCATGGACCGATGCGCGCTTCGCTATAAGAACAAAACCTATTACCTCTCTGGAGAAATTACCGCCGATGGCTATTATGCCTACTATCCGTCAGCCCAGACTACTAGCTTTAGTCTGACAAAAAATCCCAATTCCTCTAATACGATAGAACTCATAGACACCAACGGGGCAACCGTCGACACCCTAGTCTATAATCATGGTCAGAAAAAGTCTACCAGTTATGCTCGTTTCTATACTACCGGTAGTGAAGAAATTTGGGATCTGACCTACGCACCTACTCCGGGCAGCGCAAATGTCTATCAAGAATTTCGCACTTGCCCGACCGGTAAGACCATCAATCCTGATACAGGCAACTGTGTTAACGTCACCTCCGGCTCTAGTACTACAGTCTGCCCGGAGGGAAAATATCTTAACCCACTGACCGGACGTTGCAAGAAAATCGCCGAGTCCAGCGGAGCAAAAGAATGCAAGGCTGGATACGAGCGTAATCCTGAAACTAATCGCTGCCGTAAGATTACCTCTAACAACGATGGCGCGACCTACGCTCTCGTTCCCAATACATCTTCTAGCAAATCGGTCTTCATTGCCGCCGGCATCGTAACACTTATCATTTCGGCTGGAACAGTCTATATTATTTTACAATTCCGTCGTGAAATTGCCCGAACGGCGCGCAAAACTATCCAACGCCTCAATCACGTTCGCAAAAACCTGATCGCGCGGCGCATCAGCCTTCACCGGAAGAAGAAGCCCTAATTCCTGATAATGTTTTAGAACAGGTACGGTTTTCTCGCGATATTCATTAATCCGCGTCTGAAATACTGCCGGGTCGGCATCATCCGCTCTCAGCCCGCGATCGTTCAAGAGCTTCGCCGCCTCCCAACGCTCAATTGCATCTTGTTCCGAAAGCTGTAACATAACTACTGCGCGAATCGGATGCCCACTCTCCCGTGCCACGCTCATTACTTGATTCTCTTCGCCTTCCCAGCGCCCAATTGATGACAAGACTAACGGATAATTTAATAGCTCATTTTTTTCAAAATACGGCAAGACCCATTCATAAAACACATTTGATGGCATTAACTTACCTTCGCCCGTGTGATTCTGCTGTGTTGATTTTTCTAGCGCCCGTACGATGATACCCGAAGACAAAAATTTCCCCCCAATCGTCTCCGCGAGTCGCACCCCCACCGTATCTTTACCGCTCATTGGCAAGCCGAAGATATTTATGCTCCCGCGCCCGAGCCAAGTCTTAATATTCTGTATCTGTTCTTCCATGTATTGATTATAGCATAAAATCCAATCTGTCTCCCATCTAGCACTATTGCGAAAAGAGTGCTAATTTGCTATAATGAAAGTATGAGTTTGACAAAACGCCAAGAGGGAATCCTCTTTGCAATTATCGAAGAATACGCTGAGTTAGCTACTCCAGTTGGTAGCGTTACTCTGGCAAAACTTTTTGACGTATCTTCGGCTACAATCCGCGCCGAGATGGCCCGCCTTGAAGAATACGGCTATATTGCTCAGCCGCACACTTCCGCTGGTCGTGTCCCGACTGATGCGGGGTATCGCTATTATGTGAATACTCTGTCGGAAAATCCTGAAGAAGTCGAATCTGCGATTCCGCTACGTCGCGAGACGCCAGATGACAAACCGCTTGAACGGGGGAATCGTGTACTTGAAGTCCGCATTAGCTCGCAGACTCGTGCCGATTTTGCAATTCGTGGCGCCGTCGATTCGCTAGTTGAACTGACTGGCAACCTTGGTCTAGCTACGATTGGCGACCAACTCTACATGTCTGGCATTGCTCGACTTTTTACTCAGCCTGAGTTTCTTGATAATCAGCGCGTCCAGGCCGTCGCGAAGTTGCTCGACAATCTTGAACCTTGGCTTCGTGAGGCTGCACCCGGTCAGCCGCTCAATATCTTCATTGGCCAAGAAAATCCTATCGGCAAAACTTCTCAAGTTTCTTTAATCGTTAGCCGTTTCCGTTCGCCATATTCCGATCGAAGCTATATTGGCGTGCTTGGCCCGACTCGTCAAAATTACGCCCGCGTCATGTCGCTCGTGCGTCAAGCTGGTGTCATGCTGGAAAATGCATTATCTCTAAAATAAGGAAGGAATTATATGAAAAAAGTCAAAATCGAAGAAAACTCCCCGGAAGACATTGCTATGCAACCTGACGAAATTATAGACTCCGCCCAGGCACCCGATTCTGCTGCTCAGCCCGAGGTAGAAACTGTCACTGCGCAAACTGACGCGACGGCCGAATTACTTGGCGATCTCCAGCGCACTCGTGCTGATTTCGAGAACTATCGCAAGCAAGTTGAAAGCCAGAAAACTCTCGCCATGTCTGCTGCGAAATATGCCACCGTCGAGAAATTTCTTCCGCTTGTTGACGATTTTGAACGCGCGCTGAGTGCTTACCCCGAGCAGCTTTCTCCTCTACGCAAGAATTTTGACAAAACTTTAGCCAATCTCGGTCTAGCGCAGATTGATTCTACTCCTGGCACTGAATTCAACCCCGATCTCCATGAAGCGGTTTCCGTCGAAAATGGCGAGGGTGATACCGAAGTTATCGCTGAAACTTTGCGCCCCGGCTATCTTTATGACGGTTCAGTTATCCGCGCGGCGATGGTCAAAGTCAAGCATAAGTAATATCCGCGAAACCGTAGACATTTTCCATATTTTCGTTAAAAACTGCTATAATAATATATATGGAAACACATGGGAGCAATCTTGAGACGATTCGTCGTCGCGTCCGCGCCAGCGATTATTTGGTAGTGGCACAGCTTTTCCTCCAAGACAATTATCTACTTTCGCGCAAGCTAACTTTTGACGATATTAAGCCTCGTCTTCTCGGCCACTGGGGAACTTGCCATGGCATTGATGTCGCCTATGCTAATCTTAAATACTACTTTAGCAAAAGCGCTAATACCGATCATTCCGCCTCTACTAGTGATAAGCAGAAGCTAGAAGATTTTGACCCATTTGCCATAAAGCAAAAATCTCGGGACGATGACGACAGTTATCATTCCGAGCCTCGTGTTCCTGATCCGAATTTTTACTTTGTTCTCGGTCCCGGTCACGGTTTTCCTGCGCTTCAAGCAAATTTATTCCTCGACGGCGAACTTGCCAAAGTCGACTCGAAGGCTACGCTTGACGAAAAAGGCATTGCCTATATCTGCCGCAATTTCTCCTGGCCTGGCGGGTTCCCGTCCCACGCCAGCCCTTTTACTCCCGGCGTGATTTGTGAAGGTGGAGAATTAGGCTATGCTCTTGGCGCAGCTTATGGTTATGTGCTGGGTCATCCTGAGCGCACTGTCGCAGTTATGCTTGGCGATGGGGAATTAGAGACCGCCTCCGCTTTAGCTTCGCTAAATCTCGTCAAAACTTCCGGTAGCCACCTTTATCATGGAAAAGTTTTGCCGATTTTACATCTCAACGGTTACAAAATTTCTGGACCAACTCTATACGGTCGCAAGTCAGAGCGCGAGCTTAACGAAATGATTCGCGGTTTTGGCTATACGCCAGTCGAAATCAACGGCGATAAACCCGAGACTTTCCAAGACGCTCTAGCCCGAGCCGAAAAATATGAATATCCATTCTTCATTTTGCGTACCGAAAAAGGTGCGACCGGCCCGACCGAAGTTCATGGTAAAAAGGTTGCCGGCAACTACCTTGCTCATCAGATTCCTTTGCCGAATGCAAAAGAAGACGCCGACGAGCTTAAAATCCTCGAAGATTGGCTCACGAGCTATCATTTCAATAAACTATTTGATACGAAGAAAGGATTTCGGCTATGATTGACATTGTTGATAACCCCGGCAAGGACAAATTCTCGCCAGCTCGTAGTATCGGTGCTATCATGGCTGATTACATGTCGAAACACGAAGACTTTTATCTCTTTTCCCCTGACGAAACCACTAGTAACAAGCTCGACGCAGTCTACGAAGTCTCTGAGCGTGCTTGGAATCTCCCACGCCAAGGATTCGATTTGCCCGAATCCGCGAATGGTCGGATCGTCGAGATGCTTTCCGAGAATGCCTTGTTTGCTTGTATGGTCGGTCACCTCGTCGCTGGCGAACCTGCCGTCATGACGAGTTATGAAGCTTTTTTCGCTATCATCACCGCGCAGATTCTCCAGCATCTGAAATTCCTCGACCAATCTGCCGGCGTGAAATGGCGCCCAGATTACCCCGCTGCAAATTTCCTCTCGACCAGTACCTGTTGGCGCCAAGATCACAATGGCTTCACCCATCAATCCCCAGCCCTGATTTCTACGCTGCTCAGTATCCCGAGCAATCATGCGAACTGTCTCTTCCCGGTTGATGATGTTGCGGCCGAAGCCAGCTTTATCTATATGATGCGTTCGACAAATGTTGTAAATCTTACAACATTTAACAAAACCGACCAGCCTCGCTGGCTTGATTCGCATCAGGCTGATGATCAATTTAGTCAAGGTGGTGCTAGTATCTTCGATTTTGCTTCGGACGATAATCCCGATTACATTTTTACTGCCGCCGGCGATATTGTCTCCTGCGAAGCCCTAAAAGCCATAGAGATTCTCCGCAAAGACCTTCCGGAGAAGAAATTCCGCTTCGTCAATATCTCAGCTCTGTCTTACGAAGCGATTGGCACGACCGAGTGTAAGCTTAGCCCGAGCAAGTTCCAGGAGCTCTTTACGTCCGACAAGCCGATTATAGCTAATTTCCATGGCTATCCGGCGACTCTGAGGCAAATTCTTAGTAATTACACTGATACGAAACGCCTCAAGATTCACGGCTTTCTCGAAAAGGGCAGTACGACGACGCCGTTTGAGATGCTGAGTATGAATCGCGCCTCCAGGTATCACCTCGCGATTGATGTCGCTAAACTCGAAAAACGCAATGATCTGGTCGAAAAATACGAAAAAGTTCTCGCCGAGAATACTAGGTACGCTCGTGAATACGGTGTCGACCAGATCGATGTTTAGTTTGACATTTTTAAACATGTGTGCTATAATGAAAGTATAACCTCCTAGAGGTCTAGATTTTGACGTACTGTTTTGTCTTTTGCTCGTACATCTGCGCTTGTTATACAATATAAATATAAGGAAAACATGGATTTTATAATTTTAATTATTACGATTTTACTTTTAGCCGAGACTAGCATTCTATTGTTAAAATCTCGTCAAAAGCCGCTTCTCAGCAACCAGAAACGCAAGGTTTACGTCGACACTTCCGCCTTGATGGATCCGCGGTTGGTCGCGGTCGCGCAGACTGGATTCTTGAGCGATGAAATGATCGTCCCGCGCAGCGTGATTGCCGAACTGCAGCTTCTCGCCGACGGAAAAGACCATGATAAGCGTGTGCGCGCCCGCGCTGGGCTTGATGCTATCCGCGAGCTGGAGCGGGTCGTCTATTTTAATCTAACGATTTTGGACGACCCGCTCGACCACACCCCGGTCGACAACCGTCTCCTTGAGCTAGCAAAAGCCGGGCGTGGCGCGATTTTGACCAACGACTTCAATCTTCAAAAAGTCGCCGCCACCGGCCACATAGACGTACTCAATCTCAACGCTCTTGCGCTTGTCTTGCGTAATGAATATTTGCCCGGCGAACGCGCTACGGTCAAACTCGTTTCGACTGGTAGCGGCCCAAATCAGGGCGTTGGTTATCTGAAAGATGGCACTATGGTGGTCGTCGACAAGGCTAAGAGCCATATCGGTAAGGAAGTCGAAGTTGAGTTTGAGCGTCTGAACCAAACTGCCGCTGGCACAATGATGTTCGCCAAACTCACTCCAAACGCCAAGCCCTCCAAGACTCCCCGCCAGACTAAGACCAAAACTCGCAAAACCAACCAAAAACAATCATAAGTTTAAACCCACAAACAACTATGGGAACTCAACTGAGCTCCCATAGCCATCTTAGACTTTTTCTACCTAGTCGTCCTCCCCGCCGCCCAGTTCATACGTCTTGCGCGTTGTGTTCCCCTTGGTATCAGTCACCTCTACCACTACCAATTTTTCGCCACCAGCCAACGCTTGATGTATCGTCCCAACCGTTGCACTACCGCTATCGACTACTTCACCGTCAACCGTAATCTTATAACTCTTCAGATCATACGTCCCCTTGGCGAGCGTAATGTTCAGGTACGACGCATCTCCCGACGCCACCTTACTAATACTCACTGACGGATGCACGTCTGCCGTCGTATTCTCACAAGGGTCAAACTCATCATAATTATACCCATCCGGCACATTCAGAATCTCTACGCCTGACACCGGGTCTTTTGATCTTGTTACTTCCACCGAAATCCGCTTGCTTTCGGGGGTACAATCCGCGGCACGCAGACCATTTTCTTTGTTAAAGGCTACACTTTCAGATTGCACCCCAGATTTTTTTGAGTTATACCAACTCGGCCAGATGTCAGTTACGCCGTTAATCGTCAGAGTCTGGATCCCCGCCGGCTTCACGGGCTGGTCACCCGATTTCCATTTGCCTTCGCTCGCATACAGTTCTTTATGTACTGGCTCCATATAATCTGCCATCACTCGCCGCACGACGTTATTCAAGCTACTAGACAGCCCCGACCCATCATGTCGACCATTCCAAATCACTGTTGCAATCGCCGTCGAGAAGCTCGCCATCCAGTTATCCTTCGCCACCGCGCTATTTGTTGTTGTCGTCGTACCGGTTTTGCTGCCCGTCCAGACTCCCGGAATATTAAATCCGAACATGCTTGAAGTGTCACCAAACATAATTCTGCGCGCACTGTGGTCACCCATGATATCTGCAATCTCATATGCTACCTGCTCGTCGACAACTCGTTCGCCGTCCTCATCCTCCCATTTTTCGAGGGTCTTACCACTTGAGTCCTTAACCTCTAGCACATACGCCAATTCGCGATATACGCCACCGCGCGCAATCGAAGCATACGCATTTGCGTGTTCAATCGGCTTCACCATACAACCGCTACCGATTGCCATCGACAAACCAGCCGTTGTATTTCCAGCGCAGTAGCTCTTATCACCTAACCCATGCAAGATTTCCAGCGCGTTATCAATCCCTGCGAGCGCCAATGCTTTCACCGCACCAATATTCAGTGAGTTACCTAGCGACTGTCTCGCGGTCAAATTCCCGTAAAATCTACCACTAAAGTTCCTCAACGCACAGTCTCCGCCCGTATAACCTGCACAATATATACTATCAATATTTTCATCTTTCAGAATCGACCCCGGTCCATACACCTGATCGCCTGTCAGCGAGAACAGTGGCGTATAATCCAGTAGCGGCTTAATCGACGAGCCTGGCTCAAGGTCTGATACTGCCGCATTCACCTCTCCATACACTGGCGTGTTCCAATCAATTGACCCTACCATCGCCAACACTTGCCCAGTTTCTACGTCCACCGATGCCAGGGCAATATTATCGCTATTATTTAGGTAAGTCAACTGTGCACCATTCGCTACAGCTCGTTCTGCCATCTCTTGCGCGCGGTAGTCCAGTGACGTTGTGATCGTATAACCTCCAGTTCGCATGAACTGAATCCCATATTTCTCCTCTAGTTGATCCCGTACCTCAAGCACAAAATGTGGCGCCTTGATATTGTCATACTGATTCGACTCTGGCTGAATCTGGTCTAGAATTGCCACTTCCTTCGCCGCTTTTGCTTCATCACTGTTAATATATCCCATCTCAACCATATCATCTAGGACTTTGTGCTGCCTCTGGATCAACGCCTCATTTCCCGCTTCGTTATACGGGTTCAAAATCGCCGGGTTGTTCGGAATCGCCGCCAGCAGCGCCGACTCAGCCAAATTCAACTCCTTCGCACTCTTCCCGAAATACGTCTGTGCTGCACTCTCAATCCCATTCCTGCGCCCACCATACGGAGACTCATTCAGATACATCGTGATGATCTGTTCTTTGCTGTACATCTTCTCTAGCTCAATCGACAGAATCAACTCTTTTACCTTGCGCGCAATACCGCCACGGTTCGCACTCGCCGCCTCATCTGAGAAATAAATCTGTTTAATTAACTGTTGCGTCAGAGTCGAACCACCCTGCACCCCGCGCCCAGTCAGCGTTGACAGTGTCGCCCGCATCAAAGCCCCGATATCCACACCTGGGTGATTATAGAAATTCCGATCCTCAATTGCCACCGTCGCTTGCCGCGCGTACGTCGCAATATCACCTTCCTCTACGACCAAGCGATAATCCGCGTCGCCTTTATCCTCCCAGAGTACGATCCCGTTCCGGTCAAGATAAGTATTCACCGTCTCCGAGATCGTCAAATCGTTCAGCTGAATCTCTTTTAACTGATTTTTATAATAGACAAACAAAGCTCCAACTGCGATAATCCCAATCAAACAACACGCCGCAAAAATCTTTCCAATCCTCTTCGCCCCCGCCTTCGAGAACCAATACGCCTTAATTCGCTCCCAGCGAAAATGCGCAAAAAACCGCGCCGGCTGTTCCCTTGGCAATGGCTTCAACTTCGGATTTTCCGTCGTTTTTTTCTTGCCGCCGTTCTTGACTTTATTACTTGCCGATTTGACCAATTTTTTCGTCCGGTCGGCCACTAAACTAGAATAAACCCCCATGTTTCCTCGCTTTGAGGACTTATCTTTCGATTTTTTCGCAGTTTTGTCCATACTTTCAATTATAGCACAAATAGCATAAAAACTACTTTTCTGCGCCCAAAGTTCCCAAAAATCACTTTCCTGTCATAATTGAAGAGCGCCCGCTATAAAAGCCGGACGCTCATATTATTGTTTTGGATATCAAAGTTGCCCACTCAGTTTGAGTGGAATATAACCCACGATTTCCCGGAAATACCAGAGGTATTTCTTACGGCACCACCATTGTGCTGCCGTTGGATAGAGATTAGTCGGTAAATTCTTGCTTGGCCTTACCTTTAGGTTAAAAAGCTCAGCCTGCTTCATTACGCGCGGCAGATGTAACTTATGCGCCACTATTTCTACCTCTGTTTCTGCGTAGCTATCGCCTCTTTCTGCAATCATTTCACTCGCCCTTTTTAGGACATGATATGAACCACCCTCTTCCAGGCCATTCGTGTTTGACTGTCCGACATTAATCCTTAATAACTTTCCTTTCGGGAACAAGTCGCCTTTCATCAGATGCTCATAAGTGCAAGATTGTGCCAAAACCACAGCGTCATCATCTTTCCAGTAATTTCTCTGCGCACATTGCGCCAAATCTGTAATACTGGAAATCTCCTCCGGGTCATTAGGATATCCAAAATCCAAAACTATTGCATACTTCAAAGAACTCACCTCTTTCTCGAGACCCCCAACATGTGACTATTCTATTATACATCAGTAGCTCAAAATTGTCAACTACGCACCCCATCCATTGACAAAAATCAAAATCTGTGCTACAATAGAAGTATGGGCGGCCTACATTACGACCGCAAACTTATTTTTACCCCGTTTCAGCAACGCCACCTGGTCAACGACCGTATCCTCGGTCACTTTTACCCCGTTTACGCTAATCGCCCCCGCGCTCGCCAACTTCCTCGCCTCCCCCTTGCTTGCACACAACCCGGTCTCCACCAGCAAATCAAACAGCTTCCGGCCCATCTGCCCCTGTGCTAGATACTGCCCCATCTCCGCAATCTCGTCTTCCGTCAGCTCATTCAATCCACCTGTGAACAACCTCTCACTGAGCGCAATCACCGCTTCGGTCGCCTGCTCTCCATGCACGACTTCCGTTACGCCCTTCGCCAGCGCCCTCTGCGCCATCCTCTTTTCCGGCGCCAAAGCCTGCTCCCGCATAATTTCCTCAACCTCTTCTCGAGAAAGCAACGTATAAATCTTCATCAAATACTCTACCGAGCTATCCGGCTGATTCATCCAAAACTGATAGAAGTCGAACACCGATGTCTTTTTGCTGTCCAGCCACACTGCATTACCTTCTGATTTTCCGAACTTCCGCCCCGTCGCCGGGTCAATTATCAGTGGTGTGCTCCAAGCATCCGCTGTTGCTCCCTCCAGTCGCTTGATTAGATGAATTCCGCTCGAACAGTTTCCGAATTGGTCCGCCCCGCAGAGTTGCAAATCAATCCCGTACGTCCGGTACAAATGCAAGAAATCATATCCCTGAATCAGTGTATACGAGAACTCTGCATACGAAATCCCACTTCCGCCCTCGCCAATCCGATTCTGGACGAACTGCCGGTCGAGGAGCTGCGTCATTGAAAACACCTTCCCAACTTCGCGCAGGAACGTCAAGTAATTCATCTCCTTAAACCAGTCGTAATTATCGACCATTACCAGATTATCACTCTTGACTACATTCTTCATCTGCGCCGCGATGCAGGCCTTGTTATGCTCAACCTCTTCTAGTGACTTCAGATCTCGCTCCCCGTTATCTTTCGGGTCACCAATCTGTCCTGTCGCTCCTCCGACCAGCAGATACGGCTCATACCCGTGCCGCACAAAACACGCGCACATCATCGCTGCCGCCAAATTTCCAATTGTCAGGGAATCAGCCGACGGATCTGCCCCCCAATAAAACTTCTTTGACGCCCTCGTATCAAGTTCTGCTGGGTCTTTGATTGTAGTTTCGGCCGCAAATCCGCGCCAAATAAGTTCTTCTGATAATTTCATACCTATAATTATAGCATAAAAACGGCCGCTCATGACAAGCAGCCGGCTGGTTTTATTCTTCTGGAAGTTCCAGCAACTTCTCTACTCCACGCAGATACTCGAACGCCATCCCGACGGTATCACCGTGGTGTGTCGGCACTCTTGCGATCTTCTGGTCTGCAAATACCTGCTCCAGATAATCATTATCCAGCAGCTCATCCGCTGCACTCAAGATTACTCCCTGCGTATGAGGAGCATAAATTATCGGAGGTTCATCAAAAGCAATCGTCATATACTGGTCTGCCAACAGTACCAGCGAATATTTACCGCCAGTCGCCGGGATGAACGGTATAACGCTTAGCCAGCCTATCATATGGCATAATACCCAGAAAATCGGCGCCGCTACGGTTAGCAATATTCTCAGCTCTTTTCGCACGGCTCTCCGGCATGGACACGGGTTAATCGTGTAGATCTGCAGTTGCGTCAGAGCTGGCGACTCATCAAGATATCTCGCCACGTGGTCTCCGACCGAAATCGCATACATTGTCACCCGGTTGCCCGGCCAAACTGCCTTCGCGATTGCTCTCGCCGTCTCTCGTGCGCTCCAGCCGATCATCTTGAACTCCAGAAACGCATACTGTTTGCGCCTCAGTTTCGAATACAAAAACTCAAAGGCTTTGCGCGGCTGCGCCAGATTTCCCGCCGACAAGAATATCACTCCATCCTCATCCTCCGTGCGGAATTTCTGCCGCGGGAATACAATCTCCGCACTCAGTTTCCCAGTTAATCGCCAATAAATCCGCATCACCATAAAACTCAATGCGTTAATCATTAAAGCAGCAATAAAAATTCTCATCCATTTTACCCCCTTCTACGGATTGTCCGGTTCTTCACTCTCGTTTTGAACCAGATGGCATAAAAACTAACAATAGTTACAATAAAGCCGATTGGCCAGCATGGACCGCCATCATGACGCCAGACCAGAACCACTGTTATTACCATCATGACAAACCAGTAATACGTCAGTCCAGTCATCAATACAGTGTACAATTTGCCAGTTGTTCGCCCGCCGACTACACTCCAAAGTAGCATCACGATTGCCATTCCGATAAAACAAACTAAGCCCCTGGGCTTATCATCCATAACATGGATGATCCCTCCTCCTACAAGGAAGAAATCCGCAATCGGATCCATTGTGATTGGTAGTCGATTAAACCAGTGCTGGTATGGTCGCTCTTTCGCAAATTTCCGATAACACCAACCATCCAGGGCGTCACTAATGAACGCCAACGCGAACAACACTGCAAACGCCACGCTCGCCCGAGAAATCAGAGCTAACACTACGCTTACAATAGTCCGAAACCAGCAGAGAATATTTGCCGATTCATATAACAACTTCGATTGCCTCTTCAAGACAACCACCTCCTTTTAATATGTACCAGGGGAATCCCCCAGCCCTCTACTCTCCATTATAGCACACTTTATCAAAAATGTCAACTATAACCCTGGAAAAACTATACGAAAACATATTTTTGCAACTTATCAACCCTAGGGGTTTACTTTTATTTTTTGTTCTGCTAGCATGAACGCATGGGCAAGACGAACTAAGGTCGATAAAACTTTAGTAAATTAAAATGTGGAAGGGGTGAGTATGAGTAGAGTCAAACTGACTTTCGAGCTCCAATCTGGAGTCTCCGAAATAAAAGTTGTTCTCAGCCGCAAGACTAAGAACAACAAATAAAAACTTATAGTCCCATTTTAACAATACACAAAACATTCGTCAAGCCCATACCAAAATAATTTCGGAGGAAAATATGTATCAAACCCCAACCAATCACAAGCGAATTTTAGCATTTGACATCGACCAAACGCTCAATATCGCGAAAACCCCAATCCCGCCCGAAATTGCCGAAGTTCTGAAAAATTGTCTTAATTATTTTGAAATTTGCCCGATCTCTGGTCAAAAATTTGAGCAATTTCTTATCCAGATTGTCGATGAGCTGAAAAAAGTCGACGTCACCGAAGAGCAATTAACTCATCTCCACCTTTTTGTCGCTCAAGGTACACAGTATTATCGTTACAACCTCGAGCAACATGATTGGGAACAAGTCTATAATTATCCGCTCAAGGAGGAAGACGTTGTAAAAATCACAACAACTCTCCAGGCTGCCGCCGAGAAATTAGGCTACTGGGAAGCCGACAAGCTCAAGCCTGGCGATGAAATCATCGAAAACCGCCTCTCTCAGGTCACTTTCTCCGCCCTTGGTCAAACCGCTGGCACCGAAGAAAAATACGCTTGGGACCCAGATTGCAAAAAACGCGAACAGATTGTCGCTGAATGTCAAAAAGCCTTACCTGATTTCCTCTACGAAATTGGTGGCACAACTTCTATCAATGTCGCTGCGCCCGGTATGAACAAGGAATTTGGTATGACGCACTTGCTTGAAGAGTTAAAAGCTGAGAAGTCCGACGTTCTCTACTTTGGTGATATGACCCAACCCGGAGGGAACGATTATCCAGTCGTCCAAATGGGTATCGACACTATTACTGTCCGCTCACACGAAGACACCCTCTACGCTTTGCGTGGCATTCTCGGCCTTGTTTCTACGCACTAAACATTTCGTGAAACAATGTCAACCCTAGCCAGATTCTTGTGCTATAATAAAATTATGAAATCATATATCGTGGGCAACTGGAAGATGAATTTCTCTGTTGGGGAATCATCCGTCTATCTTCATAAACTTTCGCAAAAACTCCGCGCTTCGCGAGGCCTCACCGTGGTCGTTTCACCGTCATTTGTCGCCTTGCAACCTCTATCGCTCCAGATCGACCGCAAGAAACTTCGCCTTGCTGCTCAAGCTGGCAATCCACACGATTTTGGTGCATATACTGGCGCCGTCTCGTATACTCAACTCCGTGGCATTGTTGATTACGGTATTATCGGTCATTCCGAACGTCGTCAACTCTTCCATGAGAGCGACAAGGATATCCGTGCTTCTGTTGCTGCCGCTTTACGCAACCAGATTACCCCGATTCTCTGTGTTGGCGAGACTGAGACCGAGCATACTTTTGGTGAGACCGAAGATGTGATTCGCGATCAACTCCTTGGCGGGCTTTCCGAAGTTTCGACCGAAGATATTTCAAAGGTTATCATTGCCTACGAACCGATTTGGGCGATTAGTACGACGACCGACGCTCATCTCGCTTCTCCTGACGAAATTGGCGACGTCGCTGGGTTTATCCGTCGCACTCTGAAAGACACCTACGGCGCGGCGACCGCGAAAGAAATTCCACTACTATATGGCGGCAGCGTGAACCCGTCGAACGCCGGAGGCTATCTGACAATTCCCGAGATTAACGGCCTGCTTGTCGGCGGTGCTAGCTTAATCGCCGATCAGTTTATCGACATTATCGAAATCGCAAAGAAGGTACAAGACTAACATGGATCCCCTGAGCCAAAACCGATCTGGAGCCGCTATGCCGAACAAGCAACAGATTGATTTTGGCGCCATGTATTCAGCACCGCAGCCATCATCCACGAATCAAACCACTCAGTCGTCGGCTCCTCAACAACCTGCACCTCAACCCCAACCTACTCCTGTTACCTCAGCTAAAGCTGCGATTAATGCTATGTACGCCGAACAGGCAAAACATCCTCAGCCACCGATCGTTATGTCCGCGCGCGAAGCCGTCAATGCTGCCGCCGGACAGGCTGGCGTCCAGCAAACTAAATCTGCCGCCAATCTTCACCATGGCTCAATCCAACGAAGTATGGAATCGACTCGCACTTCAGCCTCTGCGCTTCTACGCCGCGCCGAAGATGAGACGAAAATTGACACGCGTACTAGTTCGCTTGACCCGCTTGCGAAATCACAACCAGCTAGCGCTCAGAAGCGTCCTGAGCGAGAAATCCCGGTTGTTCGTACCTCGCTTAAACTTGGTGCCGCGGCCCGTCCGAAGCCCGCACCGGTTGTTTTACCGCCCAATGCGCGCATGGCTCGGGTTGCCCGTCCAGTTAATACTGCCGCGCAGTCGACTTCAGCGCCTAGCAAACTTGCAAAATTCTTGCGCCGGAACGCCATAGACGCTCAAATTGTTCAGCCGCAGGGCGTTGCCCAGGGAACGAAGACTAAAACTCTGACTAGCGGCCAGGCGAATTTACCCGCCAAGGATGACACTGCTCTGACCGTGAAAATTATCCCGTCCACAACTTCCGAAGCATCCGTCACTACACCCACCCCGATCTCTCAGCCAAAGCGTAAGGTTAGCGCCTCACGTGACCCGCAAATGCTCGCCGGCGCCCGCCGTAGCGCTAGTGCGCGTGCGGGGCAGCAGGGCGCTCAGACCGTAACCAAAGCCCGCACGCTTTCTCGCAAGGCTCAGACCGCCGAAGTCCTTGGCATGGCGAACGTTCGTACCTCGCGTTTTCGTACGAAACCTAAAGATTTTTCCGCCAATCAACCATCTGCGTTGCCAACCGACAGTTCTTATGTTATGGCTGAGCCACCGAAGCTCAATGTTAAGAAAAAAACTACAACTCCTGACGACCTTGGCGTGATCGAAAGCTATCACCCCGAAAACCCACCTCAGCCCATCGGCGACAAAGCTCCGACCGGCAGTATTAAGGCGCAAAAAGTCGCCGCCGGCCATGTCAGTACCACCCCCGAACTCCCGACAATTAAGGCTGATAATATCTCAAATTATAGTTTTAGTAAGAAGAAATCAGAACCTGATAATAATCGCTACGCCCTCGGCGGGGAATCGCCGTTTTTGAGGTCGGTCAACGTCGAAAAACGCCCGCTTTCCAGCAGCCCAGGGAAGTTCAATCCGAAGGTTGAGCGTAGTATTGCTGCTCGGGCTGCCGAGACGTCAAAGCCTGCCGCGAAGCCTGGTCGCAAGAATCGCTACGAGAAAAAGCCCGCCCCTGTTCCGCACCAAGAATTGCCAGTCCGCCCAACTGTCATTGTGCCATCCAATCGCCGCTCAAAAGCTCCTCTCGTCTTTCTCATCCTTATTACGATTATTCTCGGCGCCGCCGTCGGCGCTGCGGTGTATTTGTGCTTCTTTCAGTAAAGTTATATTTATATGTATACCCGTCTCAAGGACCGCACACATTACGAGGAGCGTTATGACTGTTTCACGGTCGAATTAGGTCGACGAGGGCGTTATCATTACCAGCAATTTCTCCAACAGTTCACCCAAGATCTAAAACAGCTTAACCCATCCGAAGATATCTCCCGTCCTGGTAATGCAATACTGGTAAATCTGTTTTATATGCAAGTGCTAGGCTATGATTTGCTCGAGCGCTACGAAAATCGCGACCAATCAATTTCCGAACTTATGGAGCGTGACCGTCAACTCGACCAGCGTATTGCTGATGCTAAGCTCAAACACGATCCGCCTTGCCAGCATTGCGGCCAACTCAAGCTCCAATGTTACGACAAAATATTCATGACACGTGATGACGAGAATAATGAGCTCGTCCTTTTTACTCTCAGATGTGCTAATTGCAAAGGATATAGTCTCTACTGGGAAGATGGTGCCCCGTATCAACACATGTCTCATGATGCTAATAACAATGTTTCCATTACTGAAGACGCTCCGGAGGATGTTACCGCCGATTCCAGCCAATCATCCGACCCATACTATTGGAATATCGACCCCGACAACGACCCAGATTATGCCAAAGATCGCTATGATTTCTGCCTTTATGACGAATCTGAGCTTAAGCGCCTCCGGTCCATGCGTGAGGGGATCGAAAAATTTGCCGAACTCGGCCGCCTCCTCGCTAAAGAAGAGCAACAAAAAGCCATTGAATTTGTTTTAGGGCAAATCAAGCAGCTCCAAATTGCCGAACTTATGCAGCTCCTCGCCCCAATAGTTGAAGCGCAAGGATATTCTCATTTTAATTTTTCTACCCCGCAAACTAATCGTCATCTGACGGTTGGATTTAACTGTCTTAACGCTAATCCCAATCGCAAAGCGCACCAGAGCGTGCGCAACCTTAAGCGCCTAATCAATGACCAGCTACTATTTACAAATTGGCGCTTGATGAGTGACGGAATCCATTGTCGTTTAGGTCTCCTCTCCGGTCGACTAAAAGCTATTGAAACGCCAGAGGAGCTTTGCACCATTGCCGAAAAACTATACAAAGACGGCAAAGTCAAGCTACCACCTAGGAAATCGACCGGCTACCCTGATAATCTCGACCCTGCTAACACGGAAATTTCTTCTGACGGGACAATCATCCATTTTTGACTATCCCACAAAAAACAGCCTCTCCGGCTGAAACTGTGTGGTGCGCCTTAGGAGTTATATATCGGGCGACGTGACTTTTCAGGATTACCTCTATGAAAATTTGAGTGTAATCAATAACGAAAGCAGACGTTGGCGCGAGATCCTTCATACAGATTATCAGGGATGGTTGTTAAGATGAAGTAAGGAGGGGGATTACAAAATATCAGATTGAACAAGCAATGAGCGCCACCTCACACGAGATTAGCGCTCATACTTATACGCGACATTAATGGTTGTTCATCCAATCAATGACACTCTGTGATAAATTATATGAAGCCCAAGCATTTAGTGGAATGGTTGCCACAAATAGCCTATCATTAGAATCCAAGTAAGGCTTCAACGAATCACGAATATCAGCACATGATTTGTCGCAACTTACCAACCAAAATGATTCTAAAGGTTTCGCCCAGTCTCCCAACCTCTTGATTACGTCAATAAGTTGAGCATAGGATTGTGATGTTTCTGGTTTGCCTAAGTCATAAGAAACAACTTTTACGGACATCTTGTTTTGTTATCTTTCCGCCATCTATCTCTTCGTTATGGACTTAAATTTAATATAATGGTAAAATGAAGAAACAAAAACCTAGCAGGATTTTTGCAAAGAGACGCTTTTCGAAGGCGTCTTCTTTTTTCTACCTCCGAGCCCTACTAGGCTCAGTAATTCAATCTTAGCACGTCGTACAGTTTATGTCAATATGAATACGCGAAATTGTAAAAAAAATTTACATAAAGTGTCAGAAATTGCTACTAAACCCTTGATAATCTGTTATTGATAGAGTATAATACGGGTAAGAAAGTCATATACAGGAGAAAATTGATATGTGTGGGCAAGTATCTAACAATATAACACAAGCAAGAATGGCTCGTGGTTATACTCAAGAGCAAGTAGCAAATGCCCTAGGCATCAGTCGTCCTACTTACATCAATATCGAAGCTGGCAAAAAAGAATTAACGGTCAGCCAAGCGGAGGCATTATCATCCATACTCCGTGTGGGCATAGATGACATACTCGGTGCTTCAGATGGTGCTGCCGCCTTTTCTGATGTGATATCTTCCACGGATAAATATAAGCAAATTATCTTAAACTCAATACACTTTGGATCGGATAGCGATGGTAAAATCACTAAGACCAAATTGGCTAAACTTGTATATCTGGCAGATTTCATATGGTATTACGAGAATTCTAGACCAATGTCTAGCATGACTTATCGCAAACTACCACGCGGACCCGTAGCTGATGTCTATTTTAGGGCGCTAGACGAGCTTGAAGAAGACGGCACTATAGTCCGTGAGCAGAGTGGGCAAGCAATTATGTTTTCGCTTACGGAAGACAAGGCACTAACAAACAAACTGTCTGACGAGGAATTGAAGTTAATAGAGAAGATTGGAAAAGTGTGGCAGGGCAAACATACTAAAGAAATAGTTGATTTTACGCACGAACAGCTGCCTTGGCAAATATGTCGCGACGGCGAGGTTATACCATATGGACTGATTACTCAGGAGGAACCAGAACGAGTTTATGGAGTGGACTGGTAACTATAGAGTAGAATGGGATGAATATACAAAGCGCCACTATGCCAAAGTATTCCAAAAAAAATACAGAGATGAATGGGCTCCCACGGTGCGCGATATCACATCCGTATGTGAGCGTATCGATAATATGCTCCAATATGACCGAGCTGATTTAATTTGCGCTCAAAATGAATACAAATTAGTTAAGCTTGATTTTGCTATCGAAGGGTCACGTATATCACCGAAATCTTCAGGCAATCGATGCATTCTTTTTATAGACGAAAACAAACGATTAGTACGCGTTTTATTAGTCTATTCCAAGAATGAGATTTGTGTGCCTAATGAGACCCAAAAGTGGAAGACCGTCGTTAAAGAACAGTTCTCAGATATTGGAAAGATTTTTAGTCTATGATAGATGTAGTATATAGTGTACTATTTGGCATATACAGCCATTTGATGGACGTCTTGCTGGAACTGTTTCCTAGGGATGGGATGATAGCCTTTTTGACATCAATCTTAGCACTGTTTATACCAGTCGCTATTCTTGTTATAGAAAGATCAAAAGAATCTGACGAACACGCCTTTCCATGGGAAGAAGAAACAACAATTGTGCAAGTTGCACACCCGAGAATGCTCCTTGCGGCTATAGTGGGCGCGTCATTGTCATGCATGTTCTGGAATCAAGTTTCCGCCCATTTATGTACGCTGCCATTCGTGCTAATTATCTATTCCTTATGTATGATTGTTTTATGCTGGATTCTAAGCGAATTATACCGCTGGCTACTGGCGATTGTACTAAGGCGCAGAGATAAAAATGAATTTCGGGCAAAACAAATAAGAAAGTACTTCAATACTATAAAGACCAATGAGGATCGCATTCGTATATGGTCAATGACATGGAATAGTGTTTGGTTAGGCTGTCCAGAGCAACATCTCCTTATTAATCTTTATATAGAGGCATTACAACGGCATGAGGATGCAGATATTAGTTACCTCTGCTTATGCCATAGCTTCATTGCTAACCTCGATAAAGTAGATCAACGGGAGCTGGCTCCTATGATTTCCTATTCACTGTCTAGTGTAACAAGAACGCAAGATGTTATATGTAATTACCAAAATGCTGGTATTTTTGAAGCGATACTTAAAACAATAAATAATGATAATATCTTTTTTATGGACTTTGCGTACAATAGCATAAAAGAATGTGCTGACGAAACTCAGTCGTGTCGTATGACTCAATATCTAGCACGGGCTTTCTTTTCGCTATTAACGCGTGAAGATTATGGATCTCAGAATAATATTCTTGATACATGCAGATTCCCAAATAACTGGAGATCTTGGGTACTAGTTGATAAGGTCAAAGACGTCGACGAGCGGACAATAAAACAGGCCCGTATATGGTTACTGGAGTATACGAAGTGGTTTTGCGGGCAATATGGGAAAAGATGTGATAGTGAAAATCCCGAAAGGTTTCATGTAAGCGGGATCATAGACAGAGTAACAAGCGAATTGTTATTTGGGTGCAACGTTGATAGAAAAATGTTTAGAGACATGATCCTTGTTCTGAACCCAATAGGTGGGGTACCACTATGCGACGAATCCACCAGTCATGCATATATTAGAATTTTCTTAGAGAGATCTATACATCGCGATTTTCTATGCTTTAATGAGGGTGAAGACAATGAGCGGCGGAGCGAAGACACACTCCATCTCCTATTCCTAGTGATAACAGATTCCGATGAATATCCAGATTGTTATCTTGACGCTATTGATGAATATGAGAAAGAATTAAAGTCTAAGCCAGGCTTTAATGATACCGACTACGACTATCGCATATTGTTAGATCTCAAGAAGGAACTCCTTCTTGTTAAGCGATATAAAAAGAAGTTGTCGAATCATATGACATAAAGATGGTCGTGTTATAATATCCTTATATCTAACAATACCAAAACTAGTCCATTTCTGACCGAAAGTATGTCAACACGTCAACGTGCTAATGCCGAATGTGAGGATATTATCGAAGCTCGGAAAATTCCCAATGCCGCTCTAACCACGACGAAATCCAAGAAGCGCTTAAAGCTTATTATATTGTGAACTCGGGGGGGGGGGTAAGTTATCAGAACGCAGCAGATATTCTGCATTGTAGCAAATCCACGTTGATTTCATGGGGGAAGGAATTGGAAGGCTAGGTTACGGAGTAACAGAGAGCAAAAGTGGCTGATTTTTGAGTGTCCACAAAGTGCCTCTGCCTCACGTGAGCATGGAATTGCTCAGTTGGCAGCAATATATCGTGAAATTCTAGCCGTAATCAACAAGGGAAGTTTGTCAAATATTAGGACAGAAAGTTATTTAAAATATTAGAAAAATGCTCTCGCTGTATCAGCGAATTATCAGGCGAATCAAGCGCGCAAAGACAAAAACGGGCGTGAAGCGTCTACGTACGCAGATTTGCGTACGACGGCCGTAGACTGCGCGCAGAGCGCCTAGAAAAAAATGCTGCGTGAGATTAGCGATACCGTCGACAAGGAACAGGCTGAGTTTACAACTTTTGCGCTAGAGTTCATTGGCCGCCTCGGCACGCATTTTGTTAACCTTTCTCCTCAAAACGCTGAAAAGTGTAAACAAATTCTCTTCCCGGACGGTTTTTTGGATTACGCCCGAGAAAATGTTTACACTCGCCAAAGCAGCCCAATTTACAGATATCGAAACAAAAAATTTTCAGCAAATTCCGCTGAAATCCCTTATGGTGCGAGTGGAGAGAATCGAACTCTCATCTCAAGTTTGGAAAACTTGCATACTAGCCGCTGTACTACACTCGCAAATTTCTCCCACGACCCTAGGCGTAACACTATAACACGCAACCTTTCGAGCCGTAAGTCGTATGCTCTGGGGTGGGATACTGGAATTGAACCAGCGACCTTCTGGACCACAATCAGACGCTCTAACCGACTGAGCTAATCCCACCATACCGGCGCATACACCTACATTATAGCATATTTCCCGCCAAAGTGAACCCCAAAACGCCGTATCGACTCGAACACCAAAGTGAGTCCCAGGACTCCAGCCGACTGTACGCTATGACCCCGACCTAAAACACCTAGCTCGACTGTCAAAATCAACCTTTATCGCCAAAAAATCTTTTTCCGAGTCTGTCTAGTTTAAGCACGGCATTATTTATGGTAAAACTATTGACTTTTTAGCTAATCTGTGCTACAATGAAAGTATACGCAGGCGGTTTGTAGGATTCCGCCTGACGATAGTATATTTTTACAATTAGGAGGTATGTAATATGAGTTTTTTTGACCGTTTTAAGAAAATGAAACCAGTAACCAGAGTTACCCTGAAATATGCCAAAACCGACAGGGAAGTGCATATCGAGCTTTGTCACCTTGCATGGCAAATGATAGCTGGCGGGGCAACTTATGATGACGTCGTTGGCGTTATCCAGAGCAATAAGGTGTTCTCCGTCCCTAATGACGACTATGCTCACCTTGATGTCCGCGATTATCATGTGTACGACGGCGAGAAAGGGAGGGACTATCATATTCCGGGCGACAGAAATATGTCGATCATTGCAAGTGAAGAAGGCGAACGTCTTGGTTGTATCTATGAGGCCGAAAACAGTGTCTCAGATTTAACGACTTACGGTGATGCTCGCGAATTCATTGAGTGCCTGGATCAGGTCACTGCAATGTATGCGAAGGTTAAGGAGGGTAAAAAACTCCCCAAGGAGGAACCGAAAAAGAAAGAAGAGGATTCTAACGAAAAGGAGGAGCCTAAGACCGAAGCCGAAGAAGAGCAGCAGGAACCTACCGAAGATATGAAGAAGGAAACAATAATCATGGCTTACAGACCCATATACGACCTTTTGGGCAAGCTCCCAAATAATGACGCTGTTGCTATTAAGTTACGGGGTATGACCCATGATGAGCGCGAAGACACTTTCGATGGGCTACTCGCGGAATATAATGCAGTTATGGTAGAAATGCAGCAATATGCTGAGAAGTATCTGAGCGGCATGGCGTTTTACGCCACTGCAATAAAAAGCTTCAACTCGGATCGGTCTTCGGCCGCGAAGTTCCTTAGGGAGCTGGAGGCCGAGCAGCCCAAAAAAGACAAGAAACAGGCGAACTACATCAGCAGGCAGCTCAAAAATGTAAACAGCTGGATTAAACAGGCCGAAAAGGATGGCGATGATTTCGCGCTGGACTTGCTTCGCGAGATGAAGAAGGCCCTGAAAAACGGTGACTCTAAGAAATATGATGAGATCAAGAAACGTTACGACCGCCTCGTGTCTGCTGACCAGCAGACGAATCCTAAAAAGGATTCGTCCACCGATAATACCGGCAAAGACGAGCAGACTGCCGAGGATTCCGGGTCTGAAGAAGAGTCCAAAGATGAAAATCCTGAAGACACTACATCTGAAGAAGAGACCTCGGAAGAATCCGCAAGTTCTGAGTCAGAAGATGCGGACGCAGACGCTACCCCCGAAGACGAGCAGGAAGATGAGGAAGACGACACTGAATATACTATTCAGGATGTAATCCTTATGCTTAAGTTGGCCGGGTATGACGAGGTACCGAAGCCCATCAGACTTCTTGCTAAAAACTGCAAGGTGACGAAAGAGTCTCTCCAGCAGGTTTTAGAGACCTATGGCATTGAAGGCGTGATCTAATCTCCCGGCAGACACTTCAGTTTCCAGTTTTTGATGTTATTTTGACACTACCAACTTTTTTCGAGGGAGCTACCACTTAACGGAGCTCCTGATATAAAATCCTACAGCCCCGCGACGATTTGTTGCGGGGCACTTCTTTTTGACAAAAATCATAGAAAATGAGACAAAATTTACACAAATTCAACCTATAAAATACTAAAACTTGCGTACTTTTACAAGCATAAGAATAATAACTAGCAATCGTCAAGCTTATGCTTGTATCTATACATAAGAATTTTTCTCAATTAATGTTTTTGAGAAACTACCAAAAATAACAGAGGTAAAATCGAATTCATTCCGCCAGTGCTATTTTATGATAAAACACTTGACTTTTTCTATGATGTGTGCTACAATGGAATCAGTCGGTACAAACCGAGCAAAAGCGGTTTGGGCTGAGGTCCATTAGCAGTCGAATCATCTCAGATACAACCTTAATCAGTATGTGTCTGAAATATCGAAAAAGGAGGGCGATGGTATGATAAATACTATCTTATCCGCAGCCGGCCTCATCGTTATGGCATGTTTCTACAGGGACCTGAAGATCAACAAGTGGGAGTGGAAGGACGACCAACGCAAGAAGTTCATTGTTGCTGGCGCCGTCGTTGCAGTGCTTTTTGTCTGGCAGGCAACATGGCACCCGATTCTCATTCGTTCGTGCGTGGCCTTTGGCGCCGCATTCACCTTGGGTGTCATAACGCTCAACTGGTATCAGCGCTGTGTAAAATGGCACGCCATTATGGGCAAGTCGGAAAAACGCCAGAAGCAGGTCGTTTGCATTATCGCTATTTTGGTTTTGATTTGTATGGTCAAGCAGATTATGCGCTACAAAGGAATGATGTTTTAAAGTGTGCCCTCCGGAGGGGAAGAATATGTACATTATCTTCTGGGTGGCGCCTATCAATTTCGCCACCCACATACCTTGAATTGTGTTTGAGATGATTCGATTGCGGACTATGGAGTTTAACAAAATGGACCAGAGAGTAGAAAACAAACTGATATTGACTTTAGCTAAAACAAATAATCTTAACTTTTATCAAGTATCATAATCTACAGAAGGAGATTATTATGAAATCAGCAATTAAATCTACAATTGCGATTGCGGCTACTACGGCTGCGATTGCGGGTGTAGCGGCGTTGCCTAGCCTTGTTTCGGCTTGGGGTGACAATTATGTTGACCCAACGACCGGCGCAAAAGGCCGTCCAAGCTACACTATCGACCAAATTAATAATGGTGCTATCGGCGCTACTAAGTTGTCTGATGGTGAAGACTACAAAAACAGCTCTAATTACCCAGGTCAGATCATCTTCAACACGATTTCTAACAGTACAATCGGTGATGAGAAGAACTTCGTCGGTGCGCGCGAATGTGCGCTAGACGGTACTCGTTGTCTCGATATTGAGACCAACGCCAACCCAACCCCGACTACAAAATGGCAGGGTAATAACATTACGGTTGAAGATGGAAAGACTTATGTCATTCGTCTTTATGTTCACAACAACAACCCGAATGGTGAAGATGCTGTTGCCGAGAATACTCGCGTCAAGTTCAGTATTCCAAACGGTACTAGCAAACAAATTCAAGTTAATGGTTTCATTAACTCGTCCAACGCTACTCCAAGTGAGTATTGGGACTACGTGAATTTCAATAGCGAAATTCCGTTCCACTTAGACTATGTCTACGGTTCGGCGCTTGTTAACAATAACAAGACTCAAGCAGAAGCTGCCGCTGGTGGTTATCTTGATAACGCTGGCTGGAAGCTTAGCGATGATATCGTCAAAGCTGCAAGCACTGACGGTGTCTTGATTGGTTCCGACGCTCTTGACGGTCGTGTTCCAGGTTGTTATGACTATGCGAACTATGTCACCATCCAGGTGAAAGCTGTATTCGACTATGAGTACACGGTAGACAAGAAAGTCCGTCTCGCTGATAGCGAAGATCGCACTTGGAAAGAGTCTGTCGATGCTAAGGTCGGCGATAAGGTAGAATTCCGCATCGCTTACGAAAACACTAGCGATAAGAGCCAGACTGGCGTTGCTATTAAAGACATTCTTCCGTCGAACTTGAAATACGTTGCTGGTTCGAGTGTCATTAAGAACTCTAACCATCCAAACGGCGCAAAGATCGTCCAAGATTCTATCGTCGAGAACGGTATTCGTATCGGTAGCTACGGCGCAGGCGCGAATGCTTACATTTACTTCACGGCTGAAGTCGTAGACGAGAATCTTGCTTGTGGTGATAATACTTTGATCAACTGGGCGCAAGCTGGTGTTGGTCAGAAGACTATCCAAGACAGCGCTAGCGTCAAGCTAAACAAGTACTGTGAAGAGACGCCAACCCCAACTCCAACTCCAGAACCGACTCCGGAAACTCCAAGCGAGTTGCCGACCACTGGTCCAGAAGCTATCGTTGGCGGCGTTGTCGCTACAGGCTCAATCGTAACTGCTGCAGGCTACTACATTGCTAGCCGCCGCCAGTTGCGCTAAGCGCGAGCATCATTATTAACTAATTGATCGCTCAACCTAGTCAAAATCCCCTCCTTATGGAGGGGATTTTGGGTTGGTAGAAAAGATGATTTTAGTAATCCAAAATCATTGATTGCAATCTTTTTCCGATTATGCTAACATAATAAATATGGATGAAGGTAAGGATTCTTTGGGCACGACCAGAGCGCAAAACGCTGATGGGTTTGATGCTTCGGCTCAGTCATCTGCTCAATCCGTAGATTCTACAACCTCCTCAGATTCTCCTGCCGACAATAAGATCATCTCCTCCGCTAACCTCGCTCCTCCTACTCCGCTAAACGCCCCCTTGCCAACTGACCCTCTACATCCAATACAGACTGTGGGGACGGGCAGTGGGGATGTGATCTTGGGGCGGCAAGGAACTGGCAGGAAAAACATTCTTGTCATCGGTATTATCGTAGCAATAGTTTTATTCGTTATACTGATTATGTTACTGCCTATATTATTAAAAGATAATAATGGTGATGCGAGTCAACTCCTACGGCAAAATTTTGATACGATTAGTTCTACGGAAGATTTTTTTGAAAAAGTTTATTTTCGTGAAATAACAACGGACGACATTATGACCTCGGAAGATCACGAACAGATAAACCAAAACATCTCCCAATTTCTTAGCTTTCAGAAAGATTTCGCCAAAATTAATCCAGACAAATTAGATGACGAAATCAAAATAATATACGAAAACTTGCAGTCTAGGGCAGAGACATATCAAAAGTCACTAGAACTATATAACACTGTATATTCCGCATATACAGAAGAGAAGCCAGAGTTATTGAACGATTATCTGGTAAGTGAAGAATATACAGTAGCGGCAATCGCTGAGAGGTTCGTTGAGTATTTTAATGATCGCGATCGCCTGCTTGAGCAGATTTCGGCAAATGATTGCACTACAGACGGCAATAATTCTTCGGAGATTTGTATTGAGTTAGTGGATAATTATCGCGACACTATTGAGTCGATGAGGCAAAGCTATTCTGTGCCGCAGTCGATATTTTTTGCTTACGACGCTGAGCCAGATTACCAAGATGAGAGCTCGCTGATATCGCGCGTAGAACAGGTAATTAAGGAGACGGAAGAGTGATAAAAACTGGTTGGAAAAAACTGGCTATTTGGGCGCTTGTAATCTCGATACTCTCGGGAGCAGTAGTCGGTTCACAGGTAATGGCGATTAAGACTTCTGAGGCTTTAGAGAAAATGAAAGAAGCCGGAAAGATTCAGTTAGTGACGAACGTCTTCAGCAAATGCGTTCAGGGCAGGATTGACCAGCCATATAAAGATACGCAAGAGATGCACGTCCAAGGTACTACGTCCACGATTCCCAAAACTCCTTTGGCGGATAATCCTTTCAATGAATTAAGGAAACATATTCCGGTTGGTGCATGGCTAGAAAAGCAGGTGCAAGGAAAAATTAATAACGGTACGATTTATTGCGAAGATAAGGATTCAAATATCGTCAATGTCTTCGCTAATACCTTGGGTATCGATAAGGCGGCGATTTACTGTGACGGCAAAAATCCTGGTATCTTTAAACTACAGAATCAAAATAGCAAAGGTGAATGGGTCGATGTCGAAGGAGAATGTGCTGCTGGCTTAAATAACAGTGACCTTAAGTTCGTGTTTAATGACGATGGTGCCTTAGCGCATGTGAAAAAACTCTATAATAAGAAGAAGCAAGACAACAGTTACTTGGTAGCGTGGGGCGACCGTGGAACATTTTCGGATGATTTAATTAATTACTTTTTGTATTTCAACGATTTTGCAGTAGCTTGTAGTAGTGACCCGTTTAGCGGCGATGAAAACTTACTGAATAAAACGAAGTATTTTGGTCCAGTAAAAGTGCCAAATCCAAGCACTGGGAATATGGACGAACGCTATTATTCAAAGGGGCACATTACATCAAATAGCTGGGGCAGTAACTGGATTAATAGCGACGGTGCGCACACTTGTGATGCGGTGATTAAACGTATAAATGATACCGCGCCGGCCGTCAAAAAGGCTCTCGATAAAACTGAAAAGGACGACGACGGAACAAAACCGGATGATGTAGTGGGAGATATTACGGAAGAAGCTGGAGACGAAACTAGTACAGGAGAGCAAGCTTCACCTTGTTCGACGGCGGCAGCTTCGTTGGGATGGATTATTTGTCCAGTGATACAAGGTGTCGGAACGGCTGTTGATGGTATCTATGACTATATTGAGGAGAGCTATTTGCAAACCGATGTGCGCTTCATGGATACAACAGAAAAAGACGCTTCTGGGAAAGAAATTAAAGACCCCAATACGCAAAAGCCGGTTAAGACTGGAACTTATACGGCTTGGGAGACTTTTCGGACAATCTCTAACATTGTGTTTGTAATTGCGCTAACAGTGATTATTCTATCGCAAATCACTGGTTTTGGCGTTAGTAACTATGGCGTCAAAAAAATGCTACCTAGCTTAATCATTGTAGCTATCCTAGTAAACATATCTTTCTTCTTGTGTCAGTTAGCAGTAGATATATCTAACATCGTAGGCTACGGAATTAATCAGACGTTTAGTGAGTTGGGCACGACTACGGATGAGTTTGGGGACGGAAGTCTTGGGGCTATTGTAGGAAACCCTAGCAGCACCACTAGCGATAACAAGTTTGCAGGGGTACTACCCACACTGTTATCTGGCGGAGTTACAATTGGAGTTGGTGCTGCTTTAATTGCATCGGCCGGAACATGGATTTGGCCGTTCTTACTCGTATTGCTCGGTGCAGCAATCAGTGTCATATTCTTCTTTATATTACTTGGGATACGGCAGGCTGGGATTATTATTCTAGTGACTTTAGCGCCAGTTGCAATCGTCTGTTACGCACTGCCGAATACAAAAAATATCTTTAGCCGTTGGTGGAAAATGTTATTTGGGCTATTGTTAGTTTACCCGATTTGTGGTGCGTTAATGGGTGGCGGGCAATTTGCGTCAAGATTATTGCTGGCTAATATCGCAGGTGACACTGGAGCATCGTTCTTCTATGTCTTAATTGCAATGTTAATTCAAGTAGTACCGTTTTTCTTCGTACCAAGCATCGTTAAAAGTTCATTCGCGGCCATGGGGAACCTTGGCATGAAGTTGTCGAACTTCGGGCGTGGATTAGGTCGTGGGGCGACTGGCGCGATTCGGAGATCAGAAGGATATAGAGATCGCGTGGCACGGGGTCGAGGCTGGGATGCGCAACGTGCTATAAACCGCTCACAGAAAACGACTGGTCTGCGCGGGTTGCTAAATCGCCCAGGTAATGCATTGCGAGATAAAAGCCATCAGGGTAAAATTGCCACAATGGCTAGAGAATCACATAATCGTAAGATGAATCGCCTGCAAGGCACGGCGTTGGCGCAAAATCTGGCTAATCGTGACCGTAGTGACTATTATGAACAAAAACATATTGACGAAGTTGCCGGAGACTACGCAAGCACTTGGGACAAAGACGGGACGTTTGCCAGTGAACAGAAAACAGCCACGGAACTCGAAAGAGCATTGGATGATTTACGCGTAGATTCTACTAATACCGACGCGCGCGCCCGTTTTACTGCTGCAATGCGCAGCCTCAATACGAGCGATAAGGGACGTGAGTATGTTGATAGTACGCTGAATAAAGCAGTTTTCAGCGAGGCTCAAGCTGGGCGCACTGGTAACGAAGGTGTCAAATGGGCGAGTAACGCAGTGCGTAAAGCGGCTGGCGGCGAATATAAAGCTAAGACTCCGAACGCCTTCGCTAATATGATGGACTATGCAGAAGGTAATGCAAGGGCTTATAATACTGCGCAATTTTCGACAATCACGAGGCAAGATAAGGATGGTAATACCGAAACTCTTTATGTCAGGAATCGTCAAGCCAAAGCTAGGGATATTGGCGCTGAACAGCTCGCTGGAACTGACGATAGCTATCGCCGCGATATACTAAGCGGTTTAGCCGACGGCAGCATTACCGGCGAAGAACGCAACAACATCATTTCTCAAGCTCGCGAAGCAATTAACAATGAAAACATCTCCGTCAAGGGTGATGTCGAACGTGATCTCCAGAAAATCGCCAATATGGATTACGCCCCATCTGTGGGGAGCGCGAGCAGTAACGCGAGCGTCAATACGGTCGATGGCGGTAGTATTCGTCGCATGGCTAGTGCAAGTCAAGGAGAGGTAGATAGAATTGTGCGCGGAGTCGAAAATGGGTCGATTATGGGTGACGGCCGGACAGAAATCGCCAACGTTGCCGAAGCGACACTTAACGCTGCGAACGCTGGTACAGTCAATCTAAGCCAAGAAACCGCCGATAAGCTGAATCGCATTCGTGCGCTCGACGGCCGTTCAGAGATTGCGTATACAATGCGGGTGCAGCACAACTCGGGTAATAGCGCGCCAATCCCAAGCGGTTTTGAAGAAAATGGGAGTGGCATTGTTATCCCGCGCAACGGGCATAGCGGCGACATGACTGGTTCGCAGATCCGTGATTTTGAACGTCAGATGCGTCAGCATAATAATGGTGGAAATAATAACGGTGGCGGTGGCATAATTCTCCCATAAACTTTGCCCGGTCCTCACTAGAGAACCGGGCTTAGCATGTTTTTGAATAGGCGAAGCAGCTGTACTTCGACTCTATTCATAGTTTAAGATAAAGACAGCTGAAGGGGGCTTCGTCTACGAAAGACGTTTGACAATATCACTCAGCTCAGATTGCCGACTCTTGCGCCGTTGGATATCGACTTTCTCTTCTAGTTCTCGTCTCTCCATCTCGGCAATTTCTTGGCGTGCTACTTCAACGAGTTCCTTCATCTCAGCCTTCGCTATTTCCTCAGAAATAATACATAATTGTCGGTCCTGAGCGACAATTTGTTGTAGTCGCCAAAGCACCCACTCATACCCCTCTTTAATATGATCCTTAGGGTCCGGATGCCAACCATTTGCTATATCATTCCCATAACGCGCATCGCATTTGTCGCACCATTTTTGGTCTCGATAACGGCTAGCACCACAAATTATACATTGATATGAACCGGCAAAATATCCCTGATGGCACTGCGCGTTACGAACCAAAATTCTTTTCCAAAATGGTATCATTGCGAGCTGCTCTGGCGTTAGCAAACTTAGTCGCAAGGACCTTAATGTAGGATTCTCATTAATCGGACCTTCAAACAGAGTATTTGGGTGCTTCGCATTCCATTTTATAAGCTCTTTCCTGCGCCACGGAGAATTGATATCCTCGTTATGTTGGGGGTCCATAATTCGTTCGCGTCCTGCAGGTGGCTTATTTTTTTCTATGGTTGCTAGCTCAGATTTTATAGCATTGCGTACATAGAACACAATAGAAACTCCCAGCCCGATTTTAGAAACCCACCCAACGATACCTGCTGCCGGTTCAGGCATACCTCCAGCCGACGCAATTATTCCTAAAATACATATTATGATCAACATATTTATCACCACCTTTCACATGATACTTCTTGATGCACTTTTCTACCTCCAGTCCAGCAAATAAAGTTCATATTGTGCTTCAGAATAGAACAAATCAAAATAGGTTAAATTAGATGCATCCAATAATGAGTTTTCGCATGGAATAATGGGAACGCTAATCGGATCTCCTTCATGAATCGAGGTTATATATAGCTCCACCCCAGCTTCAATACTATTCTTTGGCAGTGATAGAAAAGCTACTCTATTATTGTCTGGACTAAGTACACCACTCCAATTTAAGCGTTCTGAATCCGGAATATAAGGCGAACACTCATTATTATCTGTATTGACGATAGTACTATAGATAGCGCCTTTATCGCCATAGCGATCCGCAATATAGTGATTTTCATCAACCTTATCGGTAATATAAAAAGTATCCGTCTTTTTCACCATGTTAATCTGCGTTCGTTCCCATTCACTTTCTTCCGTTGTGATATTATCAGCCACAGGATTATCTACAGGCACATAATAATATTGCCCACCTTCCCTAAACACGAACAAGTCATCTTTAAACCCAACTGCTTCCTGTTGTGCAGGCTGCGGATTAGCAAAGTCCACCTCCTTTACTGCGTCAACTGCTTCTGTTACATCAAAAAAATTATTGGCATTGTCAATCCATCCAGCATGCCACTCATCACTCCCTATGGCTTTTGTTGCAGCTATTTTTTCAAAGTCGTCGGAAATCCAACTGCTACTACGGCTGTAAATCCATTTACCCTTTGGTAATACAAAAAGAGAGCTATCGGGGCAAAATTCATTAACTATTTGCTGCTTACCACTGTCGGAATCAATGCCAATAATCTGTATAGCCCCAGCATGTCGTACCATCGCAATTATCCCCTCCGCCTCGGTCCCTACTTCCGTTTCATCCTCCTCGGATTCAACGCCCTCGTCGGACGCGTAATCCTCGCCAGCAAGCACATCACTTGCATCCAGCACATCATCTTCGGCATCATACTCTGCTTCATAGTTATCGCCGTCCGTTGTCGCAGTGCTATCGCCACTACCTCCGCATCCTCCGAGTATCATGCACCCTATCATCATTGCTACAAAAATTTTTTTCTTCATGTTTTCTTTTCTCCTTTTTATTTTATTTTTTGTAGATCAATGAGAACTCACGAGCTTAATAAAACTGTCTTTTATCCTGTTAAAGTTCGTGATTTTTCATCAATCAATAGTTACCTAATTCTACTACAAAATCATATATTAAGCAATCTTAAGCGATTTATCGCAAACTATTATCATACTTATGCTTGCTAAAATTTTCAATTTTATGCTAATCTGGCTGCAGGGCGGCACAACTTTGGCAGAAGCATCGCAAGTTAAAAATAGGGAAAGGAGGGAAGAGGCCTATGATGATTAAGTTCCGAATTTGGCGCTTTGCGTTCGAATTCACTCTACTGAAAATCAAAGTTACCGTCGTTTCAAAGAAGAAGCGGCGGTAACTAAAAGCATCGTAACTCCATTCTCTCAAACTAAAAGGGTATTGTCAAGACCTTGCCGCCTCCGGTATAATATAGATATCCTTGGGGGCGTAGCTCAGGGGTTAGAGCAGGCGGCTCATAACCGCTTGGTCGTTGGTTCGAGCCCAACCGCCCCCACCAATACATTAATAGAGCCTTCGGGTTCTATTTGTTTTTAAAGATCGGCACCGCACTGGCTACAGCCCAGCGGAGGGGGAGACCGACCCAACGATTCGTGCTATTTGACGGATTGACGTCCGTAGGGTTCAGGTTCAAGTTGCGCGCATTGGTAGTCGATACGGCCGTACGCGACCAGCCATCGCCCTCGTAGCCGACGTTATTCACGCTGCCGTTGTTCAGATGAACATACCCACTACGGACAAAAGCCAGGAACCATACATGACACAAACACGAGCACTAGAAGTTCACTTTTCTTACGGCCAGCCATAACTCGCCGCGAGTCTTTATCCTCAGTTCACTTCCTTAAGTTATTAGAGGGGAACTTCACGATCTTTTTTCGAGAGCCTTTGGCGACTGGAGCTTGACCTCATTATATCGCCAGTAGTTCCCATGGAGCTGTCGTCCACTCCCTAATTTTAACATTATCATCGTGCTATAATATAAACATGAGTGAGTTAAAAACGAAGCTACGCAAAACTCAGTATTGGCTGAAGCACGATCTCTTTGTTTTTGATAACGTCGTTTTGATGATCGCGTTAGTCTTTTGTCTCGTCTGGACCTGGGGGTCGATTTCCTCAATGACCCGTAACTGGAGTCTCGCCCAAGAGCTTATAAATCGTCAGCGCGAAAAAGCTCTCCTTGAGCTTGAAGTCGAGACTCTCGAACTCGAAAATGAATACTATCTCTCCGACGAGTATCAAGAGCTCGCCGCCCGCAAATACCAAGGCAAGATGTTGCCTGGAGAGACTACGGTCTATTTGCCAGAAAATTCTAGTACGACTGAATCGTCTGAACTTGGGGCATCCACTGAGAGTATCGCGACAGATTCCATGAGCAATTTTGAACAGTGGCTTGCTTTTCTCTTTGGCATTCGCTTGTAAAAAACATTCGACTTATGCTAAAATAAGAATATGAATGAGTCGTGGGAGTGCCAATCAGAATCTTCTAGTGAAGAAGTGAAGCAAGGTTTCACCATTATCGAAGTCATGCTCGTACTCGCGATTACGGGCCTGATGCTTGTTGGCGTGATTGCCGGCACCTATTCTTCGATTGCTACTCAGCGTTACAATGATTCTGTACGCTCTTTTTCTGAATTTTTGCGCGAAATCTATGCGGAGGTCATTAGTCCTCAGTCACTCGGTGAAGGGAATTCTGATACCGAAGCGGTTTATGGAAAGATTGCAGTTTTTGGTATTGACGATGGCGGAGATGAAGATATTGTATATACTGCTACGCTAGTTGGCGGAGTGAAACCGCCGCGCAATACAACTAATTTTATTGCTGAGCTTGGTAGCGGTGACGTTAAGGCGCATTTATTCTGCGGGAAAGAAGCTTCTCCTGGAGTCGAGGCTCAATCTTCGACACTTGATGAATATATCCCGATGTGGGAAGCCAAAATCAACGACACTTCTAATCATACTTTAGAGGGTACGCTGATTATTGCTCGCTCCCCAGCTTCCGGCACTGTTCATACCGCTTTCACGACGACGGTTTACGACATTAAAGGGGACTGTCAAGGCGCCAGTAATCGGCTACAGCAAGATTTGCAAACTAGTCAATCGAGCTTCAATACAGTATCTGATGTTGATTTTTGTATAGTTTCCGATAATAGTCGAGTTGTTCGCGACATTCGTCTCGCTGCTGACGGCCATAACTCATCGGCGATTAGTTTAATTCCGACGGACGGAGAGGATAATAAATGTCCACAAAAATAACTTTCCAAAAATTCAAGGAACGTAGTTTTACGGCAAAACGCGGCGACACGATTATTGAAGTTATGTTTGCGATTGCAGTCTTTAGCCTCGTTGCCGTCATTACGATTTCTATGATGAATCTCGGCACCGCAAATGCTGAGGGTTCGCTTGAGCTGACGACTGCTCGTCACGAACTAAATGCTCAGGCTGAGGCTTTGCGTTTTGTCCATAGTGCCTATACGGCCGAATTGGCGCTACCGACTTGTAGCGCGCCAATTCTCCAAAAGGGCGAAAAGTGCCAACAGTACAAGGAATTATGGGAGGGCATAATTGGCCACGCTCGTAGTTCAATGCCGGATGACCGTGCGCAGCAGGACATTATCGATATCACAAATACATTGAATAACAGTGATCCATCGGTCGGTGATTTCCACGGAGCTATTGGCTGTCAGCGCGCCTATGAGCCGGGTGTCTTTAGTGGCGATAGTTTACTTACGGCGAATAAAGCTTTCGTCTTAAATATCCGTGACCTTAGCGTCGCTCCGCGCGCAGACAATAGCGGCCTAGAAAATCCAACTAGAGCAATCATCTCCGCATCAAATGGTAGCGATAATAAGTTCGTCTCCGCTCCGCTTAGTGCGCGTATTATTTATGCTCGCGACGGGCACCCTAATGAAACCACCGAGGACGGATATGCTGCTCGTAATATGTATAATCAAGTCTCTCAGGTTGAGGGTATTTGGGTGGTCGCCATTGCCGGCGATGCCAGCGGTGCTGCCGTTCCGCCATTCTATGACTTTTACATTCAGACATGTTGGAATGCGCCGAATTCATTGGCGCCTACGATTCTCGATACTGTGATTCGTCTATATAATCCAGGAGCCAAATAATGAATACAAAGCATAAAGTCAGTCTTAAAGATTCAAAACAGGGTTTTACGATTATTGAGCTCATGCTCGCCATGACTTTTGTTGCGACATTACTGATTTCGATTGCCGTCGTAACAATCAATGTCGTTTCAATTTATCAGCGCGGGCTTGCGCTCAAAGCCGTCAATAATGTCGGACGCAGCTTAATTGAAGAACTGACGACTGCAATTAATGAAGCTCCAGCCGTCGATACAACTAGCCTATGTAATCATCTTGCCAGCGGCGGCAGTAATGCTATCGGCTACGCTAGCACCGAAGCCTGCTTGTCGGACCACGCTTATCGCTATGTTTATAATGATCGCTTTAATACTAAAGAGAATCGCGAAGGCCAAGACGGCGAGTATCAGTATAGTGGTGTCTTTTGTACTGGTAATCACTCATATCTCTGGAACACGGAATATGGTCTTGATGAAGGGCAACGGACTTTATCGCTCTTATATCTTGACGAAAATGGCCAGCCGCAAACTATCCAAGCGTCAGATGCGCGATTGATTAGCATTCCAGACCGCACTTATCGTGTTTGCTCGGCCTTCCTCCAGAAGCAATCTGAAGACCCAGGAAGTACGGGGAACTGGGAGCTAGATATTCGACAGGAAGCAAAGAATGGTACTGAAAATCGCATCGCTATGCCGACCAATGGTTATCTTAGTGCGTTCGACTTAGACTTATTCTTGTATGAATTTACAGTCCAGCCAATTAGCCAGGACGCCATTACGCTGCGCACCTATATGACAGGGAATTTCATTCTCGCGACCGAACGCGGCGGCATTGATATAACTACGACCGGAGATTACTGTCAGAATAGTGAAACCAGCCAGCTCGATAATCTTGGCGCCGAGTTTAATTACTGTGCAATTAACAAATTTAATTTCGCCGCTCGCACGGCAGGAGTATAGTAGAAAATGATGAAACTGCAAAATTTCCGTGGATCCAAGAAAGGCGTCGCCTCGCTCTATGCGGTTGTCTTCGCGACAATCTTGTTCGGGGTGATTACACTAAGTTTCGTGCGTATTATTCTGTCTGAGGCTCGCCAGAGCGATGACGACGAACTCTCACAGTCAGCCTATGACTCCGCTCTCGCTGGAGTTGAGGACGCCAAGCGTGCGGTGAACAAGTATTATCAATGTTTGAATGGCGGCGGGAGTGCAGATAGTTGCAAAAACTTCTATCCTTTTGATTCTAGCTGTGCCGATTTTTCAAAAAATACATCAAACTTAAAAACTGCTCTCGGATACCAAGCCGAAGGCGAGATCAAGATTCAGGAAACGAGTACCGCTGTCGACAAACACGGTGAAACAACGACCGACCAAGCCTATACCTGCATCACAATGTCAGCTAGCGTCGAAGATTACCGTTCCACGCTAACGAATGATACCCGCATTCGCGTTGTACCACTTGGTATCGAAAGTAATGAGTTGAGTAAGGTCGCAAAGGTCGAGTTCAAGTGGTTTTCTGAGAACAATAGCACGACCCTTACTAAGTTGTATGGCGACAAAGCTCTCAAAAGTAAAAATGAGACTTCAAATGTTCCCGTAATTTCGCTTACATTGTTATACACAGATGCAAGTTTCAAGATTAGTGATTTTAATAATAGCACGGCGGAGAACTACAGCACGATGATTTTATTGCCGAGTGATGCCGATGATTCAGGGAATTCAATCAGCTGGTCGGCGATTAGGAGTGCAGCCAATTCTGATACTCGTAACGAACCTTTCCTGATTAAATGTCAAAAAGGTGAGTTTGCTTGTGGCGTAGATCTTCAAACTGAAGGTCATCTTCCAGCTGGTGGTAACGCCTTGCTGATTGTCTCAATGCCGTATGGCGAGACTGTATCAGATTTTGCGGTGGCAATGTATGATGCCTCTGGCAATGTGATTAACTTTGAAGGCGCACAAATCAGCGTCGATTCGACCGGTCGTGCTAACCAATTGTATCGGCGCGTCGAAACCCGCCTTGATCCGGCAGATAGTTATTTCCCATATCCGCAATTTGCCGCTGAGCTTGATGGCGATGGCGACTCAAAACTTTTGAAAAACTTTTGGATTACTTATAATTGCTGGACCGAAAGCGGGACCTGCCCAAATAACGGTAATCTTTCCGAGTAGTGTGCTATAATCTATAAAAGATAAAGGAGTTAATATATGGCAAAATTAGACCAAAATAGTAAAACCTGGAAGAATCTTGAGTCTGCTTTCGCTGGTGAGTCTCAGGCCGCGATTAAATATCAATATTTCGCGTCACAAGCCAAGAAAGATGGTTACGAACAGATTAGCAGTATTTTTGATGAGACCTCGCACAATGAGAAAGAACATGCTAAGATCTGGTACAAACTAATGCACGACGGTACGGTTGGTACTACGGCCGAGAATCTCGAAGCCGCTGCCAAAGGCGAGAATTACGAATGGACGACGATGTATGAAGACTTCGCTCGTGATGCTCGTGAAGAAGGCTATGATGATATTGCCGTCAAATTCGAACAAGTTGCTGCGATTGAAAAGTTACACGAAGAGCGCTATTTGAAGCTTCACAATGAAGTCGAACATGATGTCGTCTTTAAGGGCAATGATGTTACGGTTTGGAAATGCCGCAACTGTGGTTACGTCTTCACTGGCGAAGAGGCTCCAGAAATCTGCCCAGTTTGCGCTCACCCACGTGCTTTCTTTGAAATTCGCGCTGAGAATTACTAAAGTATAGATCATATAAAACCAGCGACTTTACTTTTCGAAAGGATCCGGACTCACGAGGAGGAAGAGCGCGTCAGCCCTGCGACGGCAGGCGCTGACGACGCGCCTTGAGAAAAGTTAAAGTCTTTGGTTTTTGCTTTGTGCTATAATAATACTCAATGGGAATTGAGAGAAGTATTGATTTGAATGAGCCGAAAGGTCAGTCTCAGACGTCGCCAAAGAAAGCGCCAAAAGAACTGCATCGTCTAGTTGACTCAAATTTAGGTGACGATCTTGCTGAACAAAATGAAGAGGCAACTCTACGTCCCTTAACTTTTGCTGACTATATTGGTCAAGAGAGGCTAAAAACTAACCTTAAACTTGCGATCGACGCCGTTAAGAAACGTGATGATGGCACTACGCTTGACCATGTCTTGCTCTACGGCCCACCGGGGCTAGGGAAGACCACGATGGCTAACGTTATTGCTCGCGAAATGGGCGCTAATCTCCGAGTAACAAGCGGACCGGCGATCGAACGCGCCGGCGACCTCGCTTCGATTCTGACTAATCTACAAGATGGTGATGTACTGTTTATTGATGAAATTCATCGCCTGCGCCGCGCCGTGGAAGAAATTTTGTATTCCGCAATGGAAGATTATAAACTCGACATTGTGATTGGCAAAGGCCCAGCGGCGCGGTCGGTGCGCTTAGATCTGCCAAAGTTCACCGTCATCGGCGCGACGACGCGCACCGGTTCTCTCGCCGGTCCGTTGCGCGACCGCTTCGGTTTGATTCATCGCCTCGAATACTACAAGATTCCTGAAATCGAGCGCATTATTAGTCGTACGGCGAACTTACTCGGTACCGGTATTGCGCCCGAGGCGACGAATCTACTCGCGACGCGGTCGCGCCTTACGCCGCGGATTGCGAATCGCCTTACGAAACGGGTCCGTGATTATGCCGATGTGAATGGCGATGGTTTTATTGACGTTAAGCTCGCATCCGCGGCGCTCGAAATGATGGAGATTGATGATCTCGGTTTAGACCCGGCCGACCGGAACATGCTCGAACTTATGCTCGAAAATTATGGCAATCGTCCAGTCGGGCTAAACACTATTGCTGCCTTGACCGGTGACGAGGCCGCTACGATTGAAGATTATTATGAGCCGTATATGCTACAACTCGGTCTCATCGAGCGTACCCCGCGCGGTCGCGCCGTCACAGCAAAAGCGAAGGAACACCTCGCCAAGATAAAATAGACACAGGCGCAAAGTTACGCACCGCGACGATATTCATGTTATAATCATCTCATGGATAACCCTTATGTTTTAACTCACAAGACCCCGACACACAAGGATTATATCGATACCTCCGATTTTGACCAATCGGAGATTCTTGATATGGTCAAAGTGTCAACGGTCGTGCGTGATTATATTAAATCTGGCGGCACGCTTGATACTTTGTATCATAAAAACCTTGCCATGCTTTTTGAACAAAAGTCTACTCGTACGCGTGTTTCTTTTGAAGTTGGCATGGAGCAACTTGGTGGACATGCGCTTAATCTCGCTCCTGGTGCGATTCAGCTTGGTGCGCACGAAACTATTGGTGATACCGCCGAGGTTCTTAGCCGCATGTGCGATATTATCATGGCACGCGTTGATCGGCATGAGAGTATCCTCGAACTTGCTGCTCGGTCAACCGTACCAGTTATTAATGGTATGTCTGATTATAATCACCCCACTCAGGAGCTTGGTGATATTATTACAATTTTTGACCACCTGCCAAAAGATAAACCTTGGAACCAAGTTAAAGTCGTTTTTGCCGGCGACTGCACGCAAGTTTGCGCCTCACTCATGATGATTACGACGAAGATGGGTATGAATTTTATTCAATATGGTCCACCTGCGAAATGGCTCAGCGATGACTTTCTGAAAATCGGTCGTGCCAACAATCAGATGTATGGTGGCAGCGTCCATGTCACTGACAACCCCGCTTATCTTGAGGGAGCTGATTTTATCTATACCGATGTTTGGTATGGTCTGTATGACAAGGAAACGCCAAAAGAAGTCTACATGCGCGAGTTTTATCCGAAGTATCAAGTGAATGATGAGATGCTTGCCCTGACTGGTAATCCGAATGTGAAATTCATGCACTGTTTGCCGGCGAATCGTAATGAGGAAGTTACTGACAGCGTGCTTGACGGCCCACATTCGGTCGCCTGGGACGAAGCTGAAAATCGTCTCACCGCGCAGCGTGGCTTGTTGTTGTATTTCAGTGGCAAGGCTCAAGAAGCACTTGATTTAATTAAGGCAAAAGAGGAGAAATAATATGCCGAAAGATAATAAAAAACCTAAATTCAGGCTGCTCAGTGCCGTTTTTGCAACGGTCTGTATCATCCTGGTCGGAGATGCTGTTGCGCCGGCTGCGTCAATCGGCAATTCGCAATATTTCTGGTGGGCAATCATGCTCCTTGGATTCTTCGTACCTTACGGCTTAATTTCCGCCGAACTTGGTACTCAATATCCATCTGAAGGCGGCATGTATACTTGGGTGAAAAAAGCCTTCGGCAAGAAGTGGGCTGGACGTGTTGCCTGGTATTATTGGGTGAACTTCCCGCTCTGGGTCGCGTCACTAGCTAGTCTAGTGACGACGATTTTGGCCCAAATCGTCGTTCAACTTTCCGGTAATCCCGATTTCGTCATGAATTGGGGTATTGTGCTGGCAATCCAAGTATTCTATATTTTACTTGTATCGATTCTGGGCGTATTGCGTATTTCGCAAAGCGCCTGGCTTTCTAATCTTGGCGCAATTGCTAAGTTTGTCTTCATGGCGGGTCTCGGTGTTCTAGGTATCTATGTTTTGATTAGTACTGGTCAAAGTGCTAATCCGATTGAATCTTGGACCGACCTAATGCCGCTAATGGAGAATGGTCATTTTAGTCTCGCCGGACTTGGCTTCGTTTCATTGATTATCTTCAATATGCTCGGTTTCGAAGTTGTTTCGACTTTCAGCGATGATATGGAGAATCCGAAGAAAGAAATCCCAAAAGCGATTATTTTGGGCGGTATCTTAATCGCAGTCTTCTACCTCTTGCCAAGTTTTGGTATTGGCGTCGCTATCCCGGTCTCTGAGCTTAGCACTGACTCCGGACTGCTTGATAGCTATGGGCAGTTAATGTCGATTGCCGGCTTCGGCGCTGGTCTCGTGAATGCTATCACGGTTGTCGTAGGCGGTCTATTTATCTATACGTTAGTGGCAAACATTGCTTCTTGGAACTTTGGTGTCAACTCAGTTATTGCCTATGCTGCCGAGGACGGTACTTTCCCGAAATCTTGGGCGAAACGCAATAAGGCCGGCGTGTCGTATGTCCCGTCGATTTGGACTGGCGTAGTGGCGTTAGTGATTGCGATTGCTGGTATCATCGTTCAACAATTTATTCCGAGCTTTGAGAATCTATTCTGGACCTTCTTCTCGCTCAGCCTTGTGACTCTACTTCTATCATATTTGCCGATGTTCATGGCATTCCTTAAACTTCATAAGCAAGGTAAAACTTCTGAAAAAGGTTATTGGATCAACGGCGGTAAGTTTAAGATTGGCGTCTTTGGTATTGTACCATTCGTCCTACTCTTGGTCGCACTCTTCTTTACTCTATTTCCGGAGTTTAACGTCGAAATGTTTGAATACAACTGGCCACTAATCGTTGGCGCCTGTATTGCTGTACTTGCCGGAGAGGTATTAGTTTGGAACATGGGTCGTAAGGACCAGAAAGCAGTCACTACAAAAAGGGAGGTAACAAATGAGAATTAACCAAGGCACACCAAAAACAGATGGGTTCTATATGCCCTGCGAACTTGCCGAACACCGCTGCATTTATATCCTTTGGCCTGAGCGCCCTGACAACTGGCGCAATGGCGCAAAACCAGCACAAAAAGTTTTTAAAAACCTGATCGAGGTGATGTCGAAGTACGAACCAGTCGTTGTCGGAGTTAACCAAGATCAATATGCTCACGTCCTGGGTATGAATCTACCTAACGTTAGCGTAGTTGAGATTTCCAACAACGATTCTTGGATTCGTGATACCGGCGCGACGTTTCTGATTGATGGCAAAGGTGGCTTGCGCGCGGTCGATTGGACTTTTAATGGCTATGGCGGACTTTATAATGGGATTTATTTCCCCTGGGATTACGACGACTTGATTGCCGCTAAGATGTGTAATATCGAATACGCTGATCGCTATCGCACTGAGGGCTTTGTCATGGAAGGTGGCTCAATTGCCTCCGATGGCGAGGGTACGGTTATTGTTACCGAAGAAACCTGCCTTGATCCCGGACGTAACCCTGACATGACCAAGGAACAGATTGAAGAGAAGTTGAAGGAATATCTCGGTGCCGAAAAAGTTCTATGGATTCCTCGCGGTATCTATGGCGATGAAGATACTAACGGACACGTTGATAACGTTGTCCAATTCGTCGCACCAGGAAAATTGCTCCTGTCTTGGGAAGATAATGAAGACGATCCGCAGTATGAGCGCAGTAAGGAAGCTCTTGAATATTTGCAGAGTGAGACCGATGCAAAAGGTCGCAAATTTGAGATCGTCAAACTACATGTTCCTGCGCCTATGTATATCACAAAAGAAGAATCCGAAGGCGTCGACTCGGTTGACGGTACTTTACCTCGCAATGAAGGCGATCGCATGGCCGGATCGTATATCAACTTTGGTATCGTGAATGGTGCGATTCTTTGCCCGCAATTTGACAATGAATATGACGCTGAAGCTATTAAAGTTCTTCAGGAATGTTATCCTGATCGCGTGATTGAGCCAATCGCTGGCGCCCGCGAAATCCTACTTGGTGGCGGCAATATTCACTGCATTACTCAGCAAGTACCAAAACCATAACATAGTTCACACTAGCCTGAACCCGCTTAGTAGAAACTCTAGGCGGGTTTGGCTTGTGCTATAATAATATATATGAAGAAGTTACATTATGATGGCCCAATTATCTTAGCAATCTTAGACGGCGTCGGTTTACGTACTGCGCGTAGCGGTAATGCTGTCCGTCAAGCGCATACTGAATTCCTAGATTACGCGATGGCAAATTATCTTAACATCCCGCTTGCAGCTTCTGGTGAAGCCGTCGGCATCATGCCTGGTCAAATGGGCAATTCTGAAGTTGGACATAACGCCATCGGCGCTGGTCAGATTATCAAGCAGGGAATCGCTGGTATCGAAGCTGCTTTTGCTTCTGGCGATATTTGGGAAAGCAAGGCTTGGCAAGGTGCGATTAAATTCCTCTCTGAGAGGAAAGGCAAAAATCCAACGTTGCATTTTTGCGGTATTTTTTCCGATGGTGGCGTCCATAGCGATATTAAGCATCTTGAACAGATGATTCAGCGCGCTTATGACGATGGCGTGCGCAGTATTCGCATTCACTGTGTCTTTGATGGTCGTGATGTCGCGCCACAGTCTGAGCCGAAATATATCGAGCGCCTCGAAAAGTTCTGCGCCAAGTTTAAGGATGCTGATTTTCGCATTGCTTCTGGCGCCGGACGCATGGTCGCTACGGCCGACCGTTACGAGAACGATTGGGGTATGGTAAAACTCGGTTGGGATATGATGGTTCATGGTAAGGCTCCGCGTGAGTTTAAGTCTGCCAGTGAAGCGATTAAGACATTCCGGCGCGAGGACCCGGGCGTGCAAGACCAATATCTTCCGGCTTTTGTCGTAGTAGAAAACGCTGCTGCGAACTCCGCTCTTGCCACACGCGCCGAAGTTGCCAAAAGTTCGAGTGCCGAATCGAAGCGTGGTGCGCATCCCGTTGGTGTTGTCCATGACGGCGACGCATTTATTTACTATGATTTCCGCGCTGACCGTGCCGTTGAGATCGCAACCGCCTTTACTCAAGAGAACTTCGACGCTTTCGATCGCGGGAAAATGCCCGATATTTTCTTTGCTGGTTTGACCGAGTATGATTCTGATCGCCACATTCCGAAAAACATCCTCGTCCCGCCGATTACGATTGATTCTCCGCTCAATACTTTTCTTGGTCAGAATAAGATTTCTCAGCTTGCAATTTCCGAAACCGTTAAGTTTGGACACGTTACATATTACTTTAATGGCAATAGTTATAAGAAGGCGCCATACGAAAAACAGATCGAAATTGAATCTGACACGCGGCCGTTTAATATCTGCCCGTGGATGAAATCTGCCGAGATTACCGATACAATTCTTGAGAACATCGATAAGTACCAGTTTATCCGCCTGAATTATCCCGGCGGCGACATGGTTGGACACTTTGCCGAACTCGAACCAACGATTGTTGCGCTTGAAGCGATTGATTTAGAGCTCGCTCGCCTCGCCAAAAAAGTTGATGAACTTGGCGGCATGATGATTATTACCGCCGACCATGGTAATGCCGAAGAACTGCTCGACAAAGACGGTGTTCCTAAAACCTCCCATACGAATAATCCTGTACCGTGCATCTTTTATGACAATACTCGCAATGCTCGGCACTATGAGGCTGCGAAAGACGTTTCTGATCCGGGATTGACGAATCTCGCTGCGACGATTGCATTGTTGCTCGGTCTGCCGAATTATCCGGCCAGCTGGCGCAAACCGCTGATCGGTTAGAAAGTATGCTATACTATAACTAATATGCTTATCAATACGTCTCGTCTGATTAATTGTCCGATTCTTAGTCTCCATATTGGCGGTCGCGTTGCTACTGTTACTGAGGTTATTATCGACCCCGACAGCCTAAAGGTAATCGCTTGCCGCGTCGAAGGTCCGCTAGTCGGAAAAGAGGTGGGTGATATTTTGCCGATGACGAGTGTGCGCGAGTTCTCGCGCCTCGGTATGATTATCGATTCGACGGACGAGCTGGTCGAAGCAGATGAGATTGTCCGTATCCGTGACGTTTTGGCACTTAATTTTAATCTTGTCGGCCTCAAGGTCGAGACGAAAAAGGGAATTAAGCTTGGTAAGGTTGCTGATTCGACGATTAGCCCAGATAATTGGCAGATCCAACAGCTCATCGTCCAACGTCCGCTCATCAAATCTTTTATCGACCCAGAACTCACAATCTCTCGCAGTCAAATCATCGAAGTTGACGATTATAAGGTAACCGTCAAGGACGGCGAAGAGAAGATAAAGGAAGAAGCCCGACCTGATTTTTCGCCTAATTTCATCAATCCTTTCCGTGAGCCTGACTTCGCCTCCGAGTCGAATTCTAAAGAAAGTAATTAGCTTTCCTCGTTGCCGTATTTCTCGACTGCCTCTTTTGCCATCTGAAAGCCAAATCCTTGTCGCACAAGATAATTCACCAACTTATAATCGTCGTACTTCTTCCGCTTTTTTGCAATCATCTTCATGATTTCTTCGTCTTCATCTCGCGCTTCCGGACTAAGCAACCGATTCACTATATCGGTGTCTACGCCTTTTTTTTGTAACTCCATGCGGAGACGCTTATGACTAATCCCGCGTCGCACGTAGCGATTCTCGATATAATACGCAGCAAATTTTTCGTCATTTAAGTAGCCTTTTGCAGTCAACCGCTCGACCACTAGTTCCATCATATCGTCCCGCAACTCCGCCAGCGGTTTCTTTTCCTCGCGCTCGCGTTGGCGGTTGAGCTGGCGTCGTTTGATTTGTCTTCGTCGGAGATAATCACGCGTCTCGCGTATCGAATGCGGTCGCGTTAACACCCATTCCAGCGTCCTCTGATACAATTTCCCAAACTCCGATGCATCCCGTAACTCTTTTAAGCGTTCGGGACTCAGTTCTTGGTCAACTTTCACGCCAAGCTCCACGACCTGCGCCACATCTAGAGAAAAGGCAAAACGCCCATCCAGGAATACGTTTACTCGGTTTGGGTCACGCACGCCCGGAGTCATTTTTGTCACTCGTGGCAATGTCGTCTGCGCTGAAGTAAACTGATCAAGCCAGTTTTCCTCATTCTCTTCATCATCTCTATCTTCTACTTCGCTGTCAGCTCCCTTGGCGTCGCTCTCAACCCCCCATATCACCCCGAGCGCCGATGGCTCGTCACCTAATTCTTCAGCATCCCCATCTCGTAGCCCTTCGACTTTTAGCCCCATCCGCCTACGCCTCTAGCTATTCTTCTTCGCTGATCGCTTCTTCTGGTGCTTCGATAGCTTCAGTCTCACCATCAACCAATCCAGCCGCTACGCGCACCTTTTGGTCAATCTCTTCCATCAATTCCGGATTTTCCTTAAACAACTTCTTCGCCGCTTCACGTCCCTGCGCGATCGTCTCGCCGTTATATTTCAAGAACGCCCCGGCTTTGTCGATAATCCCCTTCTGCACTGCCAGATCCAAGACGTCGCCACATTTGCTAATCCCCTCATTATACATAATGTCGAACTCCGCCGTCCGGAATGGTGCTGCGATCTTGTTCTTCACGATTTTTACTTTCGTGCGGTTGCCAGCAATATTGTCACCATCTTTAATTTGTCCAATTCGTCGAATATCCATTCGCACTGACGCATAAAACTTTAGCGCATTCCCGCCTGTCGTCGTTTCTGGGTTTCCGAACATCACGCCAATCTTCATGCGAATCTGGTTGATAAAAATCACGGTCGCTTTCGACTTCGAGATAATACCAGTTAACTTCCGCATCGCCTGCGACATCAACCGTGCCTGCAGCCCCATTTGCGCATCGCCCATATCACCGTCAATTTCCGCCTGTGGCACCAATGCCGCTACCGAGTCCACGACGATCAAATCTACCGCCCCACTTCGCACCAACGTCTCTGTAATCTCTAGCGCCTGCTCGCCGTTGTCTGGCTGAGAAATAAACAAATTATCCGTATCAACGCCAATTTTCTTCGCATATGCTGGATCCAAGGCATGCTCAGCATCAATAAACGCCGCCTGCCCACCCTGCTTCTGAATCTCTGCAATCGCATGTAGCGCCAACGTCGTCTTACCGGAAGACTCCGGGCCATAAATCTCAATAATTCGCCCCTTCGGGTAACCTCCGCCCAGCGCCATATCCAGCGACAACGATCCCGACGGCAATAATTCCACATCAATTTTCTGACTTTCGCCCAGTTTCATAATCGACCCATCACCAAATTGCTTCGTAATCTGCGCAATCGCGAGGTCAAGCGCCTGTTTTTTACCGGATTCGTCCGCCGAACTTGAACTTTCTGATTTTGTAGTCTTCTTTGCCATATTACCTTCCTTTGTTACTCTTATTATAGCATTATTATCTTCAGGACTGGCAAGAATACGCGTCTTTCTTGCGCCTGCGTACTGGCAGTATATAACAAATTTTTCGTCAGATACAAGCATAAGTTCGATATTTTTCGTAAAAAGTCCTCAAAACCTTCAAAAACAAACGTAAAATGTTGTAAAAAATACAACATTTTCGTCGTGTTCTTGCCTTAAGCATGTTATAATAGAAATGTCTAACTTACATCGTGACCAGTTTTTGGTAGTAATTTATCCATTACATGCCTGTCGTCGATTACCATTTGTATTATCGGACTTAAGCGGCACCGCATAAGTAGCCGATAATCGATTAAAGTCGAGACAGGTTGCGAATGGAAGTTAGACACCTTGCGGTGTCGCTTTTTGTATAAGCGATAAGTCCTTTCGTGAACTAAATGTGACCTTATAAGTTTAGTTTCTAGTATCGTTGCAGAATGCGACGCCCAAGGTGTTCAATATCATATATCAAAGGGCTTTGTATGCTAGCTTTTTGATGCCATAAAAACATGGAGGTAAGTGGTGAAAAAACAGAAAAAATATTCATCAACCAATGATTTATCTAATGCGTTTACAATGCAGCATCGACTAACCGTCGCAGCCATGTCAAGTTTTTGTCTCCTCGGAGTACTTAGCTTTTCCATGCTGTGCCCATTTTATCAGTATAGCGCTAGCGCCGAAGGCGAAGTAATCGATGGTGCTCAGACACCCATGAGTCTCACGGTTGCAGCGACGGTCTCAGTCTCCTTAACGGAATTCCCGGGCCTTAGTATCACTCCAACAACGGCAGGTACAACCGGAGCTAATACAACAACCTTGAGAGTTAGTACAACTAGCTCAAACGGCTATCAAATATTCATGCGTACGGCTGACGGTAAGGCTACTTTACAAAACCCAAGCGGCGGCGAAGTTAACCCCGTGAGCGGCACTCCCACGCTCGCGAATTTCCCGAACAATACTTGGGGCTACGCCCTTGGCAAGGGAATCAATAAAGATACGGTCAGCTATAAGGCTGTACCGACAAATGCTAATAGCGCCATTTTGACAGCGAATAGCTCGAGTACGGGAGTCGCAAACGACAGCTACACGCTCGCTTTTGGCGCCAAAATTAATACCAGCATTCCTGCCGGTGAATACAAGAATAATGTCATCGTTAGCGTCATCGCTACGCCGATGCCCGAACCGGACGGCCTTAATAAAATCAGTACCATGCAAGAAATGACTGCCGAAATTTGCGAAAACACCACAGTCGGCGATTCAAAAGTCCTCACCGATACTCGGAATAATAAAACCTATACGGTATTCAAGGCAAAAGATAATAACTGTTGGATGCGGGATGATTTAATGATTGATGGCACAGTAGAAAAAGCGAACGTAACTGGCGGAACGAACGGGACTTACAATTTAACTTCCTATTCAAATTATTGGAACACAAATAATACATATTATTACACTGCGACCGCAGCGACAGCTAGTACCATAGGAATGTCCGCTAATGGAACCTCTAGTATTTGCCCGACTGGCGGTGAAAGTAATGCAAACTGGGTCTTACCAAAGGCGACACAAAGTGGCCAAAGCTATACTGGTCCAGGTAGTTTTGCAGCCTTGCTCAATGCCTATGGGGGTGTGACGCCTGCCGTCGCCACTAGTTCTGAATTAAATTTTGGGTATAAAGGCTTCGTAAATAGTTCAGGCCAAGTAACTTCTACTGACGGTTACTATTGGACGCGTTCACCTATCAACTCAATGAACATCTATACGCTATACTTTAACCAGACAACCGCTTCCGCCGCCTATTCTAACACCTATAACTATGGCGAACCTATTCGTTGCTTATATCCCAGCACCACAACCAAATCTATGGTGCAAGCACAGTAATTAGGCTCCGTACCAATCCCCTCCATCAATCTTCTGATGAAGGGGATTAAAACTTCGCATGGCACGAATCTAACGTTGATCTCGTACCCTAAATCCCGCTCAGCGGTTGTATATCCGCCCCCAGCTTATTCAACCTCGCCGCGAAATCCTGATATCCGCGATTGATCGAATAAATATTCCGAAGAATCGACGTTCCTGGCGCCGCAAGCATCGCAATTAGCACTACCACCGCTGGCCGCAGCGCCGGCGGCGCAACCAGCTCCGCTGATCGCCAATTCGTTGGTCCCTCAATATATACCCGGTGTGCATCCAAAAGCTCCACCTTTGCATTCAAATTCTCTAAATAATTCAAATACACCGCTCGGTTTTCAAATACCCAGTCATGAATCAGCGTCCGCCCTTCCGCCGTCGCTGCAATCACCCCGAAAAACGGCAAGTTATCAATATTTAGGCCGGGAAATGGCATCGGTGCGATTTTATCCGTCGGCGCCACTAATTTCGATTTTCGGATCCTTAGGTCCACCAACCTCGTCCGTCCGTTTGCGCTATAATATTCCGGCGACCGTTCAATTTTCGCCCCCATACTCCGCAGAATCTCTAGCTCAATTTCCAAGAATTCGATCGGCGTTCGTCGAATCGTTAGGTTTGACTGCGTGACTAGCGCTACTGCAATGAACGACATTGCTTCGATCGGATCCTCCGCCGGCGCATACTCCACGTCCATATTGATTTCTGGCTTACCATGCACGCGCAACGTCGTCGACCCTACTCCCTGTACTTTTACCCCTAATCTTTCCAAAAAGAAACACAAATCTTGCACCATATAATTCGACGACGCCCCCACAATTGTTGTCTCGCCCGGGTATAACGCCGCCGCCATCAAGACGTTCTCTGTCACTGTATCTCCGCGCTCAATCAAAACAATTCGCTTCGGCGGAAACTTCGGCCCGACCTGGTCAATGCTGCGCGGCAATTCCTCCTCTTTTGGCTTCATCGTCGGTCTTGCCGGTGCTACTGTCGCCTCATAGAATCCACTGCAATTCGTCGCATCGACTTTTAACCCAAATGCACTTAGTGCCCGAAGATGAGGCTCGATCGTCCGCGTTCCTAGCGTACAACCGCCCGCATACGGCAGCCGAAACTTCTTGAACTTATGTAGCAATGGCCCCATAAACATCAAGACCGACCGCGTTCGCCGCGCTGCCTCCACGTTAATCTTCTCAATATCTAGCTTTCGTGGCGGCGTTATCTCTAGGTCGCGCATATCATTAATCCAGCGGCATCTTACACCTAACGACTCCAGAACCTCAATAATTCGAAACACTTCTTCAATCCGCGCCACGTGTTTCAATGTCGTCACGCCGCTATTTAACAAACTTGCACATAGCAGTGCCACCGCCGCATTTTTGCTCGTATTGATTGTTGCCTCACCATGCAGTTCTTTCCCGCCATGGATACAGTAGCTCTGCGACACACTATCATTAATTGACAAAATCTGCCCACCTAGTGCTTGCGATAATTTCCTGATTAACTCTAGCGAAATATTTTGTCCGCCCTTTTCAATTCGATGCACCGCCGACTGGCTGCTACCAATTGCCTCTGCTAGTTGCGTTTGCGTCCAGCCCTTTTCCGTCCGTAGCCGCTCGACTACGTGTCCAATTTCTTCCTGATAAGTAATTTCCGCTCTCTTTTTCATAGGACTATTGTAACATAAATATATCACCACATGAATATTGACTTTTTATATTATCCATGCAGTGATATAAAACTTATCTACCTATTTCGCCGCACAAACCACATTATTCGCGTGCAACCACCCCTCTACGCTTCCTCCATCCAAGTATTCTCCTGTCGTCGGTGCGACGCGCATCACGCCACCCTTCGCGATATAATTATCAATCGGGTCGGTCACAAGATATTCTTGATCCTTCGGCCCAAAATCATTATCATGCACATAATTCACGATTTCGGTCAACAGCTCAGGTGACATAATATATTTACTGACATTGATCAAGTTCGACGGCGACTCTTCGACGCTAGGTTTCTCAACAATTGCTGTCAATTTCTCGTCTTCTACCGACAGCACGCCATACTTGTCTACCTGATTCTTATCAACTTCTACTCCCAAGATTGCTGACTCATCCTCTCCTTGTAAGGCTTTTAGTAGGGAATCACTCGCTGATTCTCCGCCTGGGTTCCAGATAAAATCATCACCCATGAAAACTAAGACTGGCTCATCAATTTTATATTCTTCTACGACCATCGCAATCGGCACCGCCGTCCCGTATTTACCGGCTGGATCTTGCTGTACATAATGAATCTTCACGTCGTCCGGCAGCGTATGCGCCAACTTCAACCGGTCCTCTTTACCCCTGTCAATCAAATATTGGTCGAGGGCAACGTTCTTCTGGTAAAACGCTTTCACCTGGCATGGCTCGACGTTAGAAATCACCATATAGATATCTTTTACTCCAGCCTTAATCAGCTCTTGCACCGAATAATCCACTAACGGTCGATTTCCGACTGGCAACATCGATTTTTCAATAATTTTCGTAATCGGTAACCTACGCGTACCCCAACCTGCTACCGGAATAATCGCTTTTGTGATCATACAAACTCCACTTTAATCTGCCGCTATTATAGCACAAAAAACCATCTGTCACGGATTTTCCCAATTTTACATTTCGAAATCGATTTTGTTTAGTTTCACTAACCTATCTCCCGGCAGATTAAAATACTTGCCTGGAGCATAATTTAGAACTGCTTGGCGAAAATCCTCCAGCTGCGGACGTGTCGCCTGGATTCCTGTGCGTAGTGTCCCGGCACGCAAGAGTTCCAGCGCAACTTTCGGGTCGAGCTCTCGGAACCACGCCCGCTGCCACTTGTTACCTGCGCTAGGAATGAGCGTATTCACTGCTTTATCAATTTCTCTCCTGAGCTCTTTTTGCTCTAGCCACAAACGATAAATCTCCATCTTTCGCTCAAAATCAAGCTCAGAACCCGCGTCGTCATTATTCATCTGGTGACGTATCCTATTTCGCAAATATTCATCCCATGAGTTACTCGGGTCCTCGCGGAACTCCAGCCCTCGCTTCGCCGCATACTCAAAAATCGCCATTTTATCCATAGGTTCATATATAATTTCTGTTTCTAGAAATGGCCTACGTACCCCAGCGGTATCTAGCGCTGCTAATCCGCGCCAGCCCGTTCCGCGCAGAAAGTTGATTGCGACCGATTCCACTAGGTCATCTAAATGGTGTGCTGTCCAAATCTCCGCTCCTCCTTGCTCTTTTGCCACGTTCCGCAAAAAATCATACCGCGCCGCGCGCGCCTCCGCCTCTGACGTCTTCGCACCTAAATTGCCCCGTCCGACTTGGCACCCCAGCCCATACTCTTTGGCCTTGCGCTGTACAAATTTCGCATCCTCCGCCGAATTCTCTCGAATTCCGTGATCGAAATGCGCCACAATTATCTCATCTGGCGCAAAATGTTGTCGGCAAATATCCAGCATCACCATCGAATCCACCCCGCCCGAAATTGCCAGAACCTTACGCATATGATATAATTTTACCATATGACTGATCGAATTCGTAATTTCTGTATTATCGCCCACATTGACCATGGCAAGTCGACAATTGCCGACCGAATGATGGAACTTACCGGTACGGTTTCGCAGCGTGAGATGAAATCGCAGCTGCTTGATTCGATGGAGCTTGAGCGTGAAAAGGGGATTACGATTAAGCTCGCGCCGGTTCAGATGAAATGGAAGGGCTATACCCTCAATCTGATTGACACCCCTGGTCACGTCGATTTTTCTTACGAAGTCTCACGCTCTCTTCAGGCCGTCGAGACCGCTGTACTTGTTGTCGATGCGACGCAGGGTATCCAGGCGCAAACTCTCGCCAATGTCTATCTCGCCCTTGAACAGGACCTGTATATTATCCCGGTAATTAACAAGGTTGACCTTCCAGCTGCCGACGTCGAAAAAGTCAGCGCCCAGATCATCAACCTTCTCGGCTGTAAACCGGAAAATATCATTCTCGCTTCCGGCAAAACCGGTCAAGGCGTCGCCGACATCCTCGATATGATTATAGAAAAAGCGCCCGCGCCACGCTACGATATGATTGGCGGCCAGTCTGCATCATCTGAGACCGTTCCGCAGGCAGTCGACAAATCTTCGATTTCGTCGACACGTGCCGAGGAAGAGGAGGCTCGACCTCGTAACGACAGAGGTCGAGAACTCCGTGTCGAGAATGTTGCTGCTGGCCGCCTTTTGGTATCGTCGCGTGGTACGAGAGCGCTCATTTTTGACTCCTATTTTGACGACTATCGCGGCGTCATCCTCTACGTCCGCGTTTTCGAAGGCTCGATTCCGAAAAACGCCGAAATTCGCATGATGGCCGCCGAGACGAATGGCCTTGCGCTTGAAGTTGGCGTTCTAACGCCAAAGATGACTCCAATGGGGAGTCTTGATGAGGGGAATATCGGCTATATCGTGACTAATCTGAAAACCACTCGCGAAGCTAAAGTCGGCGATACGGTTACGCTCGCAAAAACTCCGGCTGCGACCCCGCTTCCGGGATATAAAGAAGTTTTACCGTTTGTCTATGCCGGATTTTTTCCCGTTTCGAATGACCAATATCAGGATCTGAAAGATGCCGTCGAGAAACTTGCGCTTTCCGATTCCGCTTTGCAGTTTGAGCCAGAAAACTCGCCAGTCTTAGGCTTTGGTCTCCGGATTGGCTTCCTTGGCCTGCTCCATATGGATATTATCCGTGAACGTCTCGAACGCGAATTTGGCCTCGACCTTGTCGTGACGAACCCGAGCACAAATTACGAAGTCACGACTACTGACGGCGAAGATCTAAATATCCGTTCTGCCTCAGATCTACCCGACCAGTCTACGGTTGTCGAAGTCCGCGAGCCGTGGGTGAAGGGCGAAATTATTTTGCCACAGAATATGATCGGTGGCGTTCTCAATCTCATCAACGAAAAACGCGGTCAGCAGACTAATCTTAGCTATATCGAGGATCGCGCTGTGATTGATTTTGAGGCGCCGATGGCGAATCTCCTGACCGATTTTTATGACCAGTTGAAAAGTATCACTTCCGGCTACGCTAGCTTTAATTACGAACTTGCCGATTATCGTACCGAAGACCTCGTTCGTCTCGATTTTCTCGTAGCAGGGAATCGCATGGATGCCCTCAGTATTATGTGTCACCGTTCTGAAGCTGACGCTCTCGGTCGCGAAATTACGAAAAAATTGAAGCAAGTCATCCCGCGCCAGAATTTCGAAGTTGCCCTCCAGGCGGCGATTGGCGCGAAGATTATCGCCCGCGAGACAATCGGCGCCTATCGCAAGGATGTCACGGTAAAGATCCACACCGGCGACCGCGACCGCAAGGCGAAACTTCTTGAGAAACAGAAAAAAGGCAAGGCTCGCATGAAACGCTTTGGCAAAATCGACATCCCGAGTGAAGCCTTTACGGTCATGCTCAAACGCGACTAAGTTAAAAACGTTAAAAAACTGTAGTCGTATGCTATAATATAAATATGATGGAAAGGTATCGTCAAGTAATATTTTTTGGGCAATTTGAATCAATATCTTTTGACGCCTTAAGAACAATAGATGAAGTTATTAGGGATGATCTCGGTCTAGTTAAGACAACCGCAGCTCCAGACATTAGATATACGGCAGACGCAGCAAATTATAGCACGGGCGCATCGATTCAGAGACCGTTGTTATTATCCGAGAACGAAAAATACGTACTACAGCTGGGAAGTAAATGCATCGTATGGAGACAACTAGATGCAGAAGATGATTATGAAGATTTTATTAATAAAAGTATGACTATTGCTAAGGTTCTTAAAGAGAAATTCGAGATATCCTATAACAGGTTTGCTTGTACTGGATCTTTTATTCGTATTGATCGTGAGAAAATGGAGACTATCTACAGAGAAGTATTTAATGTTAAAGAAACAAATGCAAATGTATTAGTTCCAAAGAATACAAACGAATGGAACTTTACTATCAGCGAGAAGAAGCAAGTTGGCAATCTAGATTCTGAGATTAACCGTATTAGAAGAGTTATATGCGGCGAAAGGATTATAGGGTCCGATGGAACTGATGCTGGCGGAGCGGTGATCGAACATGAATGTAATACAGTTATACATAAAGATAATAAACTCTCGTTAAAGCAATTTGATTATTTTATGCAAGAGGCTCGTAATCTCAGGGAACTCATTCTTGGAGCAATAAAGTAAATGCTTTCAACGAATTATTCAACGCAGTCAAACATAACGTGGCCTTCCGTATGGCAGGCGCCATACGGGGACGAGCGTCCTGCAGAATCGAATTGTATTTTTAGTGCAATATATGGATACGATGAATACGAGAGCGAAGAGACTAGTAATATTACTAGAGTGGAGAGATGGCACGATCTGTCTAAGGTAAATACTGTAATGTGCGAGCTAGACAAAACCTTATCTAGCGGTACCAGCGCGCTAAGACCTAGCTCTTCCGAGACTGAGTATCTTAACGTGATAGCAACTATTCGTAGTAGTATATTCTATGAGGATTTTTTAAGGGTATCTAAACATAAAGACCATATAATTCAACAGGCAATACTAAGCTATATGTCTCAACTAGACTATAGCATAGTGTCAGCAAACGAACGAGAATATATTTTGTGGTGCCTCAACAATAATAACACTAGCACGCAGCGTGCTGCGGTTAATACGCTTTTATCGTGGGGGGATTATGACAATATAGAAGAATTAAAGAAAATAATTATACCCAATATTTATGTTGCGGAAGATCTTGCGGAATTTATTCAAGAGAAAGAGCGCTAACCGGATTAGTGGATACTATGTTCGTAGCATGGACTCTCTGGAAAAATGGCCAGATGGTGGTGTCGTCAAATATGAGGGCGTAGTTGATAATATTCAGGCTGATATAGTAACGGGAGGAGATATAAAAACCTCTGACAATGATTTATCATGGTGGTTTGTGAATGATTTAAATCCAGATACAATGAATTTATTGGCAGCTAGTGTTATATCAGCCTACAACAAAAAAGCGGCTGAAAAAATTAACTTCATAGTCATTCCGTGCAGTGAACTCAAAGACTTTTCGCTAGAAGAAAGTCCAGAACATGCATATACGGCAATCCCAGCATTACGTTCTGCTCATTACGATATGCGAGGTTTAACGTATAAAAAGGTGGGCTTGCTACTACATATTATGTGCCTGGCTACAAGTAAGGGTGGCGGCGGCTTCATAAGGCGAATACCTTATGATATTGCATTCAGTACATTGTGTTCGGTACGAGAAAAGGGCGAGATCGATGAAGACAAACTGGGGGACTGGATTAGAAAGCAACTCAATAAAACGGCATCAAAGTAAAGCTGTTGTAAAAAATACAACGTTACTATCCGAAAACTTTGTGCTACAATACAAAAAGTTGACCCAGCTTGAAAAGCGTATAATTGTCAAAATTTATATGTCTTTTCGATAAGCTGTCGTAGAAAAATCGAAGACTTTGAGGGCATACACAAATATCAATTCTAAAAAGGAGTACTTTTCTGATGGAAACAGAAAATCAATATCTCGGAAAGGAAAAAGTTTCAAAACTTTTGTTTAAGTTTTCCATTCCGTGCATTCTCGCACTTTTAATTACTTCACTATATAATATCGTCGATCAGATCTTTATTGGTCACGGTACCACCGAAGGTCTCGGTGCCGTCGGTAACGCTGCAACGACAATTGTCTTCCCGCTAACCCTTGTCGCAGTTGCACTTTCTGGCATGTTCGGCGACGGTACGGCTGCCTTTCTTTCTATTTGTCAGGGACGCAAGGACACGAAGAGTGCTCATCGCGCCGTCGGTGGTAGTATCGCGATTACTTTTTTCATTAGCATTATCGTTGTTGTGCTCGGTCTCATCTTCTGCGACCAGATCCTCAATCTCGCTGGTGCCACTGCTGACAATATCGTCTATGCACGTCAGTATTATTATATTATCGTCAGCTTCTTTCCAATCTACATGCTCGGCAACATGCTGAATTCCGTCATTCGTGCTGACGGCGCTCCGGCTTTCGCTATGATTGCGACGGTTGCGGGTGCTGTGACGAACATTATTCTTGATCCGATTTTTATCTTCGTTTTGAACTGGGGAATTAAGGGTGCTGCCTGGGCGACTATTACCGGTCAAATTATTACTCTGATTCTTTCGCTAATTTATCTCACCCGCACGAAGACTTTCCGCCTCCAATTCGCTAGTCTTAAGCCCGAGAGGCCTGTCCTTACTAACATTGCGAAACTCGGCGTTTCGACTCTCATTACCCAGCTCTCTATCGTTGTTATCTCCATGGTCTGTAGCAAAACTCTCGCCACCTTCGGTGCTCAGTCTGAGTATGGCGCGAACGACCCACTTGCCATCATCGGCATTTGTATGAAAGTTTTTACAATCGTCATTAGTATAGCTATGGGTATCATTATTGGCGCACAACCTATTCTCGGTTACAATATCGGCGCCGGGAACCTCAATCGCGTCCGTGAAACTTTTCGTAAATGTATCACCGCCGCTATTGTTGCCGGACTTGTGGCAACCTTCTTCTTTGAAGTTTGCCCTGAACCAATCATTAATATCTTCGGTTCAAACTCTAGTAATCCTGAACTCTACATGCAGTTTGCTACCCTTACTTTTCGCATCTTCCTTATGCTAGTGACCTTTACTTGTGTTATTAAAGTTATTTCGATCTTCTTTCAGGCCGTCGGTGAACCTCTTCGCGCTGCGGTTGTTTCGCTCTCTCGCGATATCGTCTTCTTTGTACCACTCGTCTTAATTCTCCCGCGTCTGACGAATAATATCACCTCAGTCCTCTGGGCTGCTCCAATCGCTGACGTCTTCGGTATTGTTGTTGCTGGCGGCCTCGCGATTGCTTATTTCCGTCATCTTGGCCGTCCTGCTGAAACTACGACGAAGGCTAATTTCCAGGATTCCAAGCCTGGTGTCATTATCACGATTTCGCGTGAACACGGTTCTCAGGGTAAAAAGATCGGCGAATTGGTCGCGAAACAACTCGGTATTCCATATTACTATAAGGAACTTACGGCTCTTGCCGCGAAGGAAAGTGGCCTCGAGAAGACTTATATCGATAAAGTGAATAGCAATGATGGCGAAGAGATTATGAAAGAACTTTATCTCACAACTTCGCCTGCGAAGTATGCAATCGAAGCCCAAGAGCAGGTTCTGAAAGACATTGCCGAAAAAGGCTCTTGTGTTATCGTTGGCCGCGCTGCCGACTATGTCTTACGTGATAACCCGAACGTCTTGCGTATCTTCATCCATGCTCCGCTAGAATATCGCGTTCATAACATCATGAAAATGTATGATGACGACGAAAAAAGTGCTACAAAGAACATCAAGCGTTCCGACAAGAATCGCGCCGACTACTATAGTATGATTTCTGGCCAAAAGTGGGGCAACCCTGCGAACTACGATCTCTGCATCAACGCCGCCATGGGTAAGGAAAAGGCTGCTGATCTGATTGTGAACTTAGCAACTAAGAAATAATAGTTAAGTTTGAACATGTGCTGATTGCGGCAAGCATATAATAATTAATTCTGCATATGCTGGTTGCTGTGGCAAATAGCATGAGAGTGACTAGCTAAGCTCATGCGAGACTCTCCGCGACCAACGGGGAGCGGGCGAAGCGAAGGCGTACCCGTAACGACGGGTTACGCCAAGCGCGTCTCAAATGAGCTTAGTGAGTCACTTTTTGTTGTTGTGCCGCAATCAGCACATGTTCAAACAGCGCCGTTACTGTCAGTGGCCCCACACCACCCACTTTCGGCGTCATCGCCTTGAGATCATTTCGCTCGCGTACCGCATCATCTACGTCGCCCACCAGCACACCGCCCTCGCTTGCCGTTCCGGCATCAACCACCACCGCGCCACTCCCCACCATCTCATCCTTAATCAAATGCGCTACGCCTGTCGCGCTCACAATTACGTCAAACTCCGGCAATGTCTCCAGGCTATCCTTGCTCCGAAACACCGTCACGTTATATCCCGAATTTCGCCACATCCGCTCTAGCGGCGCACCCACTAATCTACCGCGCCCGACGATCGCAATTTTTTTTCCAGTCAAATCAATATCATACCCAGCTAGTAGCCAATTAATTGCCGTCGCTGTCGCCGACTCAAACCTCGGTATCGTCTCCGCCTTACTAGTATCCCCTTCACTATTTATCTCACCGGGCGCATGCCCAATAGTATCATTATTCGCTTCATGAGATAATCCATCTACATCCTTTTCCGGCATAATTTCTTGTACTATTTCGTCAGTCGTCGCCTTATCGCGTAGCGGCAACTGCACAATCATGCCGTGTACACTCGGGTCACTGTTCGCTTCATGCACTGCTGTTTTTGCATCTTCACGCAGCCAATCTTCAACTTCTACACCTATATCAGCACCATACCTCTGCTTCAGCTGCACATATTTCGTAATCACCGGGTTATCGCTATCGCGGATAATTACTAGCTTCGGCTGCGCTCCTTGTGCTCGTAAACTGCGCACCAGATGCGCCTGATTCTCCTTCATATATTCGGCCAACTCATGGCCATTCAACTCTTTCATTATTCATCTCCTGATATAATTTATCTACGTATTATTCATCCAATGATATACTAAATCACGTCCTCGCCACTAGCTCAACTGGCTCTTGCTCCAGTGTGAACCCAAACTTTTCTCGCACCGTATCAACGATTTCTTGTCTCGCTTTCGCCAAATCTGCATACGTTTTTGCCCTTTCATTAATCAACACTAGTGCAGCCTTGTCGCTCACGCGAAATCCATGTAGTTCTTTACCCTTTAATCCACATTGCTCAATCAGCCATCCCGAGTTCAATTTTCCGCTTCCGTCCGCGTTCACCCAGAGCGGAATTCCACGCTCCTGCACATTCGCTACATCCTCCGGTGCTACTCCAACGTTCTTAAAGAAACTTCCCGCGCTTGCTACCTTCTCCGGGTCGGGCAATTTTTCGTCCCGAATCTCACATACCATTTTCCGAATACTCATCGGCGAAAAATCCGTCACTCCGTGTTCATCAATATATCTTTGCAAGGAATTATAAAACGGCGGTGTCAGCTCTCCGCGTCGTAATTTCACTGCTACGGAAATAATAAAGAATCGCCCCGCGTCTTCTCCGGTGTTAAAACGTGTTGTTCGGTAGCCCATGTTCATTTGGGGCGGCGCCAGCGTTATGACTTCGTTAGTTTTCGTATCGTACGCCTCGACCGATTCGACGACCTGAGCCAAATCCTGCCCGTATGCGCCAATATTTTGTACTGGCGCCGCCCCCACTGTTCCCGGTATCATGCTCATCGCCTCAATCCCAGTATATCCTTGCTCGGCTGCGAATTTCACGAAGTCATCCCAGACTTCTCCCCCCATCCCCACTAAAATGATCTCATCACTAAAATCCGCTTCACTTAGCTCCTCTACTGCGACCAACTCCCCGTCTTTCCGCACGAAAATCCCTTTCAACCGGTTCAAAATCACTACTCCAGGAAATCCATCATCGTGCCCAATTGTATTCGCTCCGCCCCCCATTACCCAAGTCGGTAACTCTCGTTCTGCAGCAAATTCATACGCGGCCTCTACGTCTTCTGGCTGCTCCACCTCCAGCACATATCGTGCCGCACCCCCTAGCCGCATCGTCGTTAGCTCAGAAATCGGTACATTCTCGCGTATCTTCATCCTACTATTCTAGCACAAAACACCTATTTTAGGGCTTTCATTTTCGCCTTTAACGTGATATAATACTACCAGTTGTGGGTCGGTAGCTCAGCTGGTTAGAGCACCTGCCTCTTAAGCAGGGTGTCGTGGGTTCGAGCCCCACCCGACTCACCATAGAAAATACTCCACTATGACGTGGAGTATTTTCTATTAAAGATCGGCACCGCAACCGGCCAAACCCTCAGCGGAGGGGGAAACCGTTCCAGCGGTTGTTGTTGTTTGACGGATTGACGCCCGTAGTATTAAAGTTCAAGTTGTAGGCGTTAGTGGACGACTTAGCTGTACGCGACCAACCGTAGCCGTGAGCTGGTGCAACCTGACCATCACCAGTACTCCAGCCACCGACATAGAGCCTACCGTCATTGATATTTACGTTCCCGCTACGGACAAAAGCCAAAAACTAACTAATAGGTAGAGGAGTTCACTCATCTTCGGCGCAATCGTAATCACACTAAATTTCAAGTCTTTCTCGTTCTCCTTGGAGCTTATGAAAGAGAAACTCCACGATCTTTCTTAGAGAGCCGTCAGTAACCGGAGCTTGACCTCATTGATTTCTGCCAGATCCCATGGAACCATCCACCTCTTAATTCTAGCATAAACATATAGTATAATATAAGGTATGAAATTCAAATATCACCGCCAGATTGTTGACATGCTATATCATGAATGGGATTTAGGTAAAAGCGCCTCTGGAGCTCGTGGTAAGACTTGTGCTTGGCTATACTGGCTAGAAATTTTAAGTGAGATCGAAAATTTTGTTTTTGAAATCCAGGGCAGAGAAGTCGTCGGGATTTGCGGCTATTCTAAATGGAAGTCAAAGCGCCATCTTTTTAGAAAGAAATCTTACGGCGCCGTAAGAAAACTATTAGCTAATAGTTTTCTCGTAAAAAATAAAATGGCTATTCGTAAATATGATCGTGATTATGACTATGCACCGCCAGAACTAGAAGATTATTTTGATGGCGAAATTGCTGTTTTGATCGTCAATAAAAAGTTTCGCGGTCAAAAAATTGGTCAAAAACTTCTAAGCCAAACTTTCGAATTGGCTCGCGACGACCACATGAGAAATCTCCAAATTCTTACCGATGAGTCATGTAATTATAAATTCTACGAACACATGGGCTGCAAAAAAATTTACGAAAAGGTCATTCCGAACGGTGAACCCGACGCCAGCGGGAAGACCGATTCTGAGATCGGCTTTATTTATGAAAAAGTCTTCAGGGAGTGATAATTATTGTTTATGCTGTACTCGTGCAATGTGCGCTTGGCGGATTTCTTTATCTGGGCGTGATAACGGCGCTAGAGCCTTTAAAATATCATCAGCATTCCGTATCATTACATCTAACCTCTTATACTTATCGAGAATATCCTTCAGATGACAATTATACCCTAATAGATAATCTTCTTGGCCAAAATTTTTAATCTTCCAATTGCCGCGCGAGATAGTTGCCACGAAAGGTATTATTGGTATATTGTAGTTAGATAAGAAAGTACGTAGATGCTTTACGTGCCCGCGGTTTTGCATAAAAGGATTATAAAAATAGCTTCGTTTTCCTCCCAAATATTGTATCCATTTTGGTTTTTGCGCGTCACCATAGATATTGCCTGCGTAGTTTTTACATTCAAACACCAGGATACCTTTTTCCGACACCACTAAAACATCAATTTCTGACGTGCCGCCATCCTTGGTTGGAATATAAACGTTTCTTAAAATGTATTTTTCGGGAATCTGGAACTTTCGCAATAGTGTATTGCATAACATTCTTTCACCAGAACTGCCAGCGCTGCTCCATTCTTCAGGATGGCGTAACCTGTCGATGCCGTGATTACCGAATAACCATAAAGCTCCGGCCGCCGCAAACATGAAAAACGTCACTATTCCCATAAAAACTATCATATTTGTCATAATATACTTATATTATACTATCTCTCCGTCCGCTTATGCTCTATAATATAACCATGGACAAACCACGCTCTAAAATTAGCAAAATTATCATCGCTGCTATTATTATCGTAATGATTTGCGTCACAATCGTCTTATCATTATTAACTACGCAGCGCAAAACTGAAACCGTTTCTGACGGTGGGCTTCCTGCCCCTGAACTTGCTGAGGGTATCCGCGGTAGCCAATTTGGTATTGATAAAAATATCAACGAATCGACGATTGACCGCTATCTCGGACGTGACGACGCAGTTTATCGCGACCTACGCATGCTTAAGGACCCAGGGAACTATGAAGCGATCGGCGGCGATTCTTACCTTTCCGGGTTTATTGATGGCTTTGAAATCGTACCCTATCCATACATTATTAATCCTACTGGTCTTCCCGATGAAGTCGGTGAAAGTTATACTGGCGCCGCACTTTTTACGGATGACGGCGCAGGGAATTATACTCCGAACTATGCTGAATCACTCCAAATTCTCGAAGACCTTTTCCCGAAAGATAAATATATTTTCCTGATGTGCGGCGGTGGCGGCTACGCTGGTGCGATGAAGAACCTCCTCGTTTCGCTTGGTTGGGATGCGGACAAGATTTATAATGTTGGCGGCCACTGGTACTACGATGGCGAGCATAATGTCGCAGTGAAAGCTGAACGTAACGATGAGACGGTCTACGATTTTTGGAAAGTCCCATATCACGATATTGACTTTTCAACTCTTACCGAAATCGAGGCCGAATGAAAACCCGCCGCAACTTCATTATTATCGCAGTTAGTTTTGCTGTTATTCTAGTGGCTTTCGCAATTATTATGTTAACCCGTAGCTATAAATTTGCCCTTAGCTCCGAATACTACGGTGCTGCCGAGGTTAAGGATATCAATATTGATGAATTACAATCGCTTATCGACGGACAAAAATCCTTTGGACTTTTTATCTCGCAACCCGCCTGTCAGGCTTCCGCTGATCTCGAAAAGAATCTCGACGTTTTTCTTGAGGCATATCCACTTAAGTTTTATGAAATTAGTTTTTCGACTATCAAAGATAGTAATATTATCCCGGATCTGAAATTCTATCCCAGCTTCGCAATTTTTCATAACGGACGAGTTGTTGATTTTCTCGAAGCCGATAGTGACGAAGATGCCGCGGCTTATACTTCGGTTGATGGCTTTGAAGATTGGTTCTCTGGATATGCTGAACTTAGTATATAATATATAGTATGGCAACTGATTTAAGTTTTATTGAATATGTTTGTGAACAATTACAAGGCGTTGGCGACATTCGCTATCGCAAAATGTTCGGCGAATACATGGTCTATATCAACGATAAGCCGGTGATTACGATTTGCGATAACACCGTATTTATCAAACAGCTGGATTGTATTGCGGAGCAGATGCAAGACGCCAAAGTCGGAGCTCCGTATCAAGGCGCGAAACCGCATTACATCCTCGATATCGACAACGCTGACTTCGCGCGCGAAATTATCCGCCAAGTCGAAGCCGTTACGCCTTTGCCAAAGAAGAAAAAGAAAGCCGCATAGCAAGTCTCAGGGGAGTGTGGTATAATAATATACGTTATATGCGCCCGTAGCTCAGCTGGATAGAGCGTTGGTTTCCGGAACCAAAGGTCGTAGGTTCGAATCCTGTCGGGCGTACCATAACTTAAAAAATAAACCTTAGTTTATTTTTTAAGTTATATTATTAATATCAATCGATAGGAAAAGAATCGAAGCGCGTAGCGCTAGGTTCGTCCATGGTAGGAGCTGAGCGAAAACTAGTTTACTAAGTTTTCCGAAGCGACGCCCCATGGCAAAGGAATCCGTAGGATTCCGCTTCCTGTCGGGCGTACCATTTTTATTGAATAGTGATATTTTATGAACGCCTCCCACCTCCATCTTGCTTATGGTACGAAAGTCATCTATGATGACTGTAATTTTCGTCTCGACCCGCAAGATAAGGCGGGCATTGTTGGCGTTAATGGTGCCGGAAAGACGACCCTTTTCCGGATTATTCTTGGCGAGCAAGAACTTGATTCCGGCGAGATTGAACTTCCTAGTCTCCGTCTTGGCTATCTTCCACAGGAAATTATTATTCCGCCCGAACATGATGATATTACGGTCTGGGAGTATGTTGCTGCCGGCCGCCCAGTCGATGAACTCCAAGCGCAACTTAACGACGAATACGAAAAACTTGCCAAATATCCTGATAGCGCGAAGATCCTCGATCGTATTACCGAGCTACAAGACTTGATCGACTCCTACGATTTGGCGAATTTTGACTATGAGCTACTGAAAATTCTCGACAAAATGCATCTTTCTGATCTCGTTGATCAAAAAATGCGCGAACTTTCCGGTGGTCAGAAATCAAAAGTCGCTTTCGCCCGCGTGCTTTTTGAAAACGCCGGACTTTTGTTGCTCGACGAACCGACTAATCACCTCGACGTCGAGACTAAGCGTTTCGTCGCAAATTACCTGCGCAATTATCGTGGTATGGTATTGGTAATTTCACACGACATCGATTTTCTAAATACCGTTACTAATAAAACGCTTTTCGTGAATAAAACTACCCACAAAATGAAAGTCTATAAAGGGAACTATGCTGACTTTCGTCGGCAATACGCCGAAGAAAAGGCTGCCGAGGATGCTCGGATTACGGAGCAGGAACGAGAAATTAAACGTCTTAGCGAATTCGTTGCTCGCGCCCGCGCTGCTAAACGCTCTAATACTGCACTCATCGGCATGGGTCATCAACGCGAAAAAGTCCTCGCGAAGAAACTTGAGCAGCTTGGTACGCGCGAACAGGAATATGCTCGTGTCGCTATGCGCATTACCCCCGCTCAAGTCGGCGGCAAAGTACCGCTCGAAGTTCAAAACTTATCTTTCGGCTACGAACCTGATCATTTACTTTACGATCATCTTAATTTTTCGCTCACGCGTGGCGAGAAGTTTCTCATTGTTGGTGAAAACGGTGTCGGTAAGTCGACTTTATTGAAACTTATCGTTGGCGAGTTGGCGCCTAGCGAAGGTTCGGTAATCCTGAATCAAAATACTACTATCGCCTACTACGCACAGGAGCTTGAAATTCTTGATGAGCGCCGCACGATTCTTGAGAACGTCCAGAGTTACGATTTTACCGATACGGAGCTCCGTGGCATGCTTAGCAATTTTCTCTTTTATGATGACGACGCGTATAAAAAAGTCGCCGTCCTATCGCCCGGCGAGAAAGCTCGGGTCGCACTTTGCAAGATCTTGCTCCAGCGCGCCAATCTTATTATCCTTGATGAGCCGACGAATCACTTTGATCCCGAAACTCAGAAAATCATCGGCGAAAACCTCAAAGATTACACCGGTACGATTATTATGGTGAGCCACAATCCAGCTTTCGTCGAGCAAATCGGCATTACGCGCATGCTGATCGTCCCGTCGCATAGCGAGATTGACGAGAAAACCAAGCACCCAGCCCTCGCCGTAGTCAAAAATTATTCACCGGAACTTCTTGAGTACTATTACTATCTCAACTCCGACTTAGTTTAAAAAATCTCCGCCACCGCTATGACGGAGATTTCCTCGACTAGTAAAATTACTCTGCCTTCTTGCCTTCGATCATCAAGATAAATTTCGTCTCGCCTTCCGCATCATCGGCGATACCAGCATAACTCTGATAATCCTCCGACAATTTCAACAACTGCTCGACTTTGCTTGCTGTTACTTTTATCTTGCCATTTACAAAATTCGCTAACGGCTGAATACCTTCCTGGTCGAACTTCGTCATCCCGGCGTTCAGCTCCCCGGCACCCTGTACGAGCCTATCCACTCCGCCGAGAATCGTATCAATTGCTTCCGTTACCGCCGGTGCAACCTTCGCTTGAATCGTGCTCGCGACTTGTGTTGCGACCTGCTCCGCTGTTGCGCTCGCAGTTTCGCGGGCGGTCTGTTTTGCAATCAACATTGAACTTTCGACCAATTGATTTTTAATTCCGGCAACTAGCTGCGCTTCAACCGCTTGTATCTGCGCGTCTGGGCATGTTGCTCCGCCAATCTGTGCACTACACATCGCCTCGGCTTGCAAATGTAACGCATTCAGCAGCTCCGGACTTCCAGCTAATTGCGCGTTAACCCCCGCTTCAATCTCCGCGCGCTTCGCTTCGACAGCCTGTTCCGCTCCAGCTACAGCCGCACTTTTAATCTGCGCCATTGTAGCGTTATCGATATTTGTCGCGAACGCCCCTATTTGTTGCTTTGCTGCTACAATTCCGGCGCGCAGTTCGCTCAGCCCAGCATTCAAGTTCGCACTTCCGTTTACTAATTGTCTACTACTATTCGCAAGTACATTTGCACTCTCCGACAAAGTATCAAGCTCCGCAAAAACCTTCAGATCTTCGCTATCGAGTAATTTTGGTGTCACGACCGTATAGACGTCGCTCATTTCAAACTTTTCCGTCTCAAATCTTAAGACAATTTCGTCTGAACCTTTTAACTCCTCAATTCCCAAACTTTCATATAGTCCTGGCGCCGCTACTGCCGCCACCGCAAGCGTCCGTCCATTACTTTCGACCTTGCCATTTGAAACTTCAAGTCCCGACACTGCACCTTCTTTGAAGGTCGTAGCGAGCGCCGCGACAAATGGAGTGTACATATCGCCAACTTTCGACAAGTTTTTGAATTTATAACTAATTTCAAAACTCCCCGACTTGCCAATGATTTCATCCAGTGTTTTTACTTCGCCATCCATTTTGTAAGTTACGGACATTTGCACGGGTAATTCTTTTTGTGATTTTCCGCTATAATAAATATCTTTCCCGTCTGCGTTCCAGATTACTTTTCCGTCCTCGACCATGAAACTCTCGAAGCCGTTTAGGTTCTCGATGTCGCGCAAACTTGTCCGGTCGAACAATTGATAATCCTTCTTGTCATTTTTTAAATGCTCAACGACTGATGCTTCATAAGCTGCACCATCGCTGCCAAGTTTCGCATAAACCGTTTCGTCTTGCGATAGCGCATAAGTCGCTCCAGTCGGTACTAGCGCCATCATCCCCATAATCGCTACCCCCATAATATTTTTCTGATATTTTTTCATAAATCTCTCCTATCGTTTATTAAAACCTAACGTTGTTTTCCGAATCAACCCGTCGCACGACACGAGCAGTGCTGGTACGACCGTTACAACGATCGCCATACTTATAATCGCTCCGCGCGCAATCAGTGTACATAGTGACCCGATCATATCAATCTGCGAAAACAATCCCACGCCAATCGTCGCTCCGAAGAAGCACATCGCACTGACGAAAATCGACTGAATCGAACTTCCTAGTGCCGTTTTTGCTGCTTGGATTTTTGCTTTGCCGTTTTGCCGCTCCTCGAGATATTTCGTCGTTAGCAGAATCGCATAGTCAATCGTCGCTCCAAGCTGAATCGTCCCGATTACAATTGATGCAATGAACGGAATCTCCGTGCCGGTCAGGAATGCCGTTCCGAGATTCAGGAAAATCGCGAACTCAATCGCCGCCATCAAAAGTACTGGCAGGGAAATAGACTTTAGGACTAACGCCATGATAACGAAAATCACGCCAATCGATACGAAATTCACATTCGTAAAATCCCGATCCGAAGTTTCAACTAAGTCTTTCATCAGCGGCCCTTCGCCCGCCACTATCGCGCCATCATCATAACTATCGACAATCTCATTGATTCGCGCAATCTGCTCGTTTAATTCGTCCGTCGCAATTCCATAATTCGACAGAACTAACATCATCGAATAATTTTCCGTCTCCATTACGTCTCGCAGCTCGTCACCCAAAATTTCCGCTGAAATCCCATAGTCGGAAAGTAGACTTGAACCAACTACTGCGTCTACGCCGTCTAAGCCTTCGATTTCGTGTGCCATTGCATTGACGTTTGCATTACTCGTCTCGCTGCGCGTCAAAATCATCATTTGCGATTCCATCCCGTAATCTTCGCGCAGCTTAGTCATCGCCTGCGTATATTCATAACTTTCCGGAATCGACGAATCGAGTTTATAATATACCTCCGTCTTACCCTGAATAATATATGCTGGAATTAGTAAGACCAGGAAAATTGCCAGAATGATTTTTCGCTTTTCGACAATAAACTCCGTCACCTTCTTAAACTCTGGAATCAAGACTTTATGTCGCGTCTTCTCAACCCATTTATCACATACCAGTAGTAGGGCTGGGAAAGTTGTAATCGCGCATACGACGCCCAGCACCACGCCCTTCGCCATCACAATTCCGATATCCGTACCTAACGTCAAGCTCATCGTACAGAGCGCTAAGAACCCCGCAAAAGTCGTCAACGCCGACCCAACGACTGAACTCGCTGTCTCGCGAATTGCCATGCTCATAGCTTTGAGTTTATCCTTTTCGTTTTTCTTTGCTGCTTCATACTTGTGGTATAAGAAAATTGAAAAATCCATCGTCACGCCAAGCTGCAGCACCGCACTAATCGCCTGCGTGATATAGGAAATCTCGCCTAGGAAAATATTTGTCCCCATGTTAAATAGCAGTGCGATACCGATGCTCCCCAGCAATAAGAACGGCACGACGAATGAATCCAAGCACAGTAACAACACGATGAGCGATAATACTACTGCAATCCCGACATACAGAATCGTCTCACTATTGAACAGGATCTTCGTATCCAGCACCATCGCACTCATCCCGCCGATTAAACAACTCTTACCTGTAATCTCCCGAATCTCTTCGACTGCTGCCAGCGTTGCCTCGTCGCTCGTTCCGTTTGCGAACGTAATAATCATCAACTGAGTATTATCATGTGTTGCCTTTTCACGTATCTCGCTCGGCAAGAAGTCCATCGGAATTGCCGTTCCGGTCAAATCCGCCAAACTAAGCACCTGATTCACGCTTTCGACGCCGCGGATTTTGTCTTCCAGCTCCAGCGTTTCTTTCGCTGGCATATTTTCTAGTACTGCGATCGAAAACGCCCCCGTCCCGAATTCTTCGGTCATAATCTCCTGGCCTTTAATCGTCTCAATGTCGGACGGCAGATAGACCAAAAGATCATAATTCACCTTCGTCGCGATATAGCCAAACAACGCCGGAATCATCAAGAGTAACGATCCAAGCACAATCGCCCAGTGATGTCGACAAATAAAATCGCTTATTTTGCGCATTTTCTCTCCTTTTCTTAACTTTTACGCTTATTTTCTGACCAATGGTCAATTTTCTGTACATCATTTTATATCTATAAAACCTTTCTGTCAAGATATCTTCTGACCAATAGTCATTTTTTCGTCACAAAAAACGCTTTACTTTTTCAACTCGCAAAGTTATAATATAAATATGACTTTAGTTCAACAGGTAGGGAAACGCCTCAACAAACAGATTTCTAAAAACAACCGTCTGATCGAGGCGGCCTACCAACTTTTTCTTGAACAAGGTTTCGATGCGGTTTCGATTCAGGAAATTGTCGACCGTGCCGATGTTGCGAAAGGAACGTTCTATCTTTATTTTCGTGACAAAGACGATTTACGCCGCTGTATCATTACTCAAAAATCCAATGAACTTTTTCAACGTGCCTTAAACGCGCTTTATCAGACCGACATCGTAGAATTTGAAGATCAAATTATTTTTGTCATTGATTACGTAACGGACGTACTTGCGCAAAATCGAGAAGCTTTAAAACTTATCGAAAAAGATCTTTCACTCGGAGTGTTTAACCAAAAAATCGGCGAAATTTTCACCGAACCCAATGCAAACATCATCCAAATCTTAACTCAAGGCGCCGAGCGCAGTGGTATCCGTCTCAAAAATCCCAAAGTCCTATTATATATGGTTGTAGAATTGACTAGCGCGACCTGCTTTTCCTGTATTATGAATTCTGAACCTTTTGAGCTTGCCGTCTACAAGCCTTATCTTTTCGACGCGATTCGTCAGCTTGTCCGTTCACAGACGATTGACTAGTCGCGTCGCGCCTTTTCCTGTATAATATATTGTATATGCTCATACTTGGAATGTTTCAGTGGTGGTATACTCGCGGTTGGCGGCTTTATCTGCAGCATTTTGTCGACCAGTTGAAAAACGCCGTCGATTTCTTCTCGGTCGGGCTGCTCGTGCGACACCTATTCGCGCCCTTTCGCCAAATTTCCGCTGGCCATGTCGTCAGTTCTGATCTGAGTGTTAAGTTTTCTGCTTTTCTCGATCGACTTTTTTCTCGCGTAATCGGTACGATTGTCCGTCTGTTTCTCCTTGTTGTTGGTACGGTTGTGATTATCCTGCGTGCGATTTTCGGCGCACTCGTTGCTGTACTTTGGCCGCTCGCTCCGCTTTTGATTGTCATTTGTTTGTTCTGCGCATTAATCCAAGTGAGGTTTTAGTGGATACTAACTTCATAAAAACTCCTACTGAGCACTCCGAACATAGTGCGTCTCGGGATAATATTTTTGACTATAATAGCCTGCGGGCACGTGAGGCTCGTGCCGCCAAGGTTCTGCAGCTTGGTGCCGTGAAGTTTTTGCTGGGCCTAGGTATCGTATTAAGTGCTGTCGGTGCGATATATTTATTATTCTTCCAGCACAACCCGCTCGGATGGCTAGTCGCTGCGCTCGCAATTTTTCTAGTAATGATTTTTGTTTGGAACACTTGCGAAATTGCTCGCGTACCCGCCGGATCGACTGAGAATATTAATGACTTATTGTCGGCGAATGTTCTGCGCACGCTCGACCGCCAACCCACACCCCAAAGTATCGTAAACGGCCTGTATCAGACTCGCAGTGGCCGCTTTATAGCACTGCGTTTCGGGATTTCCCCGGAGCGTCTAGCTCATATTGCACGCGAACTCAATTCTGATATTGCTCCGATTTTTTCCAAGGCGCGAGAAATTTGGCGCAAAGTTGATGGTGAGACCGTTTCCGGTGGGATGTTGATGATTGCTTTGATCGAGAGTCATCCACAGCACGAGATGATTTTGCGTCGCATGAAACTTGAACTCGCCGATCTTTATACCGGTATTACTTGGTACAATCATCTCCACGGTCTCGTTAAGAGCGCTCGTCGTCATCGTCGCACTGGCGGCATCGCTCGCGATTTGAATTTTGGCTATATCCCGACTTTACAGCGTTTCGGCACTAATATTTCCGAGCAATGTGCCAGTGCGGCTGAATCGCAAATCCGTCTCGCCGCTCATCACGAAATCGTTGATAAAGTTATTTCGATCTTTTCGAGTCGCGGTCGTCAAAACGTAGTTCTGACCGGTCCGAATGGCTCTGGCCGTAGCACGATTGTTGACGCTGTCGCCAGCACGCTCATGGATGCTGACGCGCCTATCCCGTCGAGCTTAAAGTATCAGCAAGTTTTTATGCTTAATGCCGCCTCGCTCATTTCTGCCGCCAGCGGCCCCGGCGCGATGGAAACTCTCATGATGCATATTTTGAATGAGGCTTATGCTGCGAAAAATATCATCATTTGTCTCGACAATGCGCAATTATTCTTTGAATCTGGCATTGGCTCGGTTGACATCTCGAACCTTCTTCTGCCGATCTTAGAAGCCGGTCGTTTACGCATGATTTTAATTATGAATGAACAAAAGTTCTTGGAAATTTCCGCCAGCAACAGTACCCTAGCGAACGCCATGAACAAAATCAAAGTTCCCGCTGCTGACCGCAATGAAACTCTAAAAATCCTCCAAGACCAAGCTCCACTGCTCGAATCAAAATATGATGTCATCTGCACCTTTTGGTCATTAACCGAATCTTACCGTCTCGGCGAACGCTATATTCATGACATTGCGATGCCTGGTCGTGCGCTCAAACTCCTCGAGACCGCCTGCCATTATCCTGACCAAGGTTTCATCACTGCCGAGTCCGTCCAGCAGGCTATCGAAAAGACCCAGGGTGTCAAAATGCAGACTGGCGCAGCCGAGCGCACTCAATTACTACATATGGAAGAGCTAATTCATCAACGTATGATTGATCAAACCACTGCCGTGAAGACGGTTTCCGACGCCTTGCGTCGCGCCGCCGTTGGTGTGCGGGATGATAAAAAACCAATCGGAACTTTTCTCTTTCTTGGGCCAACTGGCGTTGGTAAGACCGAACTTGCAAAAGCGATTTCGGAAGTCTATTTCAATGGCGAAAATCATATTGTTCGAGTCGATCTCAACGAATACGTGACTGCTGGCGACGTCGCGCGTCTCATTGCGGATGGCGCGGAGAATTCCGAGAGTTTGACCGCGCGCGTCCTGAAACAACCTTTTTGCGTTGTCTTGCTCGACGAAATCGAGAAGGCTCATCCCCAAGTTTTGACCACTTTGCTTCAGATGCTCGATGAGGGTATCTTGCGCGATATTAATAATAACGAAGTCTCGTTCCGTGACGCGATTATTATCGCAACTTCTAACGCTGGCGCCGATCGGATTCGCGAATATGTTGCCGGTGGCATGGACCTCGCCAGCATGAAACAGGAACTTATTAATGCGCTGATTAGCTCTGGCGAATTTAAGCCGGAATTTCTTAATCGTTTCGATGGAATTTGCGTCTTCCAGTCACTCTCGAAACCCGATCTACTCAAGGTCGTTGACCTCATGTTGGCGTCGGTTAATAAAACTCTTGCCTCGCGTAAAATCACCGTTGTTCTTGACGAAGATGCAAAGGTTTTGCTAGTTGAGCGTGGCTACGATCCGCAAATGGGTGCTCGTCCGATGCGTCGTATCGTTCAGCAAACTGTCGAGAATCTTCTCGCGAAACTCATGCTTGCGGGCGCAGTCGATGATGGCGCAACTGTGCATGTGACACGCGCGATGCTTGAGGATCAGCTAAGCTAAAGGAGAAAGTCTATGGAAGGAACGGACACACAAGGCCCAGAAAAAACTAAATCAAGTCCAACTTTTGCCGACCAAGTTAAAACTACCCTCGGACGCCGTAAATTTGCGATTGGAATTATTTTTATCGGTGTACTACTTATTGTCGGGTTTGCAACTTGGTTGATACATGATATTATCGAAACTCGTCGTCTCGATGCTACGTCAGTCGTTCTGCGCGCCGATCGTGCGACCGTTGAATTCGGTTCCGATTTTCATGTTTCTGATTTTCTCGTTAGCCTAGACGGAACATTGGTTGACGATATTGCGGTTGACACTAGCTCGCTTGGCTCTCAGGAAGTTGAATTTCAGTATTATAACGCCAAAAACAAGAAACGCTCTTATAAGTTCACTTTTGACGTCGTTGATACGACGAAGCCCGTGATCTATGGCCAGAACTCATATACCGTGAACGTCGGTTACGATGGTGATTTGACTGATTTGATGCTGAGTGGCGATAATGCCGACGACCATCCAGCGCGCGAAATTAATGGAAAGTACGATTTGAATAAGGCTGGCGACTATGCTCTGGAATATGTTATTACGGACGCTAGTGGCAATAGCGCTAAGCAAAAATTCACTCTGCACGTTGTGAAGCCTAGCGCGAGTTCCGGTGGTGGGTCTAGCACTAGTAGCGGTACTGATGCAGGAACGCCATTTTCTACAGTAATTGATTTGTACAAAAACGGCAATACTGAGATCGGCATTGACGTCTCGTCTTGGCAGGGAAAGATTGACTGGGAAAAAGTACGGGCTGCTGGCGTAGAATTTGCCATAATTCGTGTTGGTTATCAAGCTGAATATGGCGGGGAATATACGCTTGATCATAATTTTGAGGATAATATCACGGGCGCACTCGCGGCTGGATTACCAATCGGAGTATATTATTATTCGTGTGCCGATAGTGTTGACGAGGCTCACCGCCAAGCCGAATGGGTGCTCGCGCAAGTCGACAATCGCCCGCTGGAACTTGGCATAACGTTTGACTGGGAAGAATGGAATGACTTTAACCGTGCCGGCATGAGCTTCTATACTTTGCAGAAGGCGGCTGATACTTTTCTTGGCGCGGTCGAGTCTGCCGGCTACAACGGTATGCTGTATGGAAGCAAGAATTATCTCGACAAATTCTGGCAAAACAATACGCGTGCCGTTTGGCTTGCTCAGTACTACGACCGCCCGACTTATAATCAGCCATTTCATATGTGGCAGCTGACTGATACCGGCACCGTATCCGGGATTAACGGCTTCGTAGATGTGGACGTGCGGTATCGCTAAAGGCGGTACTGGAGGTTTTACCACCACCGAATCGGCCGAACGCTTGCCAGCCGTTCCGCACAGAAATCCGTCAACGAAGCCTTGGTATTACCTTGAGTTATCCAATAGTTAATTAGAAAAATCGAAACTCCGATGTAAGCTTCAAAATTATGATCGCTGATGCCGCGACCCCCTAGGACGTCGCGATAAGATGATAAAACTTGTTTAAGCAGGTGATGGTCGTTACCTCGCGCCACAGCAGTGAAATAGCTGTAGTTGTTGCTAATCAGTTGTGTCAGAATGATATAAAAAGTTTGCTTGTTAGAAATGAGCGAAGCTCTGGCTTGAAAATCTTGCGCTATTTTCTGCTCATAATTCGCCAAAGCATCTCGAGGATTATGATAATGGAGATAAAACGTCGGCGATGTCACGCCAGCCGCTTCGTATAGTTCTTTGGCTTTGATATCGATTCGTCTCTGAGAAATTTGCGAACACAACGCGCGATTGATTGCGTTTTCATTTCGACGATATGTTTTATGTTGTGGGTTTTTCGGTCCTAGGCTCAGCTTGCTCCTGTGGGCTCCTATATTTTTCACTGGGGAACTAGTAGCGGAGTGATTCATAATCGGCTTTTCTCCTTTTAGTTACAAAATAATACCTAAATTTGCTACAACAACGATACTATCATAATTCTATAGGTTGCAACGAAAAGGACGTCGACTTAGTACATCACAAGAGATAAAATAAATAACAATATAATTATATATAACAAAATAGTGGAGTGGTAACACTCATCTGATTTGCGAATTCCATATACCACTCTTCTAATTATAGCATAAGCATTATAAAAAGTCAATAGGTTTTTGTATTTTTGAATCTACCCCTGTTTCGAGTAGTTGTGTTATAATAGCTTTACGCACCGGTAGCTCAGTGGATTAGAGCATCTGTCTTCGGAACAGAGGGTCGTAGGTTCGAGTCCTATCCGGTGCACCAAGTAGAAATTATAGTGCGTTTGAGGTCATTTGACCCCTGTAAATCGCAGGTTCGAGCCGTTTCTTTAACCTCTTCGGTTTTGGAGACGGCTTTTTGGATTGGAATTAGGTATTTAACAGGGGAACAGACTAAGGTTCGACCCGACAATTTCAGTTCTGCACCCAGAGCCTTCAAGACATACTGCTTTCGCTCCAGACTATCACTATCAAAGTCCTCTTTGGCATACCTAGCAAACATAAATGTTTCATCGGCAATTTCTCGCCATCGTTTCTCGGCTACTTCGATTTGAGCAATTTGATTGCCCAGACCCTCAATCTGACCCTCTATGTCCTTTTGTTCAGTCATAAACCATTCTTGGTCAGTTATCTCGCCAGAGTAACGCATACGTCGTAACCCAGACAACTCATTTTTCTTCTGGAGTTGCTGCTTTTGCAACCTCGCAATTTCCTCTTCTTGTCCACCAATTCGTCGTTCCTCCTCTTCTGCTAGTGCCTCAATCGCCAAGTTAAAGAATTCTTGGTCGATAGTATATTTTGCCAGTTCATCCTTGACCTGTTTCACCAGTTCTTTCTCATTGATATAGATTTTTCGCTGTGGACAATCCATTTTCTTGCATTTACCGCTACAATGACAATAGGTGAATTCTTGTGTTTTACCATTCTTGTATTTTCGAGTTTTTGTCTCAGAGACTATCGCATAACCACAAGTTGCACATTTGACCATACCTCGAAATAGAAAATCATAACACTCTTTCTGGGGTCGATTATTATGCGTTCCGCCAATCAATTCTTGCACCCTGTCATATTCTTCCACAGAAATTAGTGCAGGGTGATTTCCTTTATATTCCACACCGTTATAAACTAATGCTCCGGCATAAAATTTGTTTTGCAACATCGAGCGAATACCGCTATAAGACAATGGTTGACCGCCTATCTTACGATGCCGGAATGTCCTTAACCCGATTTCTTCGGCAAACTGAGTCAGTTGTCCAACATTGGTCGTGCCGAGTAAAAACTTATCGAAAACTTTTCGCACCAAATCCCACCTTTCTGGGTCTTTGACTATAATCTTCTCATATCGGTCATTCATATAACCTACTGGTGGCATACAGGGTCGCCATCCTTTTTCTGCTTTACTTTGCATTCCTCGACGAACATTTTTCATCAAATCTTTACGATAGCGAGCATCCATACTCGACTCAACATCAAAAATAATATCGTCATCTTCACTATAGTCACGACCATCCGTTAAAATCCAATGGATTTTATGGTCGTTTATCATCTGATGGACATAGCCACTATCTTGTGGGTTACGACTAATCCTATCAAGTTTCCAAGACAATATGCCATTAGCCTTGCCATCATTAATCATCTCAATCATCTTATTAAATTCAGTGCGAATTCCCGGTTTTCCACCAGACTTCGCCTCAGACAATACAGCAACGACATTAAGCCCCTCTCGTTTAGCACGTGCCTTTGCTAATCGAATCTGGTCATCAATTGACTGCACCTGCTTGTCTGACGACTCGGTACTCTTTCGAGCATAGATAATGTATTTTACAGTTTTCTTATCAACTTTCATATGTTTTCTCCTTAGTGTCTTAATCGGAGCAAAAAGCAATTTTCTACTACCATTATATCACTTTTCGCTCGATTCTACCTCTGTTAATTTATTCATTATTGGCATTTTTATTACATCTGCGGATGTATGATTCGTGTCGCTTTTTGGACAATTCCTTTCGATACTGGTCTCGGATTGCTTGCTGTATGCTTTTAAGCAGTCGCTCGGTTGCATTGCTACACATTATTTTTTATCTCCTTTCTGTGCTACATTTTCAATTAATGGTATTATGAGTCGTTGCCGCTTGTCCTCTGGGTCTTTTTCATAACTAATTAACCCTGCCTGACTCAATACCGGCAAATACTGTTTTCGCACCCGGTCTTGGTCTAGCGTATCGCCAGTCGTTTTAGCATAATATATAGCCAATTCTTTGACACTAATCCCCACAGCCTTCACTTCAGTCTTATTTCGAAAGGCAGGTAAAATTACTTCTTCGTAAAAGTCCAATACTTGTGGTGGAATTCCAAATCGTTGGCTACGATTAAGATAACCCCAAATCTCAAGAGCAGAATCAACGTCTGTTTTTGTGGCTATTAGACCATTACTGGCTTGCTCCCTTGTTGGAGCATTCAATAGCGTAACTGCTTTAATTAGTGAATTTAAGTGCTGTATGTCTCGCTGATTACGAGGCAATAAGGTTTCACCCAAACTCTCCCTAAAAAGTCTCACGACACCGAGTTCAGATGGTATGACAATGTTGTCGATATGTTGCTCACGAATATAGCGGATGCGTTGCATAAGATTTTTCCGGTCAGTATTATTTTTAAGTTTTGACTCAAACGCATCCGGGTCACCATCCCGTTCCTGAGTTAGTTCAATACTAGATGCAATCTTCTCTTGACTAATCTCTGGACTAATTAAAAGCCCTCGTGTCTGCTCCTGTTCATCCATCCGCATATTAGCCGAGCAGAAAACCGTTGCCGGAAATCCTAGCATATAGCCAGTTATTGCCTCGTTCGTGCCGCTATGGCTACGGTTGGTTAATTTGAATGGCAACTTTTTTGCATCGTGCGATAGTAATGGTCGCAGATTCTCTTGCAACTGTGAGTCGATTTGGTCTGCGAAAATTAAAATCTTCCTCGATAAATCTAAAGTATGGTCACCGGTTTCACTCTCAGTTGCAAACTCAGTATCATAATAAAATGCTTTCGGTGTAACACGAGCATATATGTGAACGTCATTCTTCGGGAACAGTTTAGCCACCTCCTTTGCTAGATAAGTTTTCCCACTCGACGATTGAGCATTCATAAAAACATTCAGTTGCTCGTGGTCGGTATAGGCAGATAGCAAAGCGAGGAATACTATCACCTTATTCATATTGTCGTGTGTGATTGTTAAACCAAGAGTTTCTTGAAGTTTGGCTAATGAAATTTCCACAAAACCTTTTTCATCGATTGGTTCATCTCCACCAATATGTTTTGCCTGTGCTAGCAATGCCTCCGCAGTAAATTTCTTTAGATTGGCATCAGTTAAATCTGCTTTATCTCCTAAAACTTCCGGAATTGGCACTTGGTAAACACCCACGTTATCAAGTCGCTCTGTGATTTTGCTTGCTAACTCTTGCGTAGCATTCTTGCCTTTTTCGTCATTGTCAAAACAGATAAAAACTTTATCGAGTCCATTTAGAAATGCATCAATCCAGTCATCCTTAAAAGTGCCTTCACCTGCTGTGCTAGTAATTATGGGCATCGGGAATTTCATCTGCTCGGCAATAATCTTATCATATTCTCCACCGCAAATTAAAACTTGGTTCGACCTCTTCTTTAGCAGGTTACTTGCACCGAACACTACTGAACCACTGCCAGTCGGAAAAGTGGTATATTTCGCTCCATCCGTCTTATCAGGTAAACGGCGTAATTTAATTAAACGGCATTCACTATCTTCGATAATCGGAATAGTCAGCCACATTTCACCATAGAACTCACCAACACCCAAAATGCTAGTGTTAATGCTAAACAGGCTTAGTCCTCGTTCTTTCATAAGATAATCGAGCAACTTCTTATTCTCTGGCTGCATTAACTGGTTATGACATTGTTCTGCTATACGCAGTAGTTGCTTTGAGGTTGGCATACTCGTTGCCGTTAAACTCGATGTCTTAGTTGATGATTTTACTGCCACACCACCTAGTGTCTTCTTTAGTGTTACTAAATTGCCTTTTGCCTCACACTTAAAACAGTGCCATTGTCCAGTCGTCGAGTTGATGCTGCAATGATACTTTTCCGTTTCAGTGTCGTCATCGTCGCATCCGTTCAGACAGGGGAACATTAACTCGTTGCCACGTTCCTTATACTCTATGTTCTTGCTCTCTAGGTAGTTCCGCACCTCATCCGGTGCTAACTCTGTATATTCGCTACTCATTGCCATTCACTCCTTCCGCATTACTACCGGATGGTACTACGATTTCCACTAATCGTGCCAATCGATGCAATTCCACATCTGCCGTCTCTGGTTTAATACTCTGGTTAAACTTTTTCTTATACTCCTTTTGGAATTCTTGAATTAACTTCTTTGAATAACGCATTACAATTATTCTCCTCCGTTTGGAAAGACCGTCCGAAAGGAATGACTATTGCTCGGACGGTCTTTGCAGGTCATTCCTGCTCCAATCATAGATAAAAAGGCATCAAAAATCAGAGTTGTCCGGACTAATACGCATCAATACGAAGTAATACGAATTTCTGAAATAAAAAGAGAAACTTTTATTTCTTGCTCACCTTATATTTACTCAGTTTTGCAACGGTTTCCCTTGACAGCATTACGTGGCTACGAATGAGGATTGTCTTGCTAGTAATCTCTGCAAAATCGCACAAAACTCCAGTAAGTGGACTATTTCGAAATATCTCTGCCAAAGATTTACGACTCTTACCAAAGGTGATGCCACTATCAGTTAGTTTTTGCCTACGAACTACCCTATCTAGCCACTTATTCTTCCAAATCGTGTCAACAATCTCCTCAGTCAAAGCATCATCTCGGCTCGTTGCCGGAATTCGATAAGTGCTAATGTCGGTTTTCACTTCGTAATCGCCAATTTCATCACGTGATAATGCAGCCTCAAACTTTTCGTCTCCTTCTGGGTCTAAGGAACGACAACGGTTTTTAACGACCTCATTTCGCTTTCTATCTAATGTTGCTGACCATCCTATATGTTTAACATCCAAGAGGGGTTTTGGATTGTTACGCACAATGTCCGACAAACGACGAGCCATGTCTCTAACGACAGGATTTTCAACGACAGTTGCATATTTCGCCTCCTGCCATGTTGTTACCTTCGACGAAAAATACTCCTCAAACTTTCCCCTGTCTACTCCGTCGATTTGGTAATACAAATCTATATCGTCTTGCAAGTGCTTTTCAGTGACTGTTACGCTATCCTTAGTGGTCAATACACAACTCTTTATGGCTTTCTGCTCGACTAACTGTTTCATAATTCCATACCAAGCCGCCCGCTCATCTTTAGTAATATCAAGCCTAAGTTTCCCATCATAAGCACCGTCGTAAGCCCCAAAAATCTCAGACAAACCCACAAGTATCTTCGCCTCAAAATCAGAATTCGCAATAGTCATAACTATTCTTTATTATAGTATATTTATGCCTAAATAGCAATTAAACGTGTTATAATCGTCTTATGGAATTACCTGAGCACAAAATCATTGATGATTATCTGAATGGCCAAGAGATTGACCCTTGCAAATATGACGCATATTCTCTTGAAAAACTGGCTGAATTTCTCGGAGATGATGACGAATACTAATCCGGCATCAAAAAGCCCTCTACGAGACTGCAAATGGGCTTAGAGGGCATTTTGATATTACTGATTCAATGCGAATAATTTAGCCGGCAAAAGTCGTGCAGGATTATTAGGGTCTTGAACTGCTTTGTCTAGTATTCGAAATCTCTCACTAGTCAGTGATTCAATCTGACTCTTACTGCTATCTGGAAAACTCTCATATTTCCTCGTCAACATAAGCATATTCGCAAAAGACCCCAAGTCATCCGAAAAATACTCAAAAACTTTTTCAGGACTGCGAATAATCCACATACCTCTCACCCTTAAATCGGTAATTCCCAATGGGTCAACACGATTTACTCGCCCAAGTTCATTTGTTTCTTCAAGTGTTACTCCTGGTAGGCTCTGTAACCCTGCCGTCATCGTGTCTCCTACGGCTGCATACACCTCCTTATCGGCAGCATAGCAATCCCCATAAACTAGCCACAATTTGCGTAACTCGCTATTATTGACCTGACCAATAGCATAAAGCAAATCACGCTCAGACCAATTTTCGCAGGTTCGGCAACCAGCACTAATTCTCGTATCGTCAGCGTAAAGTTTATTCTTAGGAAAAGAACTATTAAGTTGCACAGAATTTTTTATATTTTCAACTTTTTTAACTTCTATGGCATCGCCATCATAAATCATAGCATCTGGCACGTTGTTTTGATTTCCTAGCCAAGAAAATGTTTGACTGTGTTTTTGCATTCGTTGCTCTACCGACAAATCAAAGGAATTACAATACAAATCTTTAATAAAATCTTCTAGACCCTCACCCATCCTATTCATTCTGTTGTGCGAAGTAGCATTAGTGGAAACTTCTCGTGCCGTGCGTGTAATAAGCGTAGCGAATGCCATCAAAGAATCAGTATAATTAGGCATCATTATGTTAAGTCCTCCTTAATTTTCTCGGCTATTGCTTTTGCTAAATTTACTGGCACAGCATTACCTATCATCTTATATCCGTCAGCCACATCGGTATAAATAAACTTAAAGTCATCTGGAAAAGTTTGAATTCTAGCACACTCACGCACGCTTAATCGCCGATATTCGTCTTCATGGTTTGGTGCAAATATCTGTTTATTCGGCTCTATCTTGACCATGCGTGGGGCTTTTGGATGTATTGGGGCTTGCCTACCACCTGCCTGTATTGTAAATGATGGCTCATCCCATGCACGCACACGATTACGAGACATGTAAATGGATGAAAAACCTCCAGTGAGATATTCATTATTCATCGGTTCAATATCGCCATTAGTCTTGTTTTTAGGTAATGCCGGCATTGCCTCTGGCAAATCACCTATTGCCTCACGCAAATTTGGTTTACGCTGGTGTGGTTTAGGGAATTCAAATGTTTTGCCTAAATCCTTACGATAGCCAATGATGATTACACGCTCCCTGTCTTCCGGCACATCATAATCATTAGCGTTTACTAATTTCCAATTGATATTATAACCACAATCTTCAAAGGATTTTAAGAATCCAGAAAAGGCTACACGATGCCTAGCACTTAGAATACCAGACACGTTTTCTACTAAGAAAAATTTCGGTTGCTTAGTCTTGATGATGCGAATATAATCATAGAACAATTGTCCACGCTTATCATTGATACCACGACCAGCACCTGCCTCACTCCAACTCTGGCAAGGTGGACCACCTATCATACCATCACAATCTGGTATTTCTTCCACTGATACATCAGTGATGCTACGATGGTCTAATTTAGTGCATGGAAAATTATGCTCAAATGTTGCCCAGATTTTTTTATCAAACTCGTTTGCCCAAATCGTGGTGAAACCAGCCTTCTCAAATCCGAGGTCTAAGCCTCCTGCACCAGAAAATAGCGATACTATTTCCATAATACTTTGCTTACCTCCTTGTAGTTATATGTTTATTTTACCATAAAACATATAAATTACCACTCAATCCTAGAAAAAACAATCTAAGATGTCTTCATACCGAGGTCGTGGCTGATGCTTTTCTTCCCATAGCCACATAGGGCAAGTATGAAACACCCCACTTTTATCTATCCACTCCACGCATTTTGCGTTGGGGTTGAGATATGGGTCGGTCGGCTCATTTTCTAGTGGCCGTGGCTTAATAGGCAAACCTAGCCATTTCTTAGGTTGCCATCTAACCCTTTCTTCCTCAGGCCGTGCTTGAGATTTCACTATTGGCTTTGCACTGTAATAGGGTGATATGTAGGCTTTGCGTCTGTAAGGTCTAATCCCAGACAGATAGCAAACCTTGTCGTTCTGCTCTTTAGTAGCCAAAACAACCGCCTTGTTAAAGTCGGCATATCGCTCTCGCCAACGACTGATGCTAGCCTCACTTACACCGTTAGCCTGTGCCGATGCTCTGAGGTTATAGCCTTGTTTGATGAGTTCAACAATTCCATCTGCCGTCTCTTTACTGTATTTTGTTGGTCTTGCCATAAAACCATTATACTTTCGCTTTGATGGTCTCGTTTTTCGGTTTATATAGTTCTGTGAGGTCGGTGCAATGAAAATGCCAGCAGAGAAACCTATAATGTTCGTCAAAACCCTCATTCTTGCAAAACTCCCGGACAGAGGTAAATGCATTGCCCTCTGCAGAGAAAAGACCTATACCACCCTATTCGGGTTCGTAATAGCAAGGGTGGGGTGATTAGTTTTGGGTTTGAAATATATAATGGAATTTGCCCTGCACTAATTTTTCTAAAATATGATAGAATCATCCTTGTATCTTTCCCAAAATGCGACATAATTAAAACAATTGTTACTATTACGCAGTGACACGACGAAGAGCATTACGGTCATAGTGAAACCAAGTCTCTATGCCAGAGACTAAATCTTGTTCAATCAAGGTTCTAACTTCCTTTACCGTAGTGTACCAATCTGATTCCTGAAGCTGGAGTTTCAGAAATCGGATTTGATAATCGAAATTTTTGACATGTTTACTTTTATTCTTGTTATTATTCTTCTCGCCATCCTGCTGAAACTTTGGAATTTCTTTTCGCAATTCGGGCGCGAAGGAACTATCCTAGGTTCAATTCTTTGCGGCGCATCCCTCCTAGGTCTCATTCATGCTTTTCTCTGCGCAAATGTCTCTTGGTATGGCAGTCCAGTGGTTGCTCCTGAAATCTCACTTGAGTTAAAACCGGATTATATCAGCGCTAATGCCGATCTTGAACCGCTCCTTGGCGAAGTAATCACCGAAGAAAACGAAAACTATTACGTCACACTAACAGACCACTGCCTCCATTATGAATATAGTTGCGACAATACACCAAATATCGTGATCGAGGTCACCCCGGAAGCTGCTACTTACAAAAAAGCCAAGGCCACGCTCTCAATTACCAAGCTTGCCCTCGAAAATAAACCAGACAGTGCTTCTTGGCGTAGCGTGAATAATCCCGATTTAAAAGATCAGACTACGACCCTAGATGATAAATTTACTTATACCATTGATGGCGGAGATTTGCGGTTTAATGAATCTGCTGATACTGAGCCAACTAAGTACCGCATTAAAGTTCAGAATAAACGCGGCGAAGCGACTAAGACGCTTATTATAACACGACTGCCAGTGTATCGTGCTTGCGAACTTTATGACGCTAATCATCTGGGCCATAGTGCTCGCGACGAGGTTAATCTCTGTCGTGAGCGTGCCGAATACCTCGACAAAAAAGCTGAAGAAAAACGCAAAGCTGAAGAAAATTACAATAAATATCATCAGGATAGTCCCAGCAGTACGAGTACTAATACGTCGGGTAGCGCTTCACATACTTGTCAACATTACGAAGCTGGTCGCTGCTGGGATGATTTAGAAATGGAAGCATATAGTTGGGGCCAATACGACAAGCTCTATGGCTACTATGGCGACAGCTATTATGAGAGCGACAATTGTGACCAGACTTGCCGAGATATTCTCGAAGACGCTTACGACGAAGGCTACAGTGACTATTAATCGTTTTGCCGAAACTTCTCTTCGTATCGCTTAATATATTCCACTTCTTTCATATTCAGTCCATACAACGGCCCTACCAAATCATCCATCTCATCAATTAGCTTTTTCGATTTTGCGATTTTATACTCCTTGAACTGCCGGACATTATACCGCGATTCTCCTGCTGCGTTCTTTAGGTTTACGTTCACTTCAATCTCATTCAAATATCGCAAATACACTGCTTCAATTTTTTCTAACGTTTTCATATCGACTTCTTCAAAATTCGGCAAAGGAAATTTATCGATTTCATACCCTTTCAAATTTAGTCCGTCTGTATAAACTTGTTGGTAAAACCAAAACAGCGACGTCGATAGGCATGCTGCGATTAGTGATGCGTGCCTTGCACGATATTCTCGCTCCGCTGAAGTCCCAACCGCCGACAAGGTAACAACATTAAAATATCGCCCTCCTGCCGCCCGGTAATAAAACGCCTTATCCGAATCCGTATCAGCATAATTTTCTACGCATCGCCCGGTTTGAAAAATTTTCTCCAATATCTCAACTTCACATCGATTTCCGACTTTTGGGTACCGCCCATATATTTTGTATTTGTATGCTTCAATATACTCTAGGTGTTCAAGCACTTCTCGTATCGACATCTCACTTCCGCGCCGCATCGGTCGCGTCATATATAGCTTTTTTGTTGGCGTATTTGTTTTTTCTAGAAACACAATTGATGTTCGCACTCCTGCATGCTCAAAAATTTGTCGTGGTCGATCCATGAATGAAGCAATTCGTATCGTCTCGCACGTTTGTTCTATCTCGTTTTGCAGCGCCGTTATCGCGTCATTCGATGTAATCACCATCGGTACGATATATGCTAACCTCCCACCCGTTTTTAGCATCCCTAGCCCTCGTTCTATGAACAAAGCAAAAGTATCTAGCGACCCTTTTAACCCTCCCTGCGACTTTGCTGCCTTATAATGTTCCAAGTAGTATTTTTGCTCGCCCTCTGTGAGCGTGGCGCCATACGGTGGATTGCCGATTATAATATCGAATTCTTTAACACCGAACATCCATTCACTATCGAACCAATCTGTCTGTTGATTTGCGAACGGTTTCCACCTTGCTAGACTTCGATATCGCGCCGCCGCTAGCTCTTGCTTCGTCTCCGAAATTCCACTTTGCGCTTCATCAAATTCCGCTTTCAAAAATGCGCGCCCCGCCTTATTCGCCATGAAATAATCGCTACGCACTTTTTTAACTAACTCTACCTTCTCACCTTTTTCAAACATGTTGAATGGGTCGTTTGGATTTTCCGGCAAGAACTTTAACGTATTCGCCGTTATAAATTTGAAATCTAAATTTGGTAGCGGATGAATCCCGCGATTTGGTTTCGTGTCATCAACTTTCTCTTCAATCATTAAGGCCAAAAAGCATCTCAATTTTGCAATTTCCGTTGCAATCGGCTGAATATCCACACCAAAAATACTTTGCTGGATAATTCCAAGTTTACGAATGTAATCATAGTTTCCGTTCGCAAATTTCTCGCGCAAATTTTCCGTCATCTTCTGCTTCTCGTACCACAGCACTCCGCTTGGATCGACTCGCTGCAAGATATAAAATACTTTTTGTAAAATTCCCATCGGAAACGCGCCCGACCCGCACGCTGGATCTAAGATTTTTAATCTCGCCAACGCCTCAACAACCGACTTTCGTTCCGTAGTCGTCAGCTCCGTACTGTTTATATCATCATACTTCATTAGGCTTGTAACTTTATCAGCCGCAAGCCTCGTCTCTCGTTTCAAAAAATCACCCAGAGATTCATCTACCATATATGCAACAACTTCTCTTGGCGTATAATAACTTCCTGTTGCTTTGCGCGCCGATTCGTCTGTTTCCGGATTGATTTCTGTGAGCAAATTTTCAAATATTCTTCCTAGCATTTCCGGGTCAATTGACAAATCAACGTCCAATTCCGTATTCTCATCAACTGTAAAATTATACTGACCTAAAATCTCAAATAATTCCACAAACCACTCGTCAGGAATCTCAACTCGCTCTGTCTTTCTATAAAAATCGCTCACTTGCGGGTTAAACATCCCGCCGTTCAAATAGGGAATTTGGCTAAACGGCGCCTGTCTTAAAAACTCATCGCGCTCCTCGAACTTCGTGTTCAAACAACCAAAGAATACGGGCTCTAATACGTTATGGTAATAATCCGGATGCCGTCGCACCGCGTTCACTGATACCAAATTTTCCGGTATTAAATTCAAGCCTGCAACGTTTCGTTTTTCCTTTAGAAACCAGCAGAATATGACTCGTCCAATTAATCGTACTGCGAATTCTACGGTGCCCTTTTCTTCACCCACCGGCATTTTTAGCTGCGCTGTATAAACTTTATGCGCTCGCCCCTCACCACGCTCGCCGCCGATCAATTTTATAAATTGTGTCGCAATTAAACTATAAAATTGTTTGTTGACGACTTCGACCGAAAATCTTTCTTTCAGTTCTTTTAGATCTGCGACTGGTCCTTGCTTCAGCAAAAACTTTCTTGGCGTTTTAACTTTTGCCTTTGGTCCGAGCAAATACGAACATCTATGCGGGTCGCCAGTCTTGCTAATTACCTTTCCGTCTCTGATTTCTAGTGTAGAGGTTAATAGCGAAAGTCGCCAGTTTTCCGAATCGGTATAAAACGCAACTAGCGCGTTTCGGATTCGATGTTGTTTTAGCATTCGAAACGCCTCTTGTGTAATCATTATTCGTTTTTTGCTTTGTGTTTCGTCCACTCGTACGACAATCACCGCTAATTTACAAGCTTCACTTGAGCCTAGTATTTTTGCATTTTTCAAAATTCCATTCGTTACAATTGGTCGCCGCTCTTTCTCGAAATCCGGTAATAACTTTACGGCGAAATCCCGAAATCTCTGCTCATCAAATTTACTATCAAACAAATCTCTTTGCGTCATTGAAAGTTCTCCGCTAATACAATCTCTACCTTCACGGACTCAACCTTTTCGGCTTTTGCTCGACTTGCATCTAAATACCATTCTGGAATTTGTATTCGTAATTTTTGTAATGCCTGATTTAGGTTGTCTAGTTCGAGTCGTGCAATTATCTGTAGTTCCGCCTCACATAAATCATCATATCTTCGTATCTCCTCGTACAGTTTGTTCAAATATTCCTTTTCATCCGTATATGCTTCACTCAGCACTTCAATTACGTCAAGTGCACAGCCATGATTGCCAAGCATTTTTGGCAGCTCATACGGCTTCTCGAGTTCACGCTCAAATTTCTGTAAGCTATCGGACTGGTCGCTTTTTATCTCCTCTTCATCCTCATCGGCTCGCAAAATTTCCAACGCTTTTTCTGGCGCCAATACCTCCACATTGCCATCCTTAGTTGATCTCAGGAATACGATATTCTCGCCACGTCGCACTAAGGCGATGCTCGTGTCCTTCAAATCATGACACTGTCTTGTAATTGTCGCGCCTAGCGGTATTTTACGCGCCAAATCTCTCGTCTCTAATCCTGCATGATAAATATTTCGATATTCATTATCCCACGCCACCTCCCTATCCGCATCGAGCGTTTGATATTGTCGTTGCAAAAACTCCTCAACATCTTCATCTTCTGTCAGTACTTTTGTGTCATTTCCAATAACTTGATTCATCAATAATATTTTCAGACTAGAAATTCCTTTGACGTTAACTATATTCTCGCCGATTGCCGTTGGAAATAGATTATATATTTTTAACTCATCAAATACCCGTTGATCGATTCGATTAATTCGTCCAACTCTTTGCACCACTCGTGTCGGATTATAAGGTATATCATAATTAATTATCACGCCCGCACGATGCAAGTTAAAACCTTCTGACAAGGCATCTGTCGCTACTATGATATTATAATCATCTTCGCGCTCGTCCCAGTCTACCGCTGCATCAAAATTCCGTGTCACAACATCTTTCACTACTCGGCTACTATTACTCGTGTACGATAATACTTTTGTGAAGCCGCTTGCGCGCAGCTTTTGAACTATATATTGCGCCGTGTCCGCAAAACTTGTAAAAATTACGATTTTTCGCTCCGGGTTTTCGCGCAATAATTCTTCAATTATCGTTTCGACATGTTCCTGCTTTGGGTCGCTTTTCGTCTCGTCTTGACCGAACCATTTTTGATGCGTCTTTTCTAGCCATTCCAAATCCGCCGTCACGTCTTCCAAGAATTCCGCCCTTAATAGTTTACTTGGTATTGTAAATCTCTCATCCTCCACACCATCTAAGTTTTTTAGAGTTTTACTTTTAGAAATGGCTACTAATTTTTCCTGCTGCCAAAGCTCTACGCTTGCGCGATGCGCCGCAATCATATTCTCCAGAGTTTTCCGAAATGCATCTTGTGAACTTTCAAAGCGCAATACGAAAAGTCGTCGCGCCAACTTCGCCATGTTAAGTTGCTGCGTACGATTGAAACGAAAAATTGGTGCATATTCTATGCTAAATTTTTCCTCATCTCGTAGATAAGTTAGCGGCTTATATTTTGCTCCGCGGAACTCTCCATTATTTAATTCTTCCAATACCTTGCAGTATTTCTCCGTCAACTCGCCTAGATCATAATTAACCAACTCTGGGTCTTGCACTTTTGCAAAACCAATCTTTTGCTTCTCCAAGTCTTCCGCATATTTTTTCACCTTCGCTAGATCGACTCGTGACCGGCGAATTACAACCGGTTCGATTATCGTTCGCATCCGCTGCGACACTTCGCTAAGCTGTGCTTTGACTTCTGGAGCCATTTTGCGTTTGCCGAGCTTTTCTAATTGATTATATTCTGCAATTAACTGCCCAAATCTCAATCCGAGATTGTCTACGGTATTCAAAGTCGCTCGACCTGGGATTTGGAATAATTTTATCAGCGCATAAATATCCTTTGGATGATTATTGTACGGCGTCGCCGTCAATAATATAACCTTATTCTCCGATTTTGCGCGTACGATTTGGTGCAATATCCGGTATTGCATGGTGTTTTCGTTTCGAAATCGGTGCGCTTCGTCGATAATATATAACGTCGGCTCGGCCGCCGGTGCCATATGATATAGCTCTTCTAGCTTCCCGCAACTGACGACCTGTACGTTTTGTAACTGAAATTTCTCAACGTATCCTCCCCATTGCTTTTTGAGATGTGGCGGTGTGATGACTACTATTCTTGACATTGTAAGATTATACGCAATTGCTGCTGCGATTATTGACTTTCCTAATCCGACCACATCCGCAATAATCACTCCGTCATATTTTTCCAAACAATCTAAGCCTTGCTTAACCGCATCGATCTGATAACCGAAATCAGCAAACCGCCCCTGACTAATTTGCTCTGGGGTTTTTATTTCTCGCTTTTCTGCGCTCGCGTACATCTCATCCAGTGCGCGCATGAAGAATTGATACGGTTTCACCTCTCTATTTTAACATAGACGATGACGGCGATAGTATGCTATAATTATTCCATAAGTATTAAGTGGGCATATGGACGAACAGGAAGTACAGCGTAAACGACGAGATAATGAAGAGCGCGCTACTCGCGAGCGGGCGAAAATTTTGGGTTTGCCATATCTCGACACGCGCGAGTTTGAACAAGTCGTTCCACTTATCAATAAATCTGACACTATTCCAATCTCTCAGATGCACAGCGACTTCATTATTCCGCTTGAGCAGGGAAATAGTGAAGAGCCGTACCGCTTTATGATCACTAGTCAGACCCCAAATAGTCTGCTGAGCAAAATGCGTAAGGAATATTCCGAGGACGGTCTCCATGTGAATTTCTTCTTAATTTCAAACTCCGCCTATCAGACTTTTATGTTGCGGTACGACCCGCCACAGCAAGTGCATTATGACGACATTAAAATTGCCAAAGAAGGCGATTCTGAAACAATTGCTGAAGTTAGTAAGACCCTAAATTCCGTCTCGACTGAAAAAGTCTTTAACTTTTTGATTGACCAGGCTGATAAACTTCAGGCCTCCGATATTCATATCGAAAATTTACGTGACAAAATCCGCATCCGTATGCGTGTCGACGGCATCCTTCATCCGGTCGCTGAAATCAGTCGCGACCGTTATCGTATTCTTATGGGTGAGCTTTCAGCGCGCGCTAATCTTTCGACCGCTTCGACCAAACCGCAGTCCGGGCACATGCAGAAAGATATTTACGATAACGGTTCGTCGCACTTATTGAACATTCGCGTCGAGACCGTTCCAACGATGTATGGTCAAGATGCCGTTTTGCGCTTGTTCAACTTTGACGAAAGTTTACTTAATCTAAATCTCCTTGGGCTTTCAAAACCCGAACTCGACACGATTGAAGAGATTATTTCTCATCCGCGTGGTCTCGTCCTCATGGTCGGTCCGACCGGTTCCGGTAAAAGTACAACGCTATATTCGATTTTGAATGCACTCAACAATAGCGACCGTAAGATTATTACCTTGGAGGACCCAATTGAATATGGCATTACGGGGATTACGCAAATTCCGATTCATACTAATGACGGTGGTTCGTTTGCCGAGGGCTTGCGCTCAGTTTTGCGCCTCGACCCGGATGTTGTTATGGTTGGTGAGATTCGTGATGCTGATACTGCAAAGACCGCAATCCAGGCTTCGATTACCGGTCATCTCGTACTTTCATCTTTCCACGCTAATTCTACTGCCGCTGCATTCGCGCGTATGATTGATTTAATCGGCACGAACCCGATTTTCGCTAGTTCGATTCGCATGCTGATTGCGCAACGCCTTGTACGTAAACTTTCCGACAGCAAAGAGCCTTATCGTGCAGATGAAGCGACGGTGGGTTATATTCGCCGCGTACTTTATGGTCTCGATGTTGATTTGAGTGGCGATATTACATTGTATCGTCCGGTACCATCCGATGACGCGCCATTCGGCTATAAGGGTCGCACTGTATTGATGGAACAGATGGTTGTTTCCGAGGATATTCAGGCGTATCTACGGGGCGATATCAAGGACGTTAATACTAATATGATTGAAGATTCAGCCCGCGCACACGGCATGCTCACTCTCGAGCAAAAAGGCGTTCTTGCGGCTTTGCGGGGCGAAACTACGCTCGAAGAAGTCTCGCGCGTGATTTAGATATTGACTTTTTATTACACTTATGCTATAATGGAATTATAGCCTCCTGGAGGTCAGTTTTTCCATGATATAATATTAATATGGAGAGATTCTTAGACTATTTTAAACCCTGCAGATATCAATTGGAAGAATGCATCTTTCGGCAAGAAGAAACCTTTAAGGGTAAAGTTAAGATTACAGGCAAACTCCAAGATTCACGCGTAATTAAACTCCATGCAGTTAATCTCGATATTCAACGTATTTCCTGGCAGCCATATTGGCGAGGCTATGAGACTGAATCTAGCAATTATGGTTCCGCTGAATGCAAATTTCGTTACGATGGTGAAGTTATTGAAATTACTGTCACGGATGAAATGCATGATATTATCCAGAAGTGTAGTAATGATCCTGTCGATTATCCGATAGATTCATCTTCTCCCGATCAAGACATCGACCTAGAAATCGTCTTTGCCTCAAAACTTGGGCGCAACATGGAAGGATGTTATCTCTCGACCTACGAATGGAATAATCAAGTTCAAAAACTTGTTGCTACACAATTTGAATCTCACTACGCTCGCGAAGCGTTTCCATGCATCGACGAGCCAGCTGCAAAAGCAATTTTCGATTTGACGATTATTGTGCCAGATTATGACCCGTCTTGCGATGTGGTACTTGCTAATATGCCGTCCATTGCGCATGTTAACGGGCGCTTCGAATTTGCGTCAACTCCTCGCATGTCGACTTATCTTCTTGCTTGGGTTGTTGGCCCGCTCCGAAGTGTCTCGACCGTGAACAAAAACGGCGTCCGGGTTTCATCCTATTGCGCGCTCAATCAGCCACTCGAAAGTCTGCTTTTTGCTAACGACACTGCGGCGCGAGCTCTCGAATATTATGACAAAAAGTTCGGTACGAAATATCCCTTGCCAAAACTCGACCAAGTCGCTTTGCCGGATTTTGAATCTGGCGCGATGGAAAACTGGGGCTTGGTGACTTACCGTGAATCTATGATGCTGGCGAATCGCGATTCTAGCGTCGACGTGAAACGCACCGTTTCGACGACGGTTACACATGAGCTTTCTCACCAATGGTTTGGCGACCTCGTAACGATGCAATGGTGGGATGATCTGTGGCTTAATGAGTCTTTTGCGACCGTAATCGAGTATTTTGCTGCCGACGCGCTCTATCCGGAACTAAAAGTTTGGCAGGATTTCTTCACCGGCGACTGCCTTGCTGCCTTGAAACGTGACGCTTTGCCTGGCGTTCAGGCCGTGAAACAAGAGGTTCATAGTCCCGCCGAAATAGCTACACTTTTTGACGCCGCGATTGTTTACGCGAAGGGCGCTCGTCTCGTCCTCATGCTGATGCGCCTGATGGGTGAGGATAATTTTTATCAAGGCATGCGTTATTATTTCGAAAAATATGCCTACAAAAATACGGTCGGCGATGATTTATGGACTGCTCTCCAGTCGTATGCCGATTTCGATGTTAAACGTTTCATGGACGCTTGGATTTCTCAGCCCGGTTATCCCACCCTTCAAGAAGCGCATAATGGCGGTCAGACTTGGTGGGAGCAGCAGCGTTTCTTGATCGACGGAACGACCGACGGTTCTAAGTGGCCGCTCCCCGAAGTTGAGGATGACATGTCTGGGCATTACTTGCTCGACCTCGGCGATGAAGAGTTTAAAAAGAAACTGAACAACTTCGCCCATCTATCCATTGAACAAAAGCTCCGTCTTTTGATCGACCGCATGCTCCTCGCGAAGGCCGGACATGCTTCCTCAGCTTCGCTCCTCGACTTGATACCGAAGTTCCAGACCGAGGACTCGGCGGCCGTGCTTGACATCGTTGCGAGCATTCTTGACGACCTGAAACTTTTCTGTCCGCCCGAAAGCGAAGCAGCGGGGAATTACAAGAGGTTTCTCCATAATATATATAGTGCGCGTTTTGCGGAGATTGATTTTGCACCGATTTCGGATGCCGACCGAGCTTGTGCGCGTGACATTTTACTTAGTATTGCGCGTTATAGCGAAGATGAAAGAACCGCCGATGAACTACTTAAACTTTATCGCGACGATTTTGCGAGTATCGACCCCGAGTTGCTCGGTCGTGTCCTTGGTGCAAAGTTGAAAAGCGATGAGACTGAAGTTTTTGCGCCTTGGCTCGCGAAATATCAGACCGAAACTGACCCATATATTAAGCGCGCATTGCTTGCGGCGTTGACTACCTGCGCCGAACAGGACGAGCATCTGGATGAACTTCTTACCCTGCTTGACCGAACCGACGTTGTGCGCCCGCAAGATCACATTTTCCTGTATATTTATCTCCTGCGCAATTACCGTACGCGCGAGCGCACAATTAAATGGTTGACTGAATATTGGGATTTTGTCGTCCAGCTCACCGGCGATAAATCCGTCGAGGATTACGCCCGCTATGCTGCTAATTTGATTCGGACTCCAGCCGAAGCGCAGACTTTTTATAGCTTCTTTGACCAGAAATCCGATGATCCGATTTTGTCTCGTACATTGAAAATCGCCCATGCTGAGATTGACGCTCGCTTGAGGCTCATAGAAACTGATCGCGCGGAAGTTGAAACGAAGTTAAAAGAACTAACGAAAGGAATATAAAATGCCAATTATCGTCGGTGGAGTCATCGAAAAAGATAATAAGTATCTTCTAGTTCAGGAGTCTAAGCCTAAGTGCTACGGTAAGTGGAACATCCCGGCTGGTCATCTCGACCCGGGCGAATCGATTTTTGACGGTGCGAAGCGCGAGATTAAAGAAGAGACAAATTGCGATGTTGAGCTCACGGGGGTCTGTAATATCGGCAATCATATCGTCCCGAATGATACTTTTGTCGCAATTGTTTTTACGACCAAATTGTTGACGGACACCGTCAAGCCTCAAGCTGGTGAAATCCTTGAGGCTAAATGGTTTACTTATGAGGAAATTGTCGCCATGAGCGACCAACTCCGCCGAGCTGACTGGATTATTTCTGCGATTGATTTTGCTCGCCGTGGCGCCGCTCCGCTTGATCTTGTAAGGTTCAGTGAAACCGAAGTGCGTTAATCCTATGAACCTCTACTTCGTTCGTCATGGTCAGACTGATTGGAATGCCTCGGATCGCCTTCAGGGACAGTCTGATATCCCGCTAAACCAGACCGGAATCGCTCAGGCCGAGTCCTTACGCGATCAGATTCGTGGGCGCGGGCTAAGATTTGATGTAATTTACGCCTCACCTCTCCAGCGCGTGCGTAAAACCGCCGAAATTATTGCCGATGGTCAGCCTGTCCTTATTGATCATCTACTTAGCGAACGTAACGCCGGTCAGTTTGAGGGTGGCTCACCCACGGCGCTGTTTGATAACGAGATTGATTTTCTTGACCCAGAACTTAATTCCAGTGCCTTTGGTGTCGAGCCGATTCGCGAATTCCATGCCCGTGCCGCGAACTTCCTCCAGAATCTACGGCACCTGTATCCCGGGGATGCCACAATTCTCATTGTTAGCTCCAATGGTCTTATGAAACGCTTTGCCATGATTCTTCAAGATCTCCCCGCCGGGAATATTCCTAATTTCCGGAATGCCGAGATTTATAATTTTAATATCCGATAGTTGATATATTCTGTATATTATGTTACAATAATCACATGATTTTGAAATTAAAGCAAAATATCACCGCTGCGGTCGGTATTATTAGCCTGCTTGGTGGCTGCGGTGTAGCCGGCGTCGTTGGCGGCGCAATCAATAATGCTAACTCTAACGCCGACACTACTCCTGCTTACGTCCAGCAGGCACCTCAGGTCGAAGTCAAGACTGAGGCTCGCGATACCGAAATTCCATTTGAGACTACAACTACCACCGACCCCGGCCTAGAAAAGGGAAAGACTAGAGTCGTCACTGAAGGCGCTAATGGCATTCAGACTACTACCTACCGCGTTACCTACACCGATGGAGTCGAGACTGCGCGCGAGACTATTAGCACTGAAATTACGAAGCAGCCGATCAATAAAGTTGTTGCGAATGGTACCTATGTCGCCCCACAGACTGCGCCTCAATCATCTTGCCAAAACGGCACCTATGTTAATTCCACCGGACAGACTGTTTGTCGTCCTAGCTCCAACAACACCGGCGGCGCGACCGCTATCTGTGGCGATGGTTCCTATAGCTATAGTCAAAGCCGTCGCGGTACCTGCTCACACCATGGCGGTGTCGCCCAGTGGCTATAGCCACATTCTCTTGACAAAAACGCAATTCTATGCTACAATGGAGACATGGGGTAGTTTTACTTTACCCCTGTAGCTTTGGTGAATTCCGTCAAAGCGCCGGTATTTTGTATATCCATTAAATACCGGCCTCGCAAGATTTGCGAGGCATCTGTACCTTAAAAGTTAGTTGTTATAGTCTGTATAATCTAGATTCAAAAATAGAAAAGGAGGGGATTTTCTATGAAAAATCCGAAGATTAAACCCAGGGAATACCAGCAGGAATGTTTAGCGGCAATTGACAATGCGATTGCGAATGGCGAAAAACGCGCCCTCGTCGTCATGGCGAGTGGACTCGGTAAGACTTATACTTCGGCCTTCGCGGTTGAGAAGTATCTTGCCGATAAGCGGTTCGTCCGCGTACTTGTGCTTTGCCATTCTGAGAAAATCCTTCGCCAGACGAAGGAAAAATTCCAGGAGTATTTCGGTGAAGAGTTTAGTTATGGTATGTATGTCAACTATGACAAGACGACGCGTCCGACGAATTTTCTTTTCGCGACCTTTCAGACCATGAAAGACAATCGTAAAAATTTTCCGAAGGACGAGTTCGCTTACATTATTGTCGATGAAGCGCATCATAGCCACGCGCGAACCTATTTTCCAACGGTTCGCTATTTTCAGCCGGAGTTCTTACTCGGCTTGACTGCGACGCCTGACCGTCTCGATGGCCAGAAGATTGAAGAAATCTACGGTGAGCCGGTTTACGAGCTCGGCTTTGTCGAGGCGACGAAGCGCGGCTTGATCGCGGAGTGTGACTATCGGCTAGTTTTGGATGACTTGTCGCAAGATGATCTCGATAATTATCTCCAAGGAGACCATCACCTGTCGATTAAGCAATTAAACAGCACGGTTTTTGCTCCCAAACGTGACGAGGAGATTGTCCGTCTCATGAAAGAGTATTCTTCTGAAATAGAAACTCCAAAAACAATCATCTTTTGTAAGACGATCAGCCATGCGCGCAAAATCGCGACTATTATTGGAGGTGATGCCTCTATTGTACATAATCGTCAGAGCAATGCTATAAATGATGTCGCCCTCAACGATTTTAAACACGGCAAAATACGAACAATAATCTCCGTTCAAATGTTAAATGAAGGTATTGATGTCCCCGATGCGAATATGATTGTATTCTTACGTAACACAGTCTCTCCAGCAGTCTTCTATCAGCAGCTTGGGCGTGGCACGCGCCTTTCTCCTGAGAAAGAAAAACTGCTTGTCTTGGACTTTGCTGGCAACTGCGAACGGATTAAAACTGTCCTCGAACTACAAAGAACCATAGTTGACTATCAAGGACACACTAAAAATACTGTCGGCGCTCGTGGTGAAAGTGATGCCGAATCTCGAGAACATTTTACATTAAGTATTGCTACTCCAGAATTCAAAAGTCGCATAGTGGATATTGTCACCCTTTTAGAAACCGTCCGTAGCCGGAGAGAATGGACATGCGATGAATGTATCATCGCAATTCAGCAATTGGCGTCGCAATTAAAGAAAACGAGTCTTAGCTATACGGATTTTCTCGATGCAGATATTGAACTACCAGTGTATGGTACTCTGAAAAAACGGTTTGGGAGTTTTAAAAAGGCTATCATCGCATCCGGTCTACAATATGAGCGTTTATCAAGTGAACGTAGCAAGGTTGACTCGGAAGATAGACTCTTCTCTATGGCTCGTGCCTACGCGCTCGAATTGGGCCATAAAGCTCTTACAACGAAGGATATCGAAGGCAACCCCAAGTTTCCGTCTTGGAGTACCTTATCTAATCGATATGGTACGATTGCTGATTTTAATTACCTTGCTGGGATCACCAGTAAAAAACCAGTCAGCAAACCCAGGAAAAAGTGTCCTCAAAGTAGATTAATCTTCGACAACAAAGAAAGTATTAAGCTCGCCCTCGCACATAAGATTGAAGAATTGGGAGGCAAAATCCCGACTACCGCACAGCTAGAAGCCGATGAAGCGATGCCAACAAAATCTCAGATCAAAAAGTTTTACGCAAAATACGGTGATGTCTATCGGGATATGGGGATAGAAGTAGGTAACCTAAAGAAGAGATGTAAATATACCGAACAAGAGATTAAAGTTGACGCACATCGAATCTATCAGAAAATTGGGCATAGGCCATCTCAGATCGAATGGAACAAGAATACGGCTACATGCCATTGCAGCACGCTTACCAATAGATATGGTAGTTACCATGATGCGCTAGAAGAACTTTTATCAGACAGTCCTAGTACAGAAGCAGCTAACTAGTCCAAATCCCACGCCAACTACCTTCGGGTACACGGTGTGGGATTTTTCATATCCTCGTTATGATATATTTCCAACCTGACCATAAATTGACAAATTCCATAAATTAAACCATAAAAGCTATTGACATTCTAGCCAATCTATGCTAATATAGAATTATAGGGGCGAAAAAATACAAAATTTAACCCTTTGAATCGTAAAAATACCGCACAACTTTCGGCTACAGACAAAAAGTCGGCCGAAAACCCGAAAAAGTCCAAAAATCTTCAAAAAAAGTGTTGACTTTGTCGAACGGGTGCGATATACTGAGTAACAGTTAAGCAAGTTGCGAAGAGCAACCTCTGTATTACGATAGAAATCATGCGAGGTAATCTATCGGATTCTTCTAAAAGATTCCAGATTATCATGCCAAAATTTCAGTTTAACAATTTGAAGACAACGATGAAAATGTAGACGGAATTGACGATCGAACCTCGATTGTTAGTTAAGTCAATGCATAAAAAGGTACATAAGGGCACTGATAGTGGATGCCTTGACAATCAATACCGATGAAGGACGTGGAACTCTGCGATAAGCCTCGGGGATCTGAGAACGAGAATTGATCCGGGGATTTCCGAATGGGGAAACCTAGCACAAGTCATGTTGTGTTGCATTTACCTGAACACATAGGGTAAATAGACGGGAACCAGCCGAACTGAATCATCTTAGTAGGTTGAGGAAAAGAGAATAACCAATGATTCCGAAAGTAGTGGCGAGCGAAATTGGAACAGCCCAAACCTTAACATAACCATACGGTTTAACGGCCAGAGTTATGAAAGGGGTTGCGAAATTAGATAATTTATATGTTGGACTACTCTATATGGGTAATCTAGCATATAAACTGACAGCGTTAACTGAGCAGATAATGATATAAACCTTTCAAATCGTAGCGGAAGTTTTTGGAATGAAACGCCAAAGAAGGTGAAAGCCCTGTATGCGAAACGGTTTGAGGCATTATATATCTTTTTTCAAGTAGGACGGGGCACGAGAAACCCTGTTTGAATCTGGCAGGACCACCTGCCAAGGCTAAATATATTGATTGATCGATAGCGAACTAGTACAGTGATGGAAAGGTGAAAAGAACCCCGGGAGGGGAGTGAAATAGATCCTGAAACTCAGTGCCTACAAGGTGTCGGAGCACGCTAAACGCAATTCACGACGTTTGCGAAACCGCAGGTTTCGCTACTCAGTAACGTGAAGAGTGGCGAGTTGCGTTTAGCGTGTGACGGCGTGCTTTTTGTAGAACGATCCAGCGAGTTAATGTTGTCGGCAAGGCTAAGTCAATTGATGGAGCCACAGTGAAAGCGAGCCTGAATAGGGCGACAAGTCGGCAGTATTAGACCCGAAACCGGGTGACCTAACCATGAGCAGGTTGAAGCTGCGGTAACACGCAGTGGAGGACCGAACCAGGGTACGCAGTAAAGTGCTTGGATGACTTGTGGTTAGCGGTGAAATGCCAATCGAACTCGGAGATAGCTGGTTCTCCTCGAAATAGCTTTAGGGCTAGCGTTGTGTAGTAGCATTTGGGGGTAGAGCTCTGAAAGGGTCTGGGGCCGGCAACGGTACCCATCCCTATCAAACTACGAATACCAAATGTGTAATCACGGCAGTCAGAACGGCGGGGCTAAGCTCGTCGCTCAAAAGGGAAACAGCCCAGACCATCGTCTAAGGTCCCTAATTAATACTAAGTGGGAAACAAGGTGAAGTTTCTTAAACAGCTAGGATGTTGGCTTAGAAGCAGCCATTCATTTAAAGAGTGCGTAACAGCTCACTAGTCAAGAGATTTTGCGTGGAAAATGTAACGGGGCTAAGTATTAAACCGAAGACATGGATTGTTATTATGATACGTCATAGTAATAGTGGTAGAGGAGCGTTGATATTGCGGTGAAGTCAGATTGGAAAGTCTGGTGGAGCGGTATCAAGTGAGAATGCTGGAATCAGTAACCATAAGACAGGTGAGAATCCTGTCGGTCGTAAGAGCAAGGTTTCCAGGGCTACAGTAATTGTCCCTGGGTTAGTCGGTCCTAAGCCGAGGCGCATCAGCGTAGGCGATGGACAACAGGTTAATATTCCTGTACAGGTAGTAGTTGTTAACAGTTCACGGCGAATGACCGGAGCGGATTAATGGTTTATCCGTCCAAGGTTCCAAGGAATTGGAATTGAGTGAAAGGTGTTCTTCGGAACATTAATTCCGGGTGAAGCGCTGGCTAGAAAAGCTGGTTAACTTATGCTGCTGCCTACCGTACCGCAAACCAACACAGGTGCTCGAGTCGAGTAGACTAAGACCTACGAGAGAACCTTCGCTAAGGAACTCGGCAAAAAAGCGTCCGTAACTTCGGAATAAGGACTGCCCTCTCATTAAGATGAGGATTTGCTAGAGAGATTCTCGGCGGAACGAATGAATATGGTAGTTGTACCTAATAATATTTATCGAATCATCTTGTCGAGACACTTATCTCTTTAGCAGCTTGATCGTCATTTTGATGAGAGGGCCGCAGCTAAAGAGCCCACGGAACTGTTTACCAAAAACATAGGTCTCTGCTAACGCGAAAGCGGATGTATAGGGGCTGACTCCTGCCCAGTGTCGGAAGGTTAAGGGGAGAGCTTTACGGTTCGAACTGAAGCCCCGATGAACGGCGGCGATAACTATGATCGTCCTAAGGTAGCGAAATTCCTTGTCTGGTAAGTTCAGACCTGCACGAATGGAGTAATCATGTGGGCACTGTCTCGGCGAAGGCCTCGGTGAACGTGCATTGGCGGTAAAGATGCCGTCTAATCATGCCAGGACGAGAAGACCCCATGGAGCTTTACTACAACTTTGCATTGATTGTTGGGACATTTTGTGTAGCATAGGTGGAAGACTTTGAAGCAGATACGCCAGTATTTGTGGAGTCGTAGGTGAAATACCACCCTGAGTGTTTTAGCAGTCTCACTCTTGACGTTATCCGCCAAGAGGACCGTGCATGGCGGGTAGTTTAACTGGGGCGGTTGCCTCCTAAAGAGTATCGGAGGCGTTCAAAGGTTGGCTAACTACGGATGGAAATCGTAGTGATAGTGTATGCGCAAAAGCCAGCTTGACTGTGAGGACTACAATCCAATCAGACACGAAAGTGGGAGCAAATGACCCGCTGTATAGAACTTCGGTTCAATTTACGTGGGAAAGACAGCGCACACGGATAAAAGTTACCCTGGGGATAACAGGCTGATCGCGCCCAATAGTTCACATAGACGGCGCGGTTTGGCACCTCGATGTCGGCTCATCACATCCTGGAGGGGGAGCACCTTCCAAGGGTCCGGCTGTTCGCCGGTTAAAGTGGTACGCGAGCTGGGTTCAGAACGTCGTGAGACAGTTCGGTTTATATCCGGCATGATCGTTAGGAATTTTGAGGAGATTTGACTCTAGTACGAGAGGACCGAGTTGAACGAACCTCTAGTGTATCGGTTGTGGCCACCTGCTGCATTGCCGAGTAGCTATGTTCGGAAGAGATAAGCGCTGAAAGCATATTAAGCGCGAAGCCCACTCCAAGATAAGAATTCCCTATGAGATCCCAGAAAGAAGATCTGGTTGATAGGCGCAAGGTGGAAGTATGGCAACATATGGAGCCGAAGCGTACTAATTGATCCATCGCCTTTTTATGCTCAAGTCATCGGGTTTTGGCTATTGCAAAAACCGTGGTGACTTGGTATACTTAACTAACAACCGGTGTTCGACACCAGTGCGAAAGCACGGGAACACCGCAAGAAGTTTTACATTTCATTGTACTAGCTAGTTGTATGGACGTCAAGAACAAAGGTTTTGCGTGAAGCCGAAACTCTTTCTTGGTGCCCATAGCGCTGGGGAAATACCTGTTCCCATTCCGAACACAGAAGTCAAGCCCAGTAGCGGCGATTATACTGCCGAAAGCGGGAAACTAGCAAGGTGCCAAATTATACGAGTAAGCCACCCCAACGGGTGGCTTTTCGTCTTTTGGTATGCTATACTACTAAGGTATTATGATGAAGGATGTCAAAGAAAAAGACCACATTCGGAGGCAAAATGACGAGCCTCATGCTAGCAAGCTAACAAAACGTCCATGGTGGGCCTGGTGTACTATATTGCTATTACCCATCATATTCTTTCTACCACTTTGGAGCGAAGCCCTTCAAGTGGCATTAATCGGCTACGAGGGATTTTGCTGTATGCCAGAGAATTGGCAAGAACTCAAACAGAAAGCAGAACAAGCCAAGAGTATGCGGCTAGAATCTAATTTGATTATCGGTACAGGTATTATACTAGCGGTTCTCCTGTTAATCGGGGTACTTTTTGCGTTATATAAGTATGCCATTCCGTCTATTACAGCTAAAAGGATGCGCCGCGTAATGCAGGTAGTAGTTGGTGTTTTAGTGGCTCCGCTTGCCATAATACTATCTTTGACGCTCATATTGTTTATATTTCGTAACAACTATTACCATGAAATCAGATATCAAACACCTAGAGATTCGATCTATGCTTATGCTCAGGATTTAATAATGCCCTAACCGCTCTACTAATACCTTAATACTCAACTCATTTTTCAAAAATATATAAAGGCATAAATTATGGCATTTGACTACAAGAAAGAATATAAAGATTTTTATCTTCCGGCGAAACACCCGCATATTATCACTATCCCGCCAATGAATTATCTTGCTGTCCGCGGACACGGCGATCCGAATACGGAAAACGGAGAATATAAACAATCTATCGAGCTACTTTACGCTATCGCTTTTACTATCAAGATGAGCAAGAAGACGGATCACCGGATTGAAGGCTATTTCGATTATGTCGTCCCACCGCTTGAAGGCTTCTGGTGGCAAGACGCGCTCGCCGAGCAACAAGACGATCGGGAAGCCGCTATTATCGACTATAATAAAAAAGACCAGTTCAACTTTATCTCTGTAATTCGTCTGCCTGATTTCGTCACCAAAGCCGATTTTGATTGGGCGATTCAGACTGCTACCCAGAAGAAGCGCGACTTTTCCCGGGTTGAGTTTTTACCTTACGATGAGGGGGATTGTGTTCAATGTATGCATATTGGGTCTTACGATGACGAGCCGGGTACGGTCGCTGCGATGTTAAGCTATGCCACCGAGCAAGGCTATGAACTTGATATTAAAAATCCGCGTTATCATCATGAAATTTATCTCAGCGATCCTCGTCGCTGTCAAGCCGATAAGTTGAGGACTGTCATTCGTCATCCGATTAAACCAAGGAAGTATTCTTAGCTCCCGCCAAATTAAACTAACGTCACCTAATTCTGCTATAATAAACTTATGGAAGATTTACCGGCAACTATTGCCAAAATGATTGATCACCAGGACGTTTGTTTCTTGAGCTTTATTAATGCTGACGGGTTTCCGACGACCCGTACCATGCTGAATCCGCGCAAACGTCAGGGAATCAAAGAATTTTATCTGACGACGAATACAGAGTCACAAAAAGTTCAGTCTCTACTTCAGAATCCAAAGGCCGGATTATATTTTTACGACCGACCATTATATCGCGGAGTTGCTTTTACCGGTACGGTCGAAGTAATGAGCGACCAAAGTATTAAAAACGAGGTTTGGCGCGACATGGACACAATTTTTTACGAAAATAATACTGACCCAGATTATTGCGTCTTGAAGTTTACTGCTGAGGCGGCGCGCTACTACCAAGATTATCACTCGACCGACTTGACGCTATAGTCTACTTCTGTTGTATCTGGTATAATATATAGTATGCACGATTATGACCTCGACTCGAGTGTTACGCCAGCCATGCGCGACGCATTGCTTCAGAAGCTTAAAACTTTGCCTGCTTCTCCTGGCGTCTATTTTCATAAGGACGCCGACGGTCAGGTAATTTATGTTGGCAAGGCGGCTGTGCTTAAAAATCGCGTCCGCCAATATTTTCATAAAACTCAAAAAGATACTAAAACTATTGCTCTAGTGCGCGAAATTGCCGATACCGACTGGATTGTAGTTGATACCGAGATGGACGCGTTGTTTCTTGAATCCGAAATGATTAAGCGCTACAAGCCAAAATGGAATATTCTATTGCGCGATGATAAGACCGTGAGTTATGTTCGTATTGACATGAAATCTGAGGTGCCATATGTTAGTTTTACACGCACTCCGCAAGACGATAAAGCGACTTATATTGGCCCTTTTTACGGTAAAAGCGCTGTCGAGAAAGCTCTTAGGATTTTGCGTAAGGTTTTTCCGTATTACGACAAACCTTATGACGGCAAAAAGACGTTAAATACTGATCTTGGCTTAACCCCAGGCATTGAAATCGGTAAGACGACGCCTGCGGAGTACAAGAAAAACTTGCGTAAATTACGACTTTACCTTGAGGGCGGGCGACATAGACTTATCAAAGATCTCGAGAAGCAAATGGCGAATGCCGCCAAGAATCAAAATTTCGAAGAAGCGGCCGAGCTGAAGAAGCAACTCTTTGGTTTGCGCGAACTCCAGAAAAAAATCGTCTTTTCCGATAAGGAATTTCTTGATATTTCCTCGGATCAAGCTCTCGTCGATCTCCAGATGCTACTACATCTCCCTGAACCCCCGCGACGTATTGAAGGTTACGATATTTCGCATCAATCTGGCACTAACGTTGTCGGGTCGATGGTAGTTTTCGTGAATGGGGTATCCGATCGTGCCGAATATCGCAAATTCAAACTTCGTAACCAAAGAAATGATGATACGGCGAATCTTCGTGAAGTTATCGAGCGCCGGTTAAAACACCAAGAATGGGAATTCCCGAACCTAGTAATTCTTGACGGTGGCGTGGGGCAGGTTAATGCCGTGCAGGATTTACTAGCCGAACAGCAGATCGCCGTAATCGGTCGTGATAAATCCGGCGATCATACTCGCAATGCCGCAGTGCGTATTATCGTCCCTCGTGCAGGAAGCTACGATACTCTTACTCTGCCTGGAGATTCGCATATTGCGAAGCTAATCGCGCGTATCGACGATGAAGCTCATCGTTTTGCTATCACATATCACACCTTATTAAAGCGCAAACAAATGTTAAAATAGCATGTTATAATAAGACGGTATGATTAAACAGCAGTTTTTTGTTTTTCTCCTTCGTTGGCTGGCGTCAAGTTTTGGTATGTTCCTCTGTATTTCTTGGTTTGGAACGGTCAACTCGCCTGAGGCTTTTGCGGCACCCTGGATTCTCTACGCTGTTGCGGGGTTAATTTTCTCGCTTGTTAATTCTTTCGTTAAGCCTCTGATTAAGACCATGGCCTTACCGCTCGCAATCTTGACCATGGGGATTTCGACTGTGATTATTAATACTCTAATGGTCGTCGTGACGATCTGGCTTCTACCTGGCGTCGAAATGGATTTACTTGGTGCTGCACTTTCAAGTATCATCCTGAGTGTTATCAACGCCCTGCTTAATCTTCTCGTCCGCTAGGCTTGCTTTTGCGCGCCGTTGGAGTATAATAATAGTATGGAATTGGGAACATTTTTTCAGAGTTTGACTTTTGTGTCGGCGATTTTGTCAGTTTTGTTGATTCTGTTGCAGCAACGTGGCGCTTCGCTTGGAGCTGGCTTTGGTAGCTCTGGCGAGCTGTATACTACTAGGCGTGGCCTTGAGAAGTCATTATTTAATGCGACGATTATCTGCGTTTTAGTCTTTGTCTTGTCGATTTTGTGTCTGTTATTCATTCCCGCATAGGATTAGCGTATATCGATTATGAAACAAACTTTCAAAAAGCGTGGGCAAAAATTTAGCAAAAAGTGGGAGCGGTTTTCAACACAGGCGAAAGAGAGTAGCCGAGAACACCTCCAAGAAAATCTGATTAGCCGTCTGCCAAACGCGCGCCAAGTACGTCTATTGATTCTAGAGTGGGGACTTCTCGTGATTGTGGTAATCTCGCTTGCTCTGACTCAGCTTTTTTGGTACAACCAATCCTATACCGCCCAGGCCTACGTCGATGGTGGCACATATATCGAGGCCACTGTAGGGAGCATATCGACTATGAATCCACTTTTTGCTACGACTGGTAGTGAAAAAGTCCTTTCAAAGCTCATGTTTTCGACGCTGTCGACGGTTGATTACTCAGGCCATGTTGGCCTTGGTCTTGCCGACTCGATTATACCGGATGAGACCGGCAAAATCTGGACTGTAACTCTGAAGCCTGATTTGCATTGGTCAGATGGAGAGCCGATTACGCTTGACGATGTTTTATTCACGGTTAGTCTCATGAAGAGTACTGAGATTAATACTTCGTATTCTTCTAACTTCTCCGGAGTTTCGGTCGAGCTTTCCGGCGAGTCAATCATCTTTACTTTGCCGTCACCTTACGCGGATTTCGCGTCAACTCTGAATATTCCGATTTTGCCTGAGCATATCCTCGGTGAGGTTCAGCCTAGCAAGGTCCTGGAGCATAATTTCAGTACCAACCCCGTGACGTCAGGTGCCTTTACTTTTAATGCTACGCAGAGTGTCGACAACAGCGGTGACAAGATTGTCTATCTCGTCGCAAATCAAAATTATTACAAAGGTATGCCAATGCTCAATAACTTTGCGATTCGCACCTATACGACTTCTACTGGAATTGCCGATGCTTTGTTGACCGGGGAAGTGACGGCTACTGCCGATCTCTCTCCGCTTGATAGTGAAACTTTAACCTCGGCGCTCGTTTATGAGAAGCAAACTACGATTGCCAGTGGTATTTACGCCTTTTTGAATACAGCAAGTTCGGTCCTCTCGAACCAAGGCGTGCGTCAGGCGGTCCGCCAGGGCATCAATATGAATGAGCTTCGCTCCGTGCTTGACGGCGAAGAGCCATTGGACTATCCGATTTTGAAATCCGAACTTAACCTCGACGCTTATCCAGAGATTCCGGGCTACGATTTGAGTGCTGCGCAGACCGCATTGCGCGATGCAGGCATCTCGGGCCAGACGATTCGTCTTGCCACGATTAGTACGGGATATTATCCTGAGCTTGCGAATAATCTCGAAGAACAACTGGAAAAGCTTGGCTTCTCCGTTGAGCTTTCGATTTATAATCCCGGACAAGATTTCTTGATGAACGTTATCCGCCAGCGCAACTATGATATCCTGATCTATGAAATTGAGCTTGGTGCTAATCCAGATTTGTTCCCATATTATCATTCATCACAAGCTACTGCCTCCGGCCTCAATCTTTCGAATTACCGCAATGCGCTCGTCGATGACTCAATTCTCGCCGCCCGTAGTACTATGAACGAAACCTTGCGCACGGCAAAGTACGAAACCTTCCTACGTTATTGGGTGAATGATGTTCCGGCGATTGGTATTTACCAGGCAAGTCTGACGTATTATTTCAATAAGAATGCTCGAACCTTCTCTGAAGACGATCGCCTTGTCTATGCGACAGACCGTTTCTCTGATGTTGAGTACTGGGCTGTGAACAAAGCGACCAAGAACCGTACTCCGTAGTTTATCTTATGTCCGGAGTATGGTATAATATACCTTATGAGAAGTTTATCGACGAAATTGAAAACAGAAATTGGCAAAACCGTAGAAGTAGCTGGCTGGGTGAATTCGCGCCGTGACCACGGTGGTTTGATTTTTATTGATTTGCGTGACCACGAGGGGATTATTCAGCTTGTCATTACGCCAGATACGCCAGAAGCTTTTCAGACCGCCGAGGGTTTACGTGACGAGTTTGTCGTGCGTGCAACCGGTATGGTGCGTGAGCGCGCTCCTGAGCTCAAAAATCCGAATATCGAGACTGGCGAGATTGAGATTGTTGTTGATGAGCTGGAACTGATTAATAAATCCGAGCCACTACCAGTCAATACTCACGATGAGGGTGATATATCGGGCGAAGAATTGCGCTTGAAGTATCGTTATCTCGACCTGCGTCGCCCAAGTATGCAACAGATGTTAAAACGCCGCGCCGAGTATTATCGTTTCATGCGTCAGTATATGGATGAAAATGGTTTCATTGAAATCACTACTCCGATTTTGGCTAACTCTAGCCCTGAGGGAGCTCGAGATTTCTTGGTACCGAGCCGAATTCATCCTGGTAAATTCTATGCTTTACCGCAAGCACCGCAGCAGTTCAAGCAACTCCTGATGGTCGGCGGCGTACCGCGTTACTACCAGATTGCGCCCTGTTTCCGCGACGAAGATCCGCGTGCCGATCGACTTTATGGTGACTTCTATCAACTTGACTGCGAAATGGCTTTCGTTGATGATGGTGAGGTTGTGCGGCTGGCTTTAGAGCCGCTGATTAAGAAGCTAGTCACTGAATTCGCTGGCAAAAAATTGGTTAGCGAGGACGTTCCGCGTATCCCATATCGCGAAGCGATGGAGAAGTATGGCACGGATAAGCCGGATTTGCGGTATGGTCTTGAGCTGATTGACTTGTCTGATGATCTGAAAGATTGCGAGTTTAAGGTTTTTCAGACGCCATGCGTGAAAGCAGTTCGTGTACCTGGCGGTAGTAAGTTCACCCGCAAACAAATTGACGAATTTACGGAGCTAGCGCGCAAGAATGGCGCTGGCGGTTTGGCTTACATATTGTACGAAAATGGCGATGTACGCAGTCCGATTGCGAAGTTCCTAAAAGATGAAGAGCTAAAAGCAATTCAAGAGAAGACTGGCGTACAGGATGGCGATGCAGTGTTCTTCGGTGCCGACGAGCGCGACAAGGTGAACAAAGTTTTGGGCGTTATGCGCATTGCCTTTGCTGATGCGCTTGATTTGAAAGATAGTCAGAAGGTTGCACTTTGCTGGATCGTTGATTTTCCGTTTTACGAATGGGATGAGAAAAACAACAAGCTTGATTTTGGACACAATCCCTTCTCGATGCCGAAGGGCGGCTTGAAGGCAATTCGCGAGACCGAGAATAAGCTAGATATTGTCGCTGATCAGTACGATATGGTCATGAATGGGCTTGAGTCATGTTCTGGCGCAGTACGCAATTATAACCCAGAGATTATGTATGAAGTTTTTGGCGTGCTTGGTTACGATAAGGAATATGTCGCAGAGAAGTTTGGCGGCATGCTCAATGCATTTAAGTTTGGCGCCCCTCCGCATGCTGGCTGCGCTTTCGGCATTGACCGCATGCTGATGGAGCTGCTTGACGCGAAGAGTATCCGTGACGTCGTCGCGTTCCCAAAGAATGGATCTGGGATTGACTTAATGATGGAATCACCATCCGGCGTTGATGGTAGTCAGTTGGACGAACTACATCTCGAAGTAGTCGAAGACGAATAGTTTTTGAAGTGTGCTATAATTAACTCATGGTCTGTATTGCTGCATTTATTATCCTATGTCTTGTTGGGGTGTTTGTCGCTATTTTAAGTATTTTTCGGCGCGACATTGGTCGCAAATATTGGGCGGTTTTTAAAAAGTCCTGGGGTTGTGTCGGCAAGAAAGTCACCCTTCAAAAATGCGAGACGAACTTCAAAGATGATGTTAAAAACAGCCTGCTTAGCAAGGTCGTTTTGAAGCACCCGAAATGGGTCAAACCGCTCGGCACGGCGATTGAAGTTGGATCGGTGTTGATTGTCTTTATTACGATTTGGTCTCTAGTTGAGTCGATTAAGGCTTTGCTCGCGATTTGGGTATTTGGCACTTGCAATGTCTCTCAGCCCGAAAGCTGCGCCTTGGGTGCTGAAGTTTGCGGTATCGAAGCGGCTGAACCGACAAACCCGATTGAGTGGACTGGACGCTGGTTTTCTGAATGGGGAGAAATCTTTACTAATATCCCTGATCGTTTCCATAGTTGGAACGCCGAGGATTATTTAGTTGAGCCTTATAGTTTTGCCACGCAGTATCAGGATAATAGGCCGTTAGCGATTGACATTTTCGACCCCGGTTGCACGATTTGTATGCAGTCTTATCGCAATCAAAAAGACTCTGGCTTTTTTGAGCAGAATAATACCGTACTTATGGTCTATCCAATTGAACTCCCGGATGGCGGTTACAAATTCGCTAATTCCGACCTAATCGCGCGTTATATTCATGCTTCAGACCTACTTGATACAGACTATACGATGCAAATTGTTGACCGTCTGTTCACTGAATCTGACAACAATGGAGTTAACTATCAGGCAGTTTTCTTGGGCGCCGGTCGCGAGAAGGCTGAGCAGCTCTTACAGGAATGGCTACAGGATTTTGGCGCTAGCAAAAAGGAAATTGAGCAGATTCAGCGGGCCGCATTAGGTGACGAAGTTACCGAAATTATGGCACAGGTGAAAACTATGGTCGAATCCACCATCCATGTCAAAGGCATCCCAACTTTAATCTATGACGGAAAGAAGCACAATGGTTTGTATCGTCCGTAGGGTTATACGCACCGTGGTTGCATGGTTGACGGTATGTATGTTGACACTGGCGACCACGGGTATTGTCTCGCCAGTGTCGGTATCGGCGTTATCGAAAGAAGAGGCGAATGCTATTTCGAGCAATTGTTCGACTATCAAGCAATCCCTCAGCCAGTTGCAAAAAGCTGATTCTAAGACACGTACTTATCTCGGGACGACCTACGAAACTATCGCAGGTAGGTTTATTACCCCCCTTAATCTGCGTCTCGTACGCAATAATCGGCCCACGCTTTCTAGTATTCAGTCCGAATTCTCGGACGCCCAGATTGCTTTTCGAGATGATTACACGAACTATATGCGTGAGATGGAGAATTTAATCGGCATTGATTGTCGGATTGAGCCTGAGAAATTTTATGATCAGCTCAAAGTTGTACGCGAACGCCGCGAGAAAGTCCGGCTTGCTACCGAAGAGTTGAAAAAACTCACTGCCGAGCAGTATCAAGCCGTTGTAAAATTACGCAAGGAGATTAAAAAATGACGCGTGGTAGTCGCAATTTGTTGATCCTTGGCTTCGGATCGATTCTGATTGCTGGCGGCACGACGTCCGTTAGTCTGGCGATTTATCGCAATACCGGTGATATCTATCTGGATCGTTCGCGCCCAGGGTTTTTACCAGATAAAGAAGAGGTTGAAGCAGAGACTGAGGCTACGACGAATTTCACCTACGGCGACTCAGGCGCGCTTGATGAGGAAGAGCTAGATCAATATCTTGAAGAACTCGAAAAAATCGAAGAACGCCTGAAAGGCTTGCCGGACGCTTTCTCGAGCAAACCCCTGTCGGATGAATCATTAGGTATCAAGGGAACGAAAACCGATACCGAGCTTACGGAGTAACGCTATGTAAGACATTGTATGTACATTGTACATACAATGTCTTACATTTCTAGCTCTCACACAGACTCTGTAGCCCGCATACCTCCGGCACGCCCTATAGCCGCTCGCTACCCTCATCTGCGCTGCGTGGCGCATGTACTAGCTGCGTGGCCGCCGACTCTTGGTTCCCGGCATACACCAACTTCCGGATCCACGCATCCGCCGGCCCCGCCGACATTAACAGCACGAGATATCCCTTTTTATGCCATTCTTTGACTTTCTCTGCCAGCTCATCATCCAGTTCTGCCACTTCAGCTACCTTCTTATTCTCCAATTTATCGATAAATTGCTCCGGCTTTACTACCTTGATTTTCGGATTCTCGCGCGTCAGGTACGTTGGTGTCCAGTATAGTTTCGTCACACCGACAAATGCATTGCTATACAAATCCATCAGCTCCGCCTGTCGTGTATTCTGATGTGGCTCATATACCGCCACGACACCCTTTAGTCCTCTCCGGTCCGCTTCTTCTAGCGCAATTTCGACCGTCGCTTTCACCTCTTCTGGATGATGCGCATAATCCGAATAATACCCCTCTGATACCTGCTCAAATCTTCGTCCTACGCCAGGGAAGCTATTAATCGCCGCGAGCAACTTGCGTCGTTGTAGTGCCGGAATCTTCATCAATCCCTTCGGTTTTGATATAATTCGTTCTATTACATCCAACGCCAGCGTCGCATCATACCGCCTAGCCTCGCCAGCCAGCGTGATCCCTGCCGCAATCTCATCGCCATGAATCACTTCTTTACTCTGCTGCTCAAATTGCTGGAATGCTTCTCGGTAATTCTCCTCTGTCGGATAAATATCCGGGTGGTCATACGACACAGTCGGAATTACTGCGAGCCACGGTTTGAATGCCAAGAAATTTCGGTCATATTCATCCGCCTCATAAACAAAATATTCTGACTTAGGATTATAATGTCCCGCCGACGCAAACGGCAGCGTCGTCCCAATCAGGTACGACATCGGAATTCCTAGCTGCTGCGCCATCCAGACAATCATTGCTGTCGTCGTAGTCTTTCCATGCGTTCCTGCGACCGCGATCAGTTTCAGTTTTAACTTTTTCAGTAAATAATTCAAAAACTCATCTCGTTTCGAGATTTTTAGTTTCAGCTTCTTCGCCATCACCAGCTCCGGATGGTCTTCCGGCAGTGCTGAAGTATAGACAAACCAATCCACTCCCTCATTCTTCGCGCAAGTTTTCAGAAAATTTCCATCTTGCACGCCGAGACAAAGTTTCATGTCATGCGCCACGAGATCATTCGTTACCGCGCCCGCCGCCAAATCCGAGCCAAATACTGTCATCCCCGCATCCTGCGCCATCAGCGCTAGCGGCCCCATCCCCGTACCAGAAATTCCCGAAATATAAATCTTCATAACTAAATTATAGCACACCCGTATGTTATAATGATACTAACTATGGGTGGCAAGAAATCTAATCATCTCCGTCAGGCGCTCCGCAAATTTGGTGGCGTTCGTAGCTGGCAACTCTTGCTAATCTTAATTCCATTAGCCTTCGTGACTGCCACTCTTCTTCGCCTCGACCATCTGAAAATGTCCGATCTGCGCCGTGCCGTGCTCGACGCTGACGCCGCGAATGATGACGCCGCGATTCAGGAGAGTCTTATCGAACTCCAAGACTTCGTTTTTTCGCACGTCGTCATCAATGTCGCCGAGAGCAATGGTACCCAATCCATCGTCTTTGGCACTGGGCCGTTCTATCTCGAAAACCAATATCTTCGCGCCGCCAATGCCGCGATTGAGGCCGCCGAAGCGAATCTCGCTAACGATCAGAACCCAAACGGCAATATCTATGCTGCCGTCTCGGCCATCTGCAAGCCGCTTGCCATCGAAAACGGTTGGGCTTGGAATAGCCCCGGCTACCTCGATTGCTGGACCTCTGAGCTCGACAAATACCCTACAAGTGACGAACTTAGTAGCAATCTCCTCGTCGCCGATCTCCCCTCGACCGAGCTTTTTCGTATTAACTACGCTTCGCCTCTCTGGGCACCCAGCTGGGCTGGCCTCGCCATCCTTGCTTGCTTGATTATCATCGCTATCGTCATCGTGCGTCTCTTTATCTGGTGCGTACTCAAGGTTTCGCTCCTCTTCGTTGGCAAATCCTAAGTTTACCCCTGTTACCTCAGTTTACTAAACTGTTTGTGATAGAAAATGCTTGACACCGGTGAAGACTCGGCATAAGATAGAGATATAATAACTTAAGGAGGGACCTCATGGCCTACGAACATACCAACAGTAAAGGCGTTACCTACTATTTGCACAAGTCTGAAGTTACTTTGCGTGGTGGCAAACCACAGACGATTTATTTCTTCACTAAGACTGCCGAAGGTGGCAAAGGTACTCCATGTGACTTGCCAGCCGACCGTGTTGTGAACGAGAACCCGCGCAACGGTTTCTTGACTTTGAAAAAGAAAGCTTAATTACTCGAACTGACTTCGCCCGAAGTCAGTTCTTTGTAGCGGAGCTAGTTCAAAGCTCATCAAACCCAAGCGATTTTCTTGCGTTTGGCAAAATAGACACTTTTAGGTACAGTAATACCCCATTAGCAGAGTTTTCGCTGGTGGGGTATGTCGTTTTTGGTATTTTTTGACAAAAATACCAAAAACTCACCCCTCCTCTTGACATTTTCGCTAACCTGTGCTACAATAGGAATATGTGTAGGAATAATTTCGCACACCAGTTTTTGATGACCATTTGGTCGACAGGTCATACCAATGGCTATGGCCTTGGTTTGGCAGTCGCCAATTTCTCAAAACTATGTGCGGGAATTATGTCTTAATCTTTTGATTTGATTCTGGATAAATCCCGAAGGTACTCAACTTCCGGGCTTTTTCTAGCCGCAGATAGACGGCTACCTTGGTCAGAGGTAAACTGACGGTATTTTACGCACTTTAACACACTCTCAAACAGAAAGGGGAATTACTATGAAATCTAAAGCTTCTATTGCCACTCGTAGTCTTCGACTCGTAATCTTCGAGTCAGCTATTACTTCTGGATTAATTTCCATGTCGATTATGACACCGTTTTTCTACTCTATTGGTCTGAGCAATGCCGAAATCGCTCTCTCGCAGGCATTTTTCACGATTATTGTTTCACTACTCAATCTTCCAATGGGGTGGCTCGCTGACCACCTGAGTCGCAAATGGGCGAATGTAATCGGAGATTTTGGTTGCGCCTGCGGTCATCTACTGTACGCTATCATTCACGGCTTTACGGGTACGGTCATATGTGAGTGCTGGCTGGGAATATTTCTTTCACTAAGTCAAGGTGTTGATTTTACTCTGTTAAAGCATTTTTCCGGACAAATTAGCTCTGAAGAACAATACTTTCGTCGTCAGAGCGCTCAACTTGCTTTTTGGCACCATCTCTGCTCGCTTGTGCTTATTTTACTTGGCGGTCCGCTCGGTGCAATTAACTTTCGTCTCGCAATCGCTGCGTCGAGTATTCCATACTTTATCGGCGGCATTGCTAGTCTGCTGGTCAGGGATGACAGCGCTAAGCTTTGTCCAACTCACGGCAATCCTATTCGAGATATGCTTCGCATTATCTGCTCGGCACTTAGTAAACCGCGCCTGCGTTGGCGCCTATTTGCTTATGCCGTTGGCCGAGAAATGACACATGGCATTATTTGGGTCTTGACTCCAATGTTGCTGCTTGCTGGCGTGCCTCTCACAATAATTTCGGTGGCCTGGGCAATCGACAGCGTTGCTCGTATCGTCGGATCGCGACTTGCCCTGCGTTATGCTACGCGACTTAGAGGCGACCGGGTTTTCGCTATTCCACTTTTGCTAATGACGGCCAGTATGTTGGTTTTATCGTTTAAACTCAATCTCTGGACCATAGGCATCTACTTGCTTATGGGAGTCGTTTGCGGATGGACTGGAGCAACATTAATGCCGCTCGTTCAAGAGGAAACACCACCCGATGAACAAACGACGGTAGTTTCGCTCGCTAAAGTCATGGGGCAGATTCTCTATGTCCCAGCATCGTTAGCGATTGGCTGGGCGGCAGATTTTGCGGTACGCTATGCCGCCTTTATGACGGTGGTAATTTTTCTCCCGCTCGGCCTGATTATTCTGCGCCACCTCCAAAGAGAGTAATTCTAAAGACCTCGGATGTTTCGAGGTCTTTTCTCGCGCATGGTGCTACCTCCGGCGCCACCACCATAGTACAGTTACCATTGGCTTTTGTCCGTAGTGGGAACATTAATACCGGCGACGGCAAAGTTTACTTCGTCGGCGAAAGGGGCTATGTCTGGACACGTATGGTCGTATCATCTACTGTTGCCCGCAGCTTGTCCTTCAATGCCACTGACGTCAGCGCAACAGGAAGTAACAATCACTATAATGGTTTCTCCATCCGCTGCCGTACTTCCTTTTCCTCCATTAGGCACTACCTGGGTAGAGGCAGCGGAGGGGGAGACCGTGATAGCGATGATAATATGGATAGTTACCAGATGGCATTATAGCAGTAGCATGAAAAACTAAGCTATAGGAATATGGTGTCGTACCAGATAATGTCGCTGAAGTCCGTGACCAGACGCGGCCATAACCCCCTAAAGCCTCAGCTACGCCATATGAAACCCACCCGCTACGGACAAAAGCCAGCGCCCCAGCTATCATTTCCGCAACAGTAGCGGATATTCGTAAACACTATTGACAAAAATACAAATCTGTGATACAATGAAAAGATAACACCTTTTGATGTTATAGAGGTGGACGGCAAACTAGGGTAATTAGACCAAGTTTAAACGTCTAAGCAAATTAGACTTCGGTTCTTTGAAAGGGGGGATGCGTATGATTCAGGAAGACTCCTAATGAAGCTTTTAGCTATGGACTGTACAAGGAGGATTATTATGCATAAAAGTTTATTTAGAGCGTTTCTACTGTCGGTAGTCGCCGGCGTTACTGCTTTCATCGTTTATGCCACTGCAATCGTCAAGTTAGATTCGAAGTAAAACCTATTAAATACCGCCAACACTGCGTTGACGGTATTCTCATGTCGGTCTTTATTTCTTCCAGTATTTCGTGAATGTACTCACGAACTGATCGAGCTTCTCAATCACCAACGGCAGAGATTCCTGTGCTTGTTTTTCGTCCATCGGATCCGCGTCTATGCGATATTTGATTAATTTAGCACGTTTTTCTTCATTGTCGCTCCAAATTAGCGGGCCGAGCTTTGACTCTATCTTATCCTTGTCCTGGTATATTTTGTTATAAATTTGCCTATTTCTCTCATCTGAATTTTTACCGCCATCAATATAGGCTTCAATAAAAATACATGCCTCTCGCGAGTTAGTGAGAACATTAAAATGCGCTGCGGATGTTCCAGCTCTAACTGGATACCAATGATGTGGCTGCGGTTTCTGCCAACTCGAGACCCTGACGGAATGCTCTAAGCCATAATCGCGCACCATTTCAAAGAAACGCTGTTGCTTCAATTTAACTTCGGAAATCTCGCCATTGCCGCTATTTTGGCTGCGAACTATCTTGGTCCATTCATTAGGGCTTTCTACTACGGTAAAATGTGGTGCCGGCTTTGAATCGCCGATTCTATAGGCTTCCAGTTGGACGAGAAAGAAATTGAGCTTGTCTGATGAATTGGAATTTAAATACTCTACGGCTTGTTTATGTTCATCTCTGACATTGCGCGCAATCCAGATAATAATCTCTGCGCCCACTCCCGCAGCATAAGCTATACACTTACCCAAGTGGTCGTGGTCAGTCTTCTCTAGCTGATTTTCGATAATAATCTTACGCCCGGACAAGTCACTGGACAATATATCTGCGCTGAAGTCGCCTATGCCAACTTCTTCTCGTATATTATCTTCGTCAAATTCAATTCCAAGAGTCTCACCGAGTTGAGTAAGATTCTCGGGCATCGCGAGCCATGGCGTAAAAGACAGAGCTTCATGCTCCCAAATTTTTCGTATATCAACTTTTTCTAACCTGCCTAAAGGCTGTGTCATAAGAATTCTCCGCAATTGACTGTTTTGACCTATTATAGCATATCTGGCTAGGCCAGATACATGCTATCCCTTCGCTCTCGCAACGATTAAGTCTAAATCAAAATCTAGTTCCACCACATAAAATAAAAATAGAACCTCAACAGGTTCAATTTTTATTTGGTGCGCTCGACTAGACTCGAACTAGCACAGCTTAAAATCGCCACTACCACCTCAAGGTAGCGTGTCTACCAATTCCACCACGAGCGCATGGAACTAATCCTATTATACCAAAACTCTAAAAAAACGCAACCTCGCCGGACAAAATCGCGCAACCCAGCCAAAATCATAGAGAAAGCGCCCCAGAGGGGGCGCTCGCAAAAATAAAAACAACTCAGAATCCAGCCTTTAAACTTTTACCATGGTAAAAGTTTAGCGCTGCGCTAAACTAATCAACGACTCTACCCGTATAGCGGACAAAATCGCGATAGTCGCCGGTCAGCGATAGAAGTTCGATCCTAGTCGTATCCCGCACGGCATTTTTCTCGAAGGTCTCGTGAAACTCAACCTCAGTACCGCTCTCCAGTATCGCCAGTGTCTCCAGGGCCGCGTTCAGCTGCCCCTCGCCCCAGCGCTTTGTCTGATCCGGATGTCGCCACTCTTCCACGGCATAAATTTCCCTCAGCCACTCCTCTTCCGGAATCCCCGGATAATATGTATCTGTCACCGAATAGAGACTGGAGAGATTGTTGCCATTTCGTACCGCAACGCTCCAGACCGTACCCTTCAGTACCGGTCCATACACGTCAAGGTCTATCTGGTACTTCTCCAGCATTTCGTCTCGCATCAGACAATAAAACGTCCCATACGCGAACTCTGCCTGTACCTGATAGAACTCCTCGCCGTACACGGCGCATAGCCAAGTCCAATCGTGACCCAGGCCTTCCGCCGACTTCATCGTTGTCTTGTCGCCGTTTTTGCGGTAATACTTTTCCAGCCCGACAAAATTCGCATCCGTCTCCGCCGCATAGCGTAAGAACGCTGGCAGGGAATGTCGCGCATCCAGCTGAAACCGCCCATAGGCATTTCCGCCGTCACCGCCAACTTGCTCCCAGCCAGCGTCTCCGCTTTCAAAGTAAGCCCATCCGGTCCAAATCGCTTCGCTCGGCGCTACGTCCGTCTTCGGCGAACTCGTTACTTCCCGTGTCGGCGCATCTGTATCCTCCAGAGTTTTTTGAGAATCTTCCGGCGGCATCGACGCTGCGTGTGGCGCCAGAGTACTCTCGACAATCTGCTCGAGCTCCGCGCTTACGCCGGCCGAAGTTCTCGTTGCACTGCCGCTCTGGATTGCCACTTCTCGTGGCTCGTCTTTGTCTTGGCAAAACGCCAGCACACACCCCACCATCAAACCTGACAGTATCAGCGCGGCTGCTATTGCCAATAGATTACGCTTTAACCAACGCAATCGTCTCCGAGCGCGTTTACGGCGCTGCCTTTTCCTGTAGTTTTTCCTTCTATCTCGTCTTTTTCTTTCCAAAAAGATCACCCTCTTTCCGTATTCTATAAACCTACAGTATCTTATCGTTGAACCGCTATAAGCGGGAATATCGAAAACCAAACTTCCAACTTTCTGAGTTGTGAAGTTACAAGGCCATCAAAAACCTGACCTCACCTACAGTTTAGCATAGATTTATATTTTTGTCAAGTGTTAAGCACTACCAGCATTGCAAAAAATTGTATTTTTGAAAGAAAATCTCGAAAAACCCTTGCAAAAAGCATAAAAATAATATATCATGGTGTTACACAAAGTCATGTATCAAAATATAAAAACGAAACAGGAACATCAAAATGGAAAGGAAAATTGCCAAACTTCTAGCCTTCACTGGCGTGGCTGTTAGTGCAGCCGTAGCGTTAACACCGCTCACGAGCTATGCTGCGGTTAATCCGCACGGTTATAATTGCGACCCGTCCAAAGCGACTACTACCGGCACTGCCAACCTCACGACTGGCGGCTGCGCTGGCGCAACCACCGGCTCAAAAAAGGTCGCTATTACTGTTGAAAGTAATATTTCGATTGACGCCGTTAGCGGCATGTCAATCAATATGACCCCGCATGTCCTTGGTACCGGCGAGATTTCTGCCACCGTGACCAGCACTCATCCATATACCATTTCGCTCAGCTCTAGCCAGCCGAATCTGACTAATCCTGATAATGGCGCACAAAACATTCCTGCTAAGAGCAGTTTCACGAAAGACGACAATGGCTGGGGAATTAAGAAATCCGGCGCGAGTGACTATACTGCGCTAACCGGTGTCCCAACGGTCTACTACACCGGCGCCAATCCTGCAACCAAGGCCACCACAAAATTTGAAGTTGGCGTCGCTGTCAACGAGCAAACCGCTCCTGGCACTTACAAAACCGACGTCACGGTTACTGCCGCTACGCAAATTTAGTGCTATAATAAGCATAGGATGTTTAGGAAGGTAACGTATTTACTATTAGTTTTTATCGGTACGGTGACTTGTACTCTTAGTTTGATATCGCCAGCCTTAGCTCTTGAGGCCGGCGATATCGTTATGCAAGCCCGTCCTGCCGGACAAGAAATCGAACTTGTTCCCGGTGAGGTTGTAGAGGGCAGCGTGACGGTTACCAATATCGGGCGCCTCCCGTTCAATTTCACGACCTCAGTTAAGCCCTATCAGGTACTCAATGAGGCCTACGACCCGGATTTTGTGACCGAGAATGATTATACGAAGCTCGCCAACTGGATTACTTTCGCTCAGACCGAGTACCATCTTGAAGCTGGCGAGGAGGTCGAAGTTGAGTTTACGATTGAAGTTCCCGAGGGAGTCCCCGGCGGTGGGCAGTACGCAGCTCTTATGTTTGCCACCAGCGATAGTAAGGATGCAGATGCTACGATGCAGACGATTAGTCAACTTGCCTCGATTATTTATGCTCATGTCGAGGGCGAAGAGCATATCGGTGGCGTAGTCGTGACGCAGAATTTACCAAGTTTTCTGCTTGGCTCACCGTTTAGTTCGACCGTTACGGTTAAGAACGATGGGAATGTCGATTTTCGTTTCGAGCATACTCTAGAAATCCACGACTTTTTCACTAATCGCGAAGTTTTCACGCCCGATGCTGTCGATCTCGACGATCAACCGCTCGGCACTGCGAATCTCGTCGTTCTTCCGACGACTTCACGCACTAGCACTCTGACCTGGGATGGCGCCCCGCAGCTCGGCGTCTTTCGGGCGGTTAGCCGGGTGACTTTTCTCGGTGAGGACAGCATGAAAGAGCAAATCGTCTTCATCTGCCCGGTTTGGCTCGCCGGTATTGTCGTATTTTTCGTCGTTTTGATGATTCTCTGGATTATCTTGCGTATCCGTAAGCATAAGCAAAACCGCCCCCAAGTCGTATAGGGTAAAATATACGTCTCGTCATTGACTTTTTCGACAATCTGTGCTACAATAGAAAGATATGATAGATAAAATTCGTAATGTAGCGATTATCGCCCACGTTGACCATGGCAAAACCACCCTCGTGGACGGTCTTTTGAAGCAATCTCATACTTTTCGCGACAACCAAGCCGAGATGTCGCAAACCCTGATTATGGACTCTATGGATCAGGAACACGAGCGCGGGATTACGATTACCGCGAAACAAACCTCGGTCTTTTATAAAGATTACAAGATTAATATTATCGATACTCCGGGGCACGCCGATTTCTCTGGCGAAGTTGAGCGCACGCTCAATATGGCCGACGGCGTAATTCTCGTTGTCGATGCCCAAGAAGGCCCAATGCCGCAGACGAAATTTGTCCTCCAAAAGGCCCTCGCGATGCATCTGAAGCCGGTCGTCATTATTAACAAAATTGATAAACCAGCTGCCCGTATTGACGAGGTAGAGAGTGAAATTGCCGACCTCTTCCTTGAGCTCGCTAGCGACGAAAGCCAGCTGAATTACCCAGTTTACTATGCGGTCGCCCGCGACGGTAAGGCTGGTAAGACGACTGACCTAGACGATGATCTGCATGTGATTTTTGACGCAATTATCAATGATATACCTGCCCCGAAGATTGACGCAGACGCGTCGAAGGGCGCGCAGCTGCTCGTTGCCGCTCTTGCGGCTGACAATTACCTTGGTAAGTACGCCATCGGCAAATTAGTGCGAGGCTCTTTGCGTAAAGGGGAGCAAGTGAAGATTTTGTCTGCTTCTCCGAGGTCATCCGGAGGCTCGGCCGAGGAAAAGCGCGACGACCCTGCAACGGCAGGCGTCGTCGACGCGGGCCGAGGAAAAGTAGATAAAATCTTTGTCTATGCTGGGCTTGGCAAAAAGGAAGTTGCCGAGGCACACGCTGGCGACATCGTCGCGATTTCTGGTATTGCTCAAGCTAATATCGGCGATACGGTTGCTACGGGCGAGAATCCCGAGGCTTTGCCGACGATTGAGCTTGAACCGCCAACTTTGAGCATTTACATTGGGCCGAATACTAGTCCGCTGAAAGGCCAAGAGGGAGAGTTTACGACCTCGCGCCAGATCGCTGAGCGGCTTGAACGCGAGCTTGAAACGAATATCGCGCTGAAGATTGTGCCAGATGGTTTGGGCTACAAGGTCTCGGGTCGTGGCGAGCTACACCTAAGCGTATTAATTGAAACAATGAGGAGAGAAGGATATGAACTTGAAACGGGAAGGCCGGAAGTGGTATATAAGGAGATTGACGGCCAAAAGTGTGAACCTGTCGAGGAACTCACAATCGAGGTCGAGCCGGAATTCGTCGGGGCAGTCAGCCAAGAACTCGGTGTTCGTAAGTCTGAACTAAAGAGTCAGGAACTCACGTCGAGCGGCAGTACGCGGTTCGTTTACGAAATTACGACGGCGGCACTAATCGGTCTCCGGAACAACTTGCTTACGGCGACCAAGGGTACGGCGATTATGTCATCTTTGCCAAGCGGCTATCGCCCAGTTGAAGGGAAGTATAAGCCCGAGCGTAATGGCGCTTTGATTGCGCATGAGGCGGGTACAAGCACGGCTTATGCTCTCGATGCGGCGCAAGCTCGCGGGATTTTATTCATCCCGCCTGGTGTGCCGGTGTATCAAGGCATGATTGTTGGTCTGAGTAACAAGAAAGATGATCTCGATATTAATATCTGTAAGGAGAAGCAGCTGACGAATATGCGTACGCATTCCAGCGATGGCGCGATTCAGCTGACGCCTTATACGCAGTATTCGCTCGAACAGTGTATTGATTTCTTGCTTGATGACGAATTGCTCGAGGTGACTCCGAAAAGTCTCCGGTTGCGCAAGCGTGAGCTTGACCCGGTGAAGCGTAAGCGCGCCGCCCGGGCGTAAGTTATGCTATAATACGGTTATGAATTTTCGTAACCCTTTCCGGCGCTTAGCTTCTAAAAAATCACCCGAATCCGTGAGTCCGACCGGACTCTCCGGCCAGTCTTCCGAACAATCTTCCAGTTGGGACGACCTTGCCAAACTCAATCCTGATGCTGCAGGTACGGCTTTTGACGACCTCGCCGAAGTTCCATTCGCTGGCACTGCCAGCGTTACTACCGAAGCCGTAGTAACGCCAGAGGAAATTATTAGCAGCCCTTCTCCAGAAGAGCTTAACTCAGATATCATTAAAGATTCAGCAGAGCGGGCTACGAATTCTCCAGAACTTCACGCCCTCAAGAATTTCTTTAAAACCGACCTCCGCATTAAGCGTGAGCTTATGCAGGCTGCACCTCAGCCTTCCGATGATTACGACGAAGCTAGTCGCATGGACTACGCAGAGAAAGCCTATCGCACTTTCCGGGACTTTCGTTCTGATTTTGCCAGTATCGACCGCGATTTCGGTTTCAGTTCAGGTGTTTCCGAGGCGACCCAGGATTTCTTCCAACGTGGCGCTGAAGATTTTGCTCTTGGTAATTATAATTCTGGAATCACTGGACAGATTTATCGCCAGAAATTTACCGACCTCCGCCCGGAATTTGTGGAAGAGGTTAAGGATAAGTGCGTAGGGTATACTTTTGGCGGTAATCTTAGCTCTCTCGTTGATGATTCTCAGACTATCAATGAGCTTCTGCACGCTTATCATAGCTATATTATGAATAACGAATCTATTCTCCAAAAAGTTCCAGTCGTAGATCAGAAGGAGAACGATTACGGCTACTCCATTGCTCTGCGCGGCGACGAGTCACCGTTGTCGCGTCAAGTTTTTGACGCTCTCCCGACCGACCTTGATGTGGGTAATACGGACATCATCGGCGCTGACGAACATGTTATGATGATGGTGCGCGATCGTGGCCACGCTCTGACGATCAGCGCCGAACCTGACCAGTCGAGAGCTGATCAAGTTTGGATAGAATATAATATCCCGAAGCTTTGCAATGTTGAAATGATCAAGGTGTTACCTGGATTGTCTGGTTATACGCAGAATGGCGCACGCGGCGGATTTTTCGCTGATCGCAGCGAATTGGGCGCAAAAGTCGCCGATTTCATTGGTCAGGTTCCGACCGACGATGACATGTCTAAACCTGGCGGCGCACTATACGGTCGTTTCTAGACCCAGAATCTTGACAAAAATAGCATAGTATGCTAGAATGTGAACATGGGCAGTTTTTGTCGCCCCTAAATACTATAGGCAAAGTACATTTTTTAGACAGGAGGGTCTCTATGAAGAAACATATCAAGCGTTTTATTGCGAGAATAGTTTTTGCATTTGGCGGTATTATGCCGGGTAGGAACGAACTTTTGGCTCCAGCCATCAACGAACGCATCACGGAGGCAACGACATATGATAAAAGATATGTTATTAAAACTGACCGTGAGGGAAAAATCCACATGACTATTGAATTAACGCCTCTCCATTCTAAGCTTAAAATTGCGTCTAAATAAAGAGACGGCGGCTTAACCTTTTTGGCTAAGCCATTTTTCATCATTATATTATATAATATATATTATGCTCATCGACACCCATTGCCATCTTCATGACCTTCAGTGGTTCACGCCTGACCAACAGGCTGAGTTTTTGCAGAACGCGCACGAAAGCGGTGTCGAAAAAATCGTCTGTATCGGCACGAATCACGAAGATTCTCTCAAAGCCCGCGACTTCGCGGCTACGCACGACGGCGTCTATTGGACTTACGGCATCCACCCCGAATTCGCTAATCAACACGATAGCAACTTTTCCTTTTTTTCGGAACTCTTCGCGACTAACGAGGAGCGAGCGAAGCAAGTCTCGCCCGTAACGACGGGACGAGACGCAGCGGGTTCCGAAAAAAGAAAAAGTTGTTTAGCTGTTGGTGAAATCGGTTTGGATTACCACTACCCTGGTTACAATCGCTCCGCTCAGATCAAACTTTTCGAGCAAATGCTTCAACTTGCAAAAGATTATGATCTGCCGGTCTCGCTCCACATCCGCGAAGCCTTTACCGACGCTTTTGCCGTTCTAGATAATTTCCCCGAAACTCAAGGCGTCGTCCATAGTTTTACCGGCTCAAAAAAAGAGCTAAAACGGGCGCTCGAACGCGGTTTTTATATCGGCGTGAATGGTCTCGCGACTTATACAACGCCACCCCTGCCTCCGCTTGAGCGAATTTTACTTGAAACCGACGCGCCTTTCTTGACTCCAGTGCCGTTCCGTGGTACAATAAATAAACCAGGGTACGTTAAGCAAATTGCGGCGTACCTCGCCACGAAATTAGAAGTGACGGAGTTAGAAATTGCGGAGCAAACTACGAAAAATGCGAGACAAATCTTCAAAATCTGACAGCTATTTCGCGTCTAGTCAAGACCTAGGCTATGATTTTGAGACTCCTGCCACTTGCGAAGTCTATCGCGAGTTGATGGCGATTGCCCGGGAGATCGAAATATGCCGTGCGTCGCTCTAGGTCAGAAAAAGGTCTACCGTGCTACGCCCGCGCGTAAGCACGATCGTAAGATTCGCAACACGCAGCCAGTCACCGCCGAAAAGGCGCTCAAACCCGAGACCAAAGAGCTGGTCCAGACTGCTCAAGCTGCGGTTGAAATTGCCGCGCCAGCTAAAACTCAGAAAAAATCTCGTTCACCAAAGCCCAAAACTCCGGGTAAGGTCGCACGGAAACTCAAAAATCTTAAAACTGCAACTTTGCGCCGCTCCGCCGTTAAGGCTGCTCGCACGCCTAAAACTTCCGTGCCGGCAGCTTCGGCTAAGACAGCGACCACTTCAATTCCCGACGCTTCGCAGCCCAAGGCAAAGACTGCCGCCATCCGCCTGAAAGATGGCGACCAGATTCAAATTCGCCAGCATCGCGCTCGCCCGACTACCAAGCCTGCCCCTGCTCCGGCTGTAGTTCCAGCGACGACCGGCAAGCCTGCTCGTGCTCTCAAGAAAAGCGCCGAGGCGACTACGAAGCCAAAACGCCGTTTGCGTTTCCGTCGCCCTAGCCGCGCCGAGTTGATTAACGCTGAATCTCGTCTTGGCAGTATGATTTTTGGTCCGATTCCCGAAGGGCATCGTCGCGAATTTTTCCACGATCGCGAAAATATCTGGATTTGGCACGAAAGTTGGACTGACGCCGAGCGTCATGCGCGTCAGCTCACCGTGCGTTATGAGGTCCGTCCGTCTGGAGTCTACAAGAAGCTCTCTGCTGGCAAATATTTCAAGCTGGAAGGCGCTGAACTCGAGAACTTTCGGAAGGCTACGCGTACCTACCTTAGCCTAATTAAACAACATATTTATAACGCCGCTTAATTGCCAAAACTGTTAGGATTATGGTATAATAGGAATATGAACTGCACGAAGTATCTATACGAAAAAGCTCGCTTTTTCGGTGATACGAGTTGCAGTATACCCTTATTATGTGTTATAATAAGGGTATGATTTATCTCGATCATGCCGCTGCTACGCCAGTAAATCCAAAGGCTCTAGAGGCCATGCTTCCGTATTTTACGGAGCAGTTTTTCAATCCCTCCGCGCCTTATCTCCCCGCCAAGCATGTTCGCGAAGCCTACGAGTCCGCCAAAAACGACCTTGCTCACGTCATCGGCGCTAAAGGCGTTGACCTTGTGATGACCGCCGGCGCGACCGAGTCCATCAACCTTGCTTTTACCGCCCTCCGCGCTTTCCCGCAAGCTAAATGCTTAACCTTGACGACCGAGCATGCCGCTGTTCTTGAAGCTGCAAAATCGCACAATTACGAACTAGTCGCAGTTGATAAAAATGGTTTAATTCGGATTGACGATTTACGCCAAAAACTTTCTGATGATGTCGTCTTCGTTTCGGTTTCTTTAGCGAACAATGAACTTGGCACGATTCAGCCGCTTGCTGAGATTGCCGAAATTTTGCGCCAAGCGCGTCAAGATCGCCTCCAGCGGGGAATTACCCTGCCGCTCTACCTCCATTCTGACGCTTCACAGGCGCTTAGTCTCATGGATATTAATGTTGCTCGCCTAGGGGTAGATCTCTTAACTCTTAACGCTGCGAAGTGTGGCGGGCCGAAAGGCGTCGGCGCGCTCTATGTTGCGCATGGTATTAAGCTTCAACCTCTTAGTCTTGGTGGTGGTCAAGAGCGTGGGTTGCGTTCAGGAACGGAAAATGTACCGGGTGTGATTGGCTTTGCAAAAGCCGCCACTGAAGCAAAAGCACATCTCTCTAGTCACCGCAAGCAGTATCAAAAAATGGCGGAAATCATCCGTCAAGAATTGGAAACCATCAAAACCCCCACGCCAGACCATAATCTCGCGCCTCACACTTCTATTGTATCACAGAATGACAAAAAAGTCAATAGAAAAGCACAAGCGGTACGTTTTCTAGGTAACCCGAAGCATCAATTATCCAGTTTTGTACCAGTTTGTTTCCCAGGGCTTGACGCTGAGCGCCTAATTTATCGCCTCGAAATGCGCGGCGTACTGGTCTCGACCGGCGCAGCCTGTGCTGCAAATAAGGGGGCAAAATCGCACGTCCTCGCTGCGATCGGTCTTTCTGATAGTGAAATCGCCGGCAGCCTCCGTATCTCTCTTGGTAGTACGAATACCCTCGAAAATGTCAAAGAAGCTGCTAGCATCATCGCGGACGAAGTTAGGCATGAGTATAGCCGAATTGTGGCGCGCGGTCATTGTGCTTTTCGGGAATCTCCGGAGGCTACGGCCGAGGACGAAGATGCGCGGCCCCCGCAACGGCGGGCGGACGCGACATCGTGTCCCGAAAAGGATAATGGATGCGCGGATGTGAACGAGGGCTATACTCATGTCTAAAGTCTTCCTCGGTATGTCTGGTGGCGTCGATTCCTCCGTCTCTGCAATTCTTCTCAAAGAGCAGGGCTACGACGTCACGGGAATTTATATGAAAAACTGGTCCAAAGACCTCCCCGGCATGAAATGCCCTTGGGCCGAAGACCTTGCTGACGCGAAGCGCGTCGCCGTCCAACTCGACCTTGATTTTGAAGTCTGGGATTTTGAGGAAGATTACAAGCAGCGCGTCGTCGACTACATGCTCGCCGAATTCCAAAAAGGCCGAACGCCTAATCCCGACGTCATGTGCAACGAACAAATCAAATTCAAGCTTTTCTACGAGCGCGCCATGGCGGCAGGTGCGGACTACATCGCGACTGGTCATTATGCTCGGGTTGGCGCGCAAACCGGTTGCGCTGTTGGCGAGGGTGTATCATTTTTCGAGGAGATCCGGACTCACGAGGAGGAAGAGCGCGTCAGCCCTGCGACGGCAGGCGCTGACGACGCGCCCCGAGAAAAATTGATACGCTCTCGTCAACAAGCCCATCTTCTGCGCGCCAAAGACGAGAATAAGGATCAAACTTATTTCCTCTATCGCATGAGTGACGAGGCTACCGCGCATACGCTTTTTCCAGTCGGTAACCTCACGAAACCAGAGGTAAAGGCTCTCGCCGCCAAGCATGGCCTCGATGTTGCGACCAAAAAAGAATCCATGGGCGTCTGCTTTGTTGGTGAAGTCGGCATGAAAGATTTTCTGCGCGAGTATCTTGACGCTCAGCCCGGCGAAATTCGCGAAATCGAGACAGATAGGGTTCTCGGATTTCACGATAGCGCGATTTTCTATACCATCGGACAGCGCCATGGCCTCTATCTTGGCGGCGGCCTGCCGTATTATGTCGTCAAAAAGGATCTCGGTGCGAATATTGTTTATGTTTCGCGCAATCTCAATCATGAATCATTATGGACCGACCAGCTCGAACTTGAAGATTTGCACCTTCGGAACGGTCTGACTGTCGACGATCTGACTAAAATCTCCGGCCTCAAAGTTCGCCTTCGCCACCGCGCCCCGCTGATTTCGGCGAAATATGAAGGTGGCAAGGTCATTTTCTCGCAAGAGATCAAGCGCCCCGCTGCCGGCCAATCCGCCGTCCTCTATTCTGGCGAGACCTGCCTCGGCGGTGGAATTATCGCCATATAAAAATCCGCTAGCAACCACTAACGGATTTATGCGATTTTCTTAGCAGTATTACATTAGAACCGCCGTGATTTTGTCTTGAATGTAATATGCTTCTGCTTCGCAGATTTGAAAACGATAAAGAGAATCATTTCTGCAACACGGCTGCCTATATAAGATCATATTGCTCAGGGCGTAAATTGCGCCACGGTTTTTATCGTCCGTTGGATCAATTTGCTCTAAATCTACTACGTTGTCGGTCATACATAAGAAGTTGCGAGCCAACTGATGCTGATATGCATGCCAGACTTCGTGCGCAATCCCTCCGATCAGCTGATTAATCGGTGGCGTATTATTTACAAAAGCAGATAAGTTTTGAACGGCAATCTCTGAGCTATATATTACTGGTTCAGTACTAGTTACCTCGTAACAGCACGCGTAAGCTAGGTTGCCAACATTGCGATCATGGCATGAAGGCGCGTCGCGTACTAACTCTATCGGACAAGTTACTCGGAACTTTTCTCGGAAATACTCTAAACTCTCAATGGCGCATTCCCACCAGTCGCTATCCGGTGCTATGTCGTTAAACATCTGCACGTCGCCCAATGTTTGTTCTAAAAATGGACGTACGTAACGACGAGCATCACGTAAACCATATAGCTTTTCGCTCCAAGTCTCACCTAGTCTAGTCATTGCCAAGAAATCATCTAGTTCATCTAAAAATTGCATTGTAATTTCTCTGGATAAATCGATTCGCATTCATTTTTACCTCCTGTGTACTTTTAGCCAGTCATATCTCCGCTAAACTGAGTACAATTATACTAAAAATATGCGAAAAGTCAATATTTACCCCTGTTCGGTCCCCATGCTATAATAAAACAATGAACGCCAATCAAATTCGCCAAAAATTCTTAGATTTTCAAGTTAAGCACGGACATAAAGTCATCCCGCCTGCGCCCCTCGTCCTCGAGAATGACCCGACAACTCTGTTCACCGGTTCCGGTATGCAGCCGCTTTTGCCATATCTCCTCGGGCAGCCACACCCCGAAGGTACGCGTTTGACCGACAGTCAGCCGTCCATGCGCCTCCAAGACATCGAGGATGTCGGTGACCCGCGTCATACTACGGTTTTTGAGATGTTAGGTAACTGGTCGCTCGGCGATTATTTTAAGAAAGAGCAGATTGAAAATTATTTTGAGTTCCTGACCAAGGAAATCGGTCTCGACCCGGAGAAAATTTACGTTACTTGTTTCATCGGTAATGAGAAATATGGTATTCCGAAAGATACCGAAGCGGCCGAGATTTGGCAAGAAGTTTTCAAGAAAGCCGGTATCGAGGCGAAGATTGCCGAGATCGGCAGCGCTAAACACGGCGACGAGCGGGGAATCAAGCCCGGCGAGCGCATCTTCTTCTACGACGATAAAGAGAACTGGTGGAGCCGCGGCGGTGGTATTGAGACTACGCCACTTGGCGACCCTTGTGGTCCCGATTCCGAGGTGTTTTATGATTTTGGTGAGGACAAGCAGGACGTCGAAAAATACGGCAAAAGCCACCCCGCTAGCGACGGCGCACGTTTTATGGAAATCGGCAACCAGGTCTTCATGCAATACAAGCGCAACGAAGACGGTACTTTCTCCGAACTCGAGCACAAAAACGTCGACTTTGGTGGCGGGCTTGAACGCCTCGCGGCGGCCGCGATCGGGAGTTTTGACGTTTTCAAGATTTCGCTCATGGCGCCGATTATTGCTAAACTTGAGGAAATGTCGCATAAAAATTATGACAACAATACCGACGAGATGCGTATTATCGCCGACCATTTGCGCGGCGCCTATTTGCTAGCCGCACAAGGTCTCACTCCGAGCAACAAGGCTCAAGGCTACGCTTTGCGGCGCTTGGTCCGCCGAGCCGTGCTGAGGGCGCTTGATCTTGGGATTGGTCAGGAATTCATCGCTGAAATTATCCCGGTGATTGCCGAGAACTACGCCGAGCTGTCAGATGACATTTTGCCGTGCCGTGCGCAGGTGATTGATGTTTTGACGAAAGAAGAATCCGCCTTCCGTAAGACGATTAATAAGGGCTTGAAAGAGTTGCACCGGATGGCCGAGAGGCGAGAGCCTGAATCGACTTTCTCGGGACTCTCCGCGACCAACGGGGAGCGGGCGAAGCGAGAAGTCCCCGTAACGACGGGCGACGACGAAGCGGGTCCCGAAAAGTTCGACTCAGGCTCATTGTCTCACTGCCTGACCGGATACGACTTGTTCAAGCTCCAAGATACTTATGGCTTCCCGCTCGAACTCAGCGTAGAGGAAGTCTACAAGCAAGGCCTTAACCTCTCGAAGAACTATCAGGATGAGTTTGAGCATGCTCTGAACGAACAGCGCGAACGTAGTAAAACCGCTTCAAAAGGCATGTTTAAGGGCGGCTTGAGTGATACCGGCGAGCAGACTGTAAAATACCACACTGCTTGTCATCTGTTGCTTGCCGCCCTCCAAAAAGAAATTGACCCTAGTATCGAGCAAAAAGGCAGCAATCTCACTCCCGAACGTCTACGCTTTGACTTCAATATCGACCATAAGCTAACGCCCGAAGAATTAGAACGCGTCGAAAAGCGCGTCAACGAGTGGATTGAGGCCGATTTGCCGGTGGTCTTCGCTGAATACGATAAGGATTATGCCTTTGATGAGTTGCACGCGCATGGTAGTTTCCGCGATCGCTATCCGGATCGAGTAACGGTGTATACGATTGGCAGGGAGAACGGTGGGCCGGTCTCTTGCGAGATTTGTGGCGGTCCTCACGTCGAGCGTACCGGCGGACTAGGAAAGTTTCGTATCATGAAGGAAGAAAGTTCTAGCGCTGGCGTCCGCCGTATCAAGGCCGTGCTGGAATAACTTTTTCCAGGCCATCTATTAATTTTGAGGCAGAGGCAGCGGATGGAGAAACCATTATAGTGATTGTTACTTCCTGTTGCGCTGACGTCAGTGGCATTGAAGGACAAGCTGCGGGCAACAGTAGATGATACGACCATACGTGTCCAGACATAGCCCCTTTCGCCGACGAAGTAAACTTTGCCGTCGCCGGTATTAATGTTCCCACTACGGACAAAAGCCAATGGTAACTGTACTATGGTGGTGGCGCCGGAGGTACGACGGTACGTTATGAATGAAATGCGAAAAACATCACACTTGTGCTTGTTAAAAATTTCTAAATTATGTTAGTTTGATTACAGAGCAATAGGCAGCTAGTCATTTTGTGGGGTAGGGTGCGGGAGTTATTTGATGGAGTGTGGAGAATTCAGGTCTTTTTGGAGAGGTGTTTGTTAGTAAAAAATAAACATTAAAACAGAAAGGAACATAGAATATGTTAAAACTAGTTCTTTGTTTGTTGGAACGGTTGGGTAATCGTTCTCAATCGACGACTAAGGCAAGGACCGAGGTCAATATTCAACAAAAAATTACCGTCGTTACGATTATTGTCGATAACGAACGGTAACCATTAACCTGATTTAATTGTACCTTACTAAAACGATTATGGCAAGTGTAAATCCTGTTGCTCTTTTATTTTTTGCTCGCAATGACTGCTCGCCTCTTTATTTTTTTCCAAAATATCCCTTTTATGCTAAAATAGTAGCAAAAGGTCGTTCGTAGTAGAATGGAGCAGTGCTCTATATTTCTATTATATCACAGGTAAGATAAAAAGTCAATAGAAATGTCGCAAAAGCGCCACAAATCCCAAAATTCTCGCCTTGCTAACCGCATTTTAGTGATGTTGGCACTTTTCAGTATTTCTGCTGGGCTCTGGGCGAATTTTCGCCAACTTTGGCTCGAAGAAAACGGCTATCTCGCGACCGAGATTAGTACTCTGACCAGTATTGCAACTTTTCTCAGTGTCGGCGGCATTCTGCTCGTCGGTTGGAAGTTGAAGCCTTCTTCGCTCAAGACTTTCATGACTGGCATCCTCGCCTTTCGTCTCGCAAACTCAGCCGTTCAGCTCGGACTTAACGGCACGGGCCAGACATTTTTCATTAATCTCTGCACAATTATTGAAATTTTTACAAGCTACATGATTGTTGCAAGCGTCTATCCGCTCCTTACGACCATTATGAAAAGCAACAAGATTTACAGTAAACGTAAACTTGTCGAATACCTCTTTCGCGACGTCGGCGTCTTGATTGGCGGGCTGATGATTGGTCAAAGTATGACTGGGCTTGGGGTGGATTATAACGTTTGCCTTGCGGTCTCAATGGTTTTTCTTGCGCTAGCGATGATAGTGATGTTTCGTATTAAGGTCAAACCGACCGCGGCTTCGTCCAAAGTCCAACAATCGGCATTCAAATACGTCTTTAAGAGTCGCGTCCAGACTTTCTATATGTTATATGCTTTTCTCTCCTCGACCTCATTCGCAACCGCGCTAGGTCTTAAAATGCTGATCATGACGAATCTGCTCGAATTCTCTGCTAGTACGGCGACGAATTATCTCCTAATCGCCGGGTTGGTCGGCGATATTCTCGGCATGATCGCGCTCCGATATTTTACGCCCAAAAACGATTATATTACGATGACGTTGAAGTTTGGGATTCGCTTCGGCGCCTATGTAATCGCTGTTCTAGCGGATAATCCATTTGTCTTCCTGCTCGCCTTTACTTGGGCAATGCTCAGTGAAACCGCTTATGAGGATGTTAGTGACGGCTGTTATATCAACCTCGTCGACAATCGCCACCAGCTCGGTTACAACACCCTTAAACACGTCATGAACTATCTTGGCGAAGCTACCGGTGTACTGTTTTGCGGCTGGATGTATAACTTCGGGCTCGGCGCGATTTTGAGCTGCGCAGCTTTTATCATGGTCTTCCAGATGGGCATTGCTTACTATTTGATTCATTTGCGCCATCGCCGTCGTCGTGTGCGTCATTCCGCCTCTCGGTTGCGCTATGACGAACGTCTCTGCGAAGATTAGCAACAGGGAACAATCTGTGCTATAATTACAGAATGAATCCAATTCTAGGAGGTTTGAATCCGGCGCAGCGTGAGGCGGTCGAGACATTGACTGGCCCGGTCTTAGTATTGGCTGGCGCGGGATCGGGCAAGACAAAAGTCCTTACTCATCGGATTGCGAACTTAATTGCACATGGTACGCGTCCCGACCAGATTCTGGCTGTGACTTTTACGAATAAAGCCGCCAAAGAAATGCGCGTTCGCCTCTGGAATCTTCTCGAAGGTCAGCGCGAAGATGCAATCGGCCGAGTCGACCTACAGCAGATATACGACCGGAGCTACGGTAATATTCAAGCCCTTGCGAGGTCATCCGGAGGTTCGGCCAAGGAAAAGCGCGACGACCCTGCAACGGCAGGCGTCGTCGACGCGGGCCAAGCAAGGGGCTTGGACATCGCCGTACCTCGCAGCTTTATGCCCTACATGGGCACCTTTCATGGCATTTGCGTACGGATTTTGCGTATTGAACATGCCGCGATTGGCGTCGACCGTAATTTCACGATTTACGACTCCGACGATCAGTTGACACTGTTGCGTCGTATTATGCGCAGTATGAAACTGACCGGAGATAAAGCTTTCACTCCCAAGATTGTCCATAGTATGATCTCGAATTGGCAGACCGCCGGGATGAAGCCAGCTGATGCTCGGGCTGAGGCGGTTTATCCAAACCAGAAACAGGCCGCTGAGGTTTTCGCGCGCTACGAACAGGAAAAAGCCGCGGCTGCCGCACTTGATTTTGATGACTTATTGATCAAGGCTGCGGATTTATTTCAGACGAACGCTGAAGTTCGTGCGAAATGGCAGCGCCGGTTTCATCATATTTTGATTGACGAGTATCAAGACACAAATAGCGTACAATATCGGCTGATTAAATATCTCGTGAATCCGGAGCGCAATATCTGCGTCGTTGGTGATGACTGGCAGTCAATTTATTCTTGGCGCGGTGCTGACTTTACTAATATCTTGAATTTTGAACGCGATTTTCCAGGCGCCAAGGTGATTAAGCTAGAGCAAAACTACCGTAGTACTGGTAATATCCTTGCTGCCTCACAACAGATTATCAATCAGAACAAGACTCGCACCGACAAAACCCTATTCACTGAGGCTGGCAAAGGTGAGCCGGTGACGGTCGAGGGGCTAATGGATGAGACCGGAGAAGCGAATTACGTTGCGCGCCAGATTTTACGTCTGAAAGCTGGGCGGAAGCTGAGTGATTTTGCCATACTATATCGCACTAACGCTCAGTCGTATGCTTTTGAAAAGGCCTTCATGGCTCTACGAATCCCGTACAAGATTATTGGTGGCGTGAGATTCTACGATCGTAAAGAGGTCAAAGATGTATTGGCGATTCTGAAGCTGCTCGTCAACCCGCATGATCGTGTCAGTCTAGAGCGTCTTGGTAAGAATATTCTATCTGGTGTCGGTCAGGCTTCGCTCGAAAAAGTCTTTGTCTATATGGATGCACATCCGGGAGCTAGCCTGCGCGAAGCCGCTGAGGTCGCCAGCGCTCGCGCTAAGTCATCGCTCATGCGCGTCGCGAACTTCCTTGAAGAATACAGTAGCCAGGTTGCGCGGGACGATGGTACTGCGGCAGAAGAAGATGGCGCGGATAGTAGCGCGGCGAATGAGTCGAAAGATGTTGTTCCGCTAGCTGAAGTCGTTGAGCGTGCGGTGAAGTATTTTGACTTTGCGCGGCTAGTCCAGAGCGGCACACCTGAGGGCGATGAGCGTATGGAAAACCTCGAAACTTTAGCTGGTAATGCTAGCGCCTATGAGACGCTGGATGAGTTTCTGGCTGACGCCGCTCTGCTGAGTTCGGCGGACGAGAGTACATCGCAAGATTCGGTTTCGTTGATGACCTTGCACGCCGCTAAGGGCCTCGAGTTTCCAGTCGTCTTTATCGTCGGCATGGAAGAAGGTCTATTCCCGAGTAGTCGTTCCGACGGCTCCGAAGAGGCACTTGAGGAGGAACGCCGCCTCGCTTATGTCGGCATGACGCGCGCCATGCAGCTGCTTTTTCTGACTTTTGCCAGCTCTAGATATAGTTTTGGCGGGCGGAATTACAACGCTCCGTCGCAATTTTTACTCGAATTGGGGTACAACCCATACGGTTCAGGTGGCTTCGGTGAATCCGGCGCTTATGACGTTGAGATGAGTAACGGCAACGTTGGTTCGCTCGGTATTCTTGGCGGTGACCCCGACGGCGAATTTGGCTCTTCCGGTGCTGATAGCGGTAGTTCTGACGAATTTGGGCCCGATTTTGATCCATTTCCGGATGATTTACCGGTTTTTGAAGGATAAACTACGGCTATATATTGACTTTTTGGCGTTTCTGTGGTACAATAAGAAGATGGGGGTAAGTTTTTGCACTATTGTGTGCTATAATAGGATTAGAAATGATGAAATTGCATTTCCGAATTAGAGATTTTTTCTGTGCGATTATGATAGTCGTAATGGGTGTCTTTTTGACGCTCCATTGTTTCGCCCCAGGAGGCCTCGCTTTTGCTGACGATGAATCTAATACTAGCGAGGAGCATTTTGTTACAATCTATGACGACAAGTCATATTTGACTGTTAAAACTGCGGCCCGGACGGTCCGGGATGTGCTCGAGAAAGTCAATCTTGAAGTCACGGAGTCGGACATTGTCGAACCTGGTCTTGATACGCTAGTCGCGGGCGATGATTATCATATCAATATTCATCGCGCCCGTCCAGCACTCGTAATTGATGGCACGAAACGGTCTTATGTTATGACCGCAAGCTACGATCCTAAAGCGATCGCCCGCGAAGCCGGTGTGACCGTTTATGATGGTGATGAAATTACAGTTGAATCCAATCAAAACTTCCTTGAGGCCGGAGTTGTGTCGACCTATCGTATTGAGCGTAATGGTGGTCGTACCTTGACCATTGAAGATGCGATTAGCTATCCGACTGAGACTCGCTATGACTACAATATGGCAAAGGGCGAGAAACGCCTCGAGCAGGCTGGCGAGGAAGGACGCAAGGTCAGTGTTTATGAAGTTCAGTTTGAAAATAATGTCGAGGTTAGCCGTCGCTTGATCTCAGAGAGTATTAAGACTGAGCCAGTACCGGAGATTGTCGTGGTTGGCGCTAAACTCTCCGTTGCCCCAGAACAGGAAACTTGCCTTGGCTGGATTCGCGAAGCTGGTGTTCCGGAAGATGGTATCGAAGCCGCGATTTATATTATTTACCATGAATCCGGCTGTCGAGTTGATGCCGAGAATGCTAGCTCAGGTGCTTACGGTATTCCGCAGGCCTTACCGGGTAGTAAGATGAGCTCGGCTGGGGATGATTGGCGGACAAATCCTGTGACCCAGATTCGTTGGATGAACAGCTATGTTACTGGTCGCTACGGTGGCTGGCAACAAGCGCTAGAGTTCAAACAGGCTAAGGGTTGGTACTAGAGTGAAAAATAATAAATCACTCGGCCAACACTGGCTTAAAAATCGTGCTATTTTAGATGAAATTGCTGACGCCGCTGCGATGGGCGCCGACGAGAACACGGTTTGTCTTGAGATCGGTCCAGGTCTTGGCACTTTGACTTCTAGCTTGCTGAAACGTTTTCATAAGGTGGTTGCGGTCGAATTTGATGAAAAATTGGCCGAGAATCTACCTAAATCTTTCCCAGGGAAGGACCTTGAAGTTGTTCATGGTGATATTCTGAGCGCCGACGTTCCAGCTCTCGTCCAGACTAATAATTACGTTGTAGTTGGCAACATTCCATATTATATTACTTCGCCGATTATTCGCCAGATGATTGGCCTCACGCCCGCACCTCGGCGCATTGTTTTACTAATGCAAAAAGAAGTCGCCGAACGCGTGGCGGCTGCCGCCGGTAACCAATCGATTTTGTCGCTCATAACACAGAATCGAGCCGAAGTTGAGCTCGGGCCAGTAGTAAAAGCTGAAGAGTTTACTCCGCCGCCCAAAGTTGATAGTCAGGTTTTAATCTTAGCTCCTCTGGATGAGCCGCAGGTTGATGACGTGGTGTTAAAATTTGCTAGCCGGGGCTTTTCTAACCCGCGGAAAAAACTCAGTAGTAACCTCGCCGACAGTAGGATGTCCAAGGCAGATTGGGAAAATGCGCTGCGAGAAGAAGGGATTAATCCTAATGTCCGCGCCGAAGATTTAAGTCTCTGGGATTGGGAAGATCTGTACTCGCGGCAAAATCCCGAAAAAACTCTTGCTAAAAAATAACATAAGCGATATAATAGCAGTAAATTGTATAAACATAACAAATAGGAACACAAAAAGGGAGGCACAATGAACCCCGAAGACAACAACCCATTATCAAATCCATTCGCTACTGGCGGCATGACCGGTACGCCAGAACCTACGGCAGGCTTAGGCGGTATGCCGATGTCAGACAATCTTGCTTCGGCACAAGAGAGTCTCACGGCTGCTGGTATGGCTGCGAACCAGGGTGTTGGCGGGGCTATCGGCCTAGATCAAATTGCCGCCGCTGATTCAAATGCTGCTGCATTGCCTCCGGTTGACGAGCCTCTAGTTCCAGCCGCTCCGGTTCCGGGTTCAATTGGTAGTGCTGTCTCTATGCCTCCAGCTGACCCGACTGCTGCTCCTGCGGATATGTCGTTCGGCACTCCTGCTTCAGCCGCTCCAACTTCGGGTGCGATGCCAGCTCCAGAAGTTGCACCTGCCGCTGCACCTTTTAATCCGTTTGCCACGCCAAGTGCTCCAGAAACACCGGCTGCTCCGGCACCCGCACCTCAGCCTGTAGCTGGTCCGGCTGCACCTACATCTGCGCCTCAACCAGCGCCCGCGCCCGTTCCAATGGGTGCCGACAAGTCGAAATCCAAACTGGCCACTAGTCCACTTGTTGTTATTCTCGGAGTGATTGCTGCTCTACTGTTAGTTACTTCGATTACTTTCTTCATTCTCTGGAATAACGAGAAAAAGAACGTCAAGCCGGTCTATTATCCTCAAGTTTCTGATGAGAATTCGAACTCTTCAATCGCTAGTATTTCCTGTCAACGCACGGAAAGTCGCGAAGATCCCGCTGGTTCCGGCAAAAGTATCGTAACGATCAGCTATACTGGCGATACTCTGAGCGCATATTCGTCTAGCCTTTCGCTCGACTTCGGTAGCGAAACTGATGCTGCTGCTGTACGCGACGCTAACGCTCCAATCGCCGAAAGTGTAGCCGCTCTTGCCGGCGGTACACTCGCGGTTAGCAACGAAGCCAATGGCAATAACTATACCTATCTCGTCACTTCTCAGGATGGTACTGATATTGCGGCAAGTGACGTCATGAACGCAATTTACGGTACGACCGAGGGCGATCCAAGCTTGGCGCTTGCTGATGTCCAAGCCAAATATGAAGCTGAAGGCTTCGTCTGCGTCGAAGAGTAAAAACACTGGGTGAAGTCATAGGATATAAGACCTTTCCGAAAAACTAACCCGATTAGGGCTGAGCCAAGGGCGATTCTTTAGATGAGCCCGGCTCACCCTGTTTTAAGGAAGGGTCTTATATCCTGTGCTTAAGGTATGGTATAATATATATATGTCAAAAGTTTATATCTGTACCGCAATCCCCTATGTTAATGGTAATCCCCATATTGGACACGCCATGGACTACCTTCTGGCGGATACTTACGCCCGGTATCGCCGCAGCCAAGGCGACGAGGTGCGGTTTCAGGTTGGCACCGATGAACATGGCAATAAAGTCTACAGCACCGCGCAGAAGAATGGTCTCAGTGTTGAAGCGTACGCCGCTCAAAATTCGCAGAAATTCCAAGATTTTATCAAAAAACTCGATATTACCTATACCGATGTCATTCGTACGACTGATGCTGATCATGTTCGGCGCTGTCAAGAAATTTGGAAACAGCTTGAACCGCATATTTACGCCGCTGATTATGACGGTTGGTATTGTGAGGGCTGCGAAAGTTTTGTTACCCAGAAGGAATACGATGAGAATGACGGTATTTGCCCCGATCATCAAAAACCGTATCAAAAACTAACTGAGAAAAATTATTATCTGCGCATGGACGATTTTCGCGACCAGATTCGTGCGAAAATTGAGTCCGATGAGATGCTGATTCTGCCTGAATTCCGTAAGCAAGAAATGCTAAGGCTACTTGAAGATACGCCGGATATTTCGATTTCCCGCCCACGTAAGCAGCTTAGCTGGGGTGTACCGGTGCCAGGTGACGATGAGCAGGTCATGTATGTCTGGGTTGATGCACTCAGTAATTACATTACGGTATTAGGCTATCCGGATCAGGACATTTCTGAGTGGTGGCCTGCCAGTGCGCAATTTGTCGGTAAGGATATTTTGCGTTTTCATACTATCACTTGGCCAGCAATATTGCTCGGGCTTGACCTCAAGTTGCCCCAGAAAGTTATCTCGCACGGCCATGTTTTAGCTGGCGGACAAAAGATGAGTAAGAGTATTGGGAATGTTGTCGACCCGATGGCAGTGCTTGAACGTCACGGTCTCGAGGCGTTTCGGTATTATTTCCTGCGGCATATCGATACCTTCGCTGATTCGGATTTCACCTGGGAAAAGTTCGATGAGGCTTATAATAACGAACTTGCGAATGATCTTGGTAATCTCGTACAACGCCTAGCGACGCTTTGTCGTAAGAACGAAGTTCATGGCATTAGCATGCCGGAAGTTGTCGACGAAGAATATCGTAAGTTAATGGATAGGTATGAATTTTCTAAGGCTTTTGATTATGCCTGGGGTAAAGTGCAACAGCTTAACAAAGACATTGATATCGCAAAACCTTGGGAATTGGCAAAACAGGGAAAGGTGGAGGAAGCTCGGAATGTGCTGAGTCAGCTTGTTGGTGGATTGTTGAAGGCGTCAGAGCTACTCGAGCCATTCTTGCCAGAAACTTCAGCAAAAATCCAGAGTATATTTATCGCTGATGAAATCGTGCCCCCGAGCACGCCACTATTCCCAAAAGCGTAGCCTACAACCCTAGCCAGTATCTCTTACCGCTCAATATATCGTAATTCACGAGCCTATAATCTTTCAGCGTTTCGGTCTCCTTAATTTCGCCATTCCTTGAATACGTAGGCGCCAATATCGGAGTTTTCTCACATACCTCGCTTGACAGCTTAACTAGCGGAGGCATTTTCACGTCTAATAGCTTATACATTTCACTCATCAAGCAATTCGGCGTTACTACTGGTAAATCTATTCCATCCATATCTATCTCAAAGCCCACCTCTTTATTCATTACGGCTACTTCCTTTTCCGTATATATCTCATCTAAATCAAAATTTGCATAGATAAAATACGGCGTCAGATGAGCTAAGTCGATTAATTCCGGGTCGCCCGAATCGATATATTCGCTTAGCAGAGACGGTCCATGATCTCCGAACCAGACTACCACTGTCCGCTCTTCTAATTTATCCAATTCCGCTATAAACTCACCCAAATACTCATCCGCATGGTAAATCGACTCAAGGTACGACTCAAACTCATATGTATGATCTATCTGATTCATCATCCTAAAATGCCTAGTGTCATATTTGGCCGCATCATATGGCATGTGATTCTGCATCGTCGCCAACATTAGTACGTGCTTTTGATCTCCATTCTCTAATACTTCAAGCGCCTCATTATATATATCGCGGTCACTAATATACTCGCCCTCATTCTCCTGCTCCGTATGCTTCATGCTATTTTGATCCAGAAATGTTTTAAAGCCCATTCGTCCATACACCGCATTGCGCTTATACATTGAACCATCATAGGCATGAATCGCCGTCCCGGCCATCCCGACATCGACTGCGTCCTTAGCTACTCCTGGCACATAGTTCATCTTAGACAACGTTGTAACATATGGTGTCGTTTGCGCCCAGTAATTTGATAAGCTCGTTAATACCTCAAACTCAATGTTCGCCGTCCCCCCGCCATACCCGGGCGAATACATATATCCGCTCGGATATTCTTTAAAGATCTTGTGTAAATTTGGTACTACATCTCCTCCATTATGCTCATAAGTCTCACCTAGAATTTCCGGATCGATAAAACTCTCGTTTAACACCACGATTACATTGTCTACGGTATCCGCCAGTGAGGCATGCTCCTTGCTCCCCTTATCCTCATATTTTTTTGAGATTTTAGCAATCGCATCGGATCCATAGCCTTCCGGCTCTATTTCATGAATCCCACCTAAGCTATATAAAAAGGCCACCACAAAACCATTTCCAGCGTAATCACTTTTTTGATTCCAATGCGAAAAGCCTATGCCTTCTATCCATTTAGCATTTTCTTCGCCGCCTTGGTCCTCGTAATGCAATACCGGACGCGCAAACATCAGAAATCCGGCTAGCGCTATTAGAGTCCAAGCCACACGCGGTACTACGCTGTGTCTCTCCCACCAGGCCCTACGTTTTGCCTCACGTCCAAAAACTCCATATCCAAAGATTCTGCGCATACCATACTCAACAATCCCTGACCCCACTAACACAAAAACCACGCCTAGCACTAGTCTAGTCACTGACCATGGGTTGATAAATTGCATAATCGTTCCTGCTTGGTCTGCCATCAAAAAATCTTCTGGCAGCAGTGGTGCATTACGATATTCAAATTTCTGTGTATTTATATACATCAAGATGCTTACAAGCGAAAAACTAACCCCAATCGTGAAAAACGGCCTCCAAGTCGCAGCCGCAATTATACACATCAGCAATAAAATAATCACATAACTATAACCTGCTAGAATCGGCTTCTCGCGCAAGAACTGCATTGTCGCATCGACATCGCCCATATTCTGTTGCCATAATATGTACCACGTAAAGACTCCTGCAAAAACTATTAAAAATAACATCGCTATCAAAACCCGCATTACTGCCGGCATCGCTCGGCGGGGCGAATCATCACTAGTTTTAGGTGTATTTTCTAAATTATCTTTCTTCGATTCAGTAACTTCTTTTACCGTTTGCCCAGATTTCTTATTGGGTTTTGTCTTAACCATAACAACATTATAGCACAAAAAGGCGCCCATATGGACGCCTTTCAAGCTGTTTACGATAAGTTTTATTCTTCGTCGTAATCGTTGCAGTTATAGCCGCAACCAGCCAACTTGCCCGACAGATCTGACAGCCAGAAACCAAGTACGCCGCCAATCATCGGTACGACGATATATGCCGCCAAGGCTAGGCCAGCCATTCCCATTAACTCACCAATACCATCGGCAGTTGTTGGGAGAATCTGATACATCAAAGCCGCAGCTGGGTTGAAGATGAAGCTATCCTGTACAGCAAAGAAATTCTGCGCAATTACAATACCAAGGATGATCGCCAAAGTGATGCCACTTGTGACCGTGATTGCAAACGTCACTGGGCTCTTACGCGCATATTTCAAAGCACGAGCAAACATGAATGCAATAATCACTGCACCAAGCAACTCGACCAATGCTACTGACCAGAAAGTTTCACCGCTAATCTCGGCCATCATTGGAAGCTCAAAACTCGTCTCGCTACCAAGACGGAATGCATTAACGATAATCAAACCAATCCAGGCACCAAGCACTTGAGCTAAGATGTATAATACGCCACGAATTGCTGACATCCGCCTGCTCGCCATCATACCAACGGTAACTAACGGGTTTAGGTTTGCACCTGACAGACCGACAATCGCAACATAAACGCCAACCATCGCTAAGACGAAGTATAGCGGCTGTACGCCAAGTGTTAGCATTAACATCATGAAAAACATCGTACCAACAAGCTCGCCGAGCAAAGCACCCCAAATACGTGGGGACTTAAAAATCGTTAATACATTCTCGTTTTTGTCGCACTTGCGAGCGAAGAAACCCTTTAGCGAAGGTTCATTGGCGCTGGCGGTCTGGACTGCTGGCGCTGCTACGGTCGCTTCTTTCTTGGTCTCTGGTTTGGTTGTAGACTTTTTGGTAGTCTTCTTTGGCTTTTGATTTGCCATTATAACCTCCTTAACACTAATATTCCTTCAATTATAGCACACGTTGGGCATGTGTGTTACAATTATAGTCACGAAGTCAAAAGTAATGAATTCAAAAGGAGGTGTGATGGGCATCATGGTATCGAAGGATCTAGAGGAAAAGTCAGAATTGAACCGTAGGATTACCTCTGATTTGCGTACCCGCACCCAGCAGAGTATCGACCGCGATAATGACGACTCTTCGGACTACGAGACGGAAACGCGGAAGACTGGTAGGTTCACTTGGGTTTGGATCGTACTTATCGTCCTGGCGATTATTTCACTTATTTGTATTCTCTTTATCTAATCCCCCGCAAACATGCTATAATATATAGTATGTCAGATGTGGAGAAATTGAAGCTTGAGCTCAAGGAGCTGAATAGCGAATATGCCAAAATTAAGACCTTGCCGCCCGCAGAGCGTGGCGAGTTTGGTCGCACAATGAATGCTAAAAAACAGGCAATTATGGCACAGATTGCCGCCGCCGAAGCCGAAGCGGAGAGTGCGAATGTCGAAGCCCTAGATATTTCTGCACCGAGCGCTCCGAACGAACCGCTTCCTGTAGTCAAACGTGGCACGATTCATCCTTTGATGGCCGAACTTGATCGTGTGATTGAAGTCTACTCTAGTATAGGCTTCGACGTGGTCGAATCGCGCCAGCTTGATGACGAATATCACATGTTTGAAAGTCTTAATTTCCCGCCTGAGCATCCTGCTCGTGATGGCTATGATACCTTTCGCACTGCTGAGGGTTTTATCCCTCCTGCTCATACTTCTACTATGCAACACCGCGCCCTGAAGAAATATAAACATAAGCTTGATGAGGGCGGTGAAATCGCCGTTGTCGTTCCTGGCCGCGTCTTCCGCAACGAAGATGTCGACGCAACTCATGAACATACGTTTTATCAGTGCGAAGGAGTTTTTGTCTCCAAAACCGCGACCATGGGGCAGATGTTCGGTGTGCTAAAACACTTTTTTGAAATTTATTATGGCCAAAAACTTAAGATTAAGACTCAGCCTGGGTATTTTCCGTTTACCGAGCCGTCGGCGGAGCTGCTCATTGAAAAGCCAGCTAGCCTCGGCGGCAAGGGTGGTGATTGGCTCGAAATGCTTGGTTGCGGCATGATTCATCCTAATGTTCTTAAAATGGCCGGTATCGACCCTGAAATTTATCACGGTTTTGCTTGGGGCGGTGGAATTGACCGCCTAGCCATGTTGAAATACGGCTTGAGTGACGTTCGCTACTTTGAGTCTGGTAAACTTGATTTCTTGGAGGAATTTTAATGCGTATCTCGCTTAATAAAATCAAAAGTTATGTCAAAATCCCCGATGGAGTTTCTGATCAGGAGTTGATTGAGCGCATTGGCTCGAGATTGGTTGAGGTTGAGGAGGTAATCGATTGGTCGCCGATGTATCAGGGAATTTACATCGCAAAAGTTATTAGCTGTGAGCCAATCCCCGAGACCCACTTACATCTCTGTCAGATTGATGCCGGCAGTGCTAGGGAAGATCTAAAAGGTGATAATGGCTTCATCCAAGTAGTTTGCGGCGCGCCTAATGTTCATGCTGGCATGCTTGCTGTTTGGATTGCCCCAGGCAGCATCGTGCCCGAGACCTACGGCAATGAGAATTTTAAACTTAGCGTGCGCAAATTACGGGGCTACGAATCTTACGGTATGCTCGCTGGAGCGGATGAACTGGGCTTTGATAATGAGCATAAGTCAATCGCTGAGATTGATCCGAAGATGGCCGAACCGGGTGATAGCTTTGCTGAGGTCTTTGATTTGAACGACTTAATTCTCGATGTCGAGAATAAGTCGCTGACTCACCGCCCCGACTGTTTTGGTCTCATCGGCTTTGCGCGCGAAGTCGCTGGCATTTTGGGTGAGAAGTTTATAGAACCGGAAGTTTTTCAGAATCTTGACACTAAGATTGAACCAAGTCGCACAGCCGAAGTTAAAGTAAAAATTACCGACGGCAAACTTTGCCCGCGTTATAGTTGTGCGGTTTTTGATTTACCAGATAATCAGCCTAGCAAATACCTGACGCTTGACGCCGTATTTCTTGCTAAAGCCGGCATGCGCTCGATTGACCCAATGGTGGATTTGACGAATATTCTCATGCTCGAGACTGGTCAGCCGCTACACGCTTTTGATTATGATAAGCTAGTTGCAGTCGGTGGTACGGATCAGCCCGAGATTATCGTGCGCAGTGCGAAAGCTGGTGAAGAATTGCAGCTGCTGGATGGCAAAGTTGTCCAGTGTACAGCGGATGACATTTTGATTACTTCAAACAATGTTCCTGTTGCTATGGCTGGTGCCATGGGTGGCAAAAACACTGAAATCGACCCAAGCACTAAGCGCGTTGTCCTCGAGAGCGCTACTTTCTCGCTCTATAATTTACGCAAAACCCAGATGTCGCACGGCATTTTCTCCGAAGCGATTACGCGCTTTACAAAAGGGCAGCCGGCGGTTATGACGATTCCGGTGTTGGCGGAAGCAGTGAAGCGGCTCGGTGTCGAAGTCGCGGCGGTTGCCGACGATTATCCGGGAAAGGAAAAGGAAAGTGTTGTAAAAATTACAACAGATGAAATCAATGGCTTGCTAGGCACGAATTATAGTACAGAGGAGATTGTCAATACCCTGGAGAATGTCGGATTTGAGGTGGAGGTGTTGGCTGGGCTCTCTTCTCCAGACTCTTCGCGACCAACGGGGAGCGAGCGAAGTGAGCAAGCTCCCTATGACGATGGGCGAGCGCGAACGGGTCTGGAAAGAGTGGCTCAGCCAACCTCCATCTTGAAGGTGACTTCTCCAGCCTGGCGCACCGACATCCACATCAAAGAAGATATTATCGAGGAAGTTGGTCGTCTGTTGGGTTACGATAATATCGAGCTTAGCCTACCGGAGAAGCTGTTTATCAAGCCGGAAATTGACCCTATGGTAAAGTTGAAGCAGGAACTACGTCGAATTCTCTCCGAGCGTCTTGAGATGCATGAGTTGCTGACTTATTCATTTGTCAGTCGCGATTTGGTCTCGAAAGTCGGCAAAAATCCTGACGATTGTTACGAGATTGTCAACTCAATTTCCCCGGAGCTACAATGTTTCCGTAGTGAAATTGTACCTAGCCTACTCGACAAAGTCCGTGAAAACCTCAAGGCCGGTCATCGTGATTTTACGCTTTATGAGTTGAATCAGGTTACGCGTAAGTCGGGCGGATTAAATCGCGAGCAAGTCCCAGAGATGAAGACGCATCTTGGCATCGTTAGTCTCGGAGACTTTTATCAACTCAAAGCGGAGATTTTAGCAATGTTCCGCGAGCTGAAGATTGCCGTTGAATATCGCGCGCTATCGGCCGAATCTGCTGAGGCGCACCCGTATCTTGAGCCGAAGCGGTCCGCCGAACTTTTGATTGATGAGGCGGTAGTAGGCTCGTTCGGCGAAGTAAAAACTAGTGTTTTACGCAAGTTCAAACTTGAGCCGACGGTGTCTACGCTCGAACTCAACCTCGAGAAAGTCGTTGGCGCTCCGCGTGAAGTTAAGACCGACGTCAAAATTTCCAAATTCCCGTCAGTCGAACGTGATTTGACTCTGAGAGTTGCTGGCGACATGCCATTTGGGCGCGCGTTGAACACCATTGATAATTACCTAAGCAAGAGCGATATGTATTATGCGGTCGAACCGGTGTCGATTTATCAGCCCGAGGGGTCTGAGACGAAGAACCTGAGCTTCCATATTAAGTTCTCCGATCCTACTCGTACTTTGAATTCCGATGAAATCTCTGCTATAATGAAAAATATAGCTGTGGAGGTGGCCGGAATCGGCGCAGAAATTGTATAAAGGAGGCAAATGGAAGAAAAAACTTTGAAAACTAGCTGGAAACAGCGTGTCGCGATCATTATCGTGGCAGTGCTATTGCTTGGGTCAGTAGTGCTGACCTATATGTTGGTAGTCTTGAATGGCAACAGCTCTTCAGATACGAGTAGCGAAGCGCAGATTGCTGAGCTGACCGAGGAATATCAGCAAAAGAGTGAAGAAATTGAAGCCGCGGCAAAACCGCTATCGGATAAATATTTTGACGAGTTCGTGAAATATAAATCCGAAGTTAAGTCGTATAATTCCGCCAACGCGAACGCCGCAGGCCTTGAGACGAAAGATTTGAAAGAGGGAACTGGCCGAACTTTGACCGAAGGTGACACTGATTATGCAGCTTATTATATCGGTTGGTGTGCTGACGGTAGCATTTTCGACTCATCATTTAATGACAATGAAGATCCAAGTAGCCTAAAGGCTCCGCTTGATGCTGGGATTGGTCTAATTGAAGGATGGAACCAAGGCGTAATCGGCATGAAGCTTGGTGGTATACGTCAAATTTCGATGTCTGGAGCATTGGCTTATGGCGACACGCAAGAAATCTGTGGCGGTACGAACTCCCCGTTGAAATTTGTTGTCTTTGCTATGGAGCCGGACGCAAAGATTAAAGAATTGAATGAAGAGTTAGATGATATTTATATGCGTCTGTATTATGCTTATGCTGGCGGGAGTAATCTGTAAATGGCGGGGGCCGGCGAGACACCATTGAACGTGCTCAGCGCGGCCATCATTGGTGGTGGGCCAGCTGCGCTGGCCGCCGCGCTCTATCTTGCGCGTGCTGGCAAAAAAGTCCGCGTCTTCGAGCGCGGCGAAGTCGGCGGCGAGCTCGCTCGCATTGACCAAATCGAAAACTATCCCGGATTTACCGGACCTGGTCGCGAGCTCGCCGCCGTGATGCGCCGGCAGGCTGAAGCTGCCGGCGCCGAAGTCGTCTACGGCGAATGTACGAAAATTATACGCAACAAGGACAAGAGATTCGTGTTGACGATTGACGGCGAGAAGATTGAATCAGAAGCTGTATTGGTCGCTACTGGCTCGGAGCCACGTCAGCTCAAGCTCGAGCTGACAAAACCCGTATCTTACTGCGCGCTTTGCGATGGCGTGTTGACTAAAGACAAAAAGGTTGTCGTTGTCGGCGGTGGCAATTCCGCCTTTCAGGGTGTATTATATCTCGCAGGCATAGCGCAAGAAGTGACACTGATTTCTCACTCTCAGATTAAAGCCGATTCGTACTTACGGCATAAAGTCTGTGAGCTAAAAAACGTTACGATACGCGAAAATATCGAGCCGACCGCTGAAATGCTAAATAAGTTTGATTATATTTTTGTCTTTATTGGAACTAGACCGGCTACTAAGTGGCTTAGGAGTCTCAGAGATGAGAAAATCATCGATAAGGAGATGAAGTTTGCCAAGTTTGAGGTTACGAAAAAACATGAACTAGTCGATAGTAAGGGTTATATCTTGACCGGTGGTCGCAAGCGCAGCGCACATGCGACCGAAATTCCGGGGCTGTATGCCGCTGGCGACGTGCGGTCTAGTGCTACGAAACAGGTTGCGGTTGCTGTCGGCGACGGTGTGGATGCCGCGCTTGAAATCATTGATTGGCTAAGATAAGCACATAATACGCCCAGCGCCAATATAGAGGGGTGGCGCGTCTATATATTGACAAAATCGACTATCTGTGCTACAATAGAATTATGGACTGTCGAAAGAAGCAGCCCGTAGTAGCACATTGATGTTTTTACGCAGAGGAAGGAGGGGTTTTATGCTGCGTAATCTGAGAAAAAGGATCCAGGCTAAGCGTCTGGGTACGCCGGTAAAGACCGATAGAGGGACCTATCTCGTACCGGCTACCGCATACGTTCGCGCCGACGGGCAGGTTTGTCATGAAATTGACGCAAAAAGCATTATGATGGCAGTCATTGCTGACGAGATTGGGACGGATGACCCGTATTCCATAAAGCGGGAATACACTCGTCGTGAATTTGTCGCTTACGTGCGACGCACCACAAATGACCCGACTCAGACCACCAAAGCGATCAGCCCAGTCCTTCCTCCGGTTTACCATAAGGAAGGCAAAATTATTCCGTTTCCGAATAACAACACGAGGTCGATTGACAATAGGATGGCTACTGGCGTAATTGTTACCAAAGATTCTGTTTCCGAGACTCTCGGAGTCGCTAATAATGTATTAGCGACGCAAGAATCTGTAGTTGCTGCAGCGATGTCCGCAGAACCTACCGTCGTGATGAATTCGGAGCAGGCCGAGAACTCTGTAGGCAGCATCGTTGACATCCAAGAGGCTAAGAAGCCCACTGAGTCAGAAATTGTCGCGACGATTGTCGAAGAAGTCTTGGCGACAGCGGATTCTGATGTTGAGCGCACCATGTTTCGGGAATTTCTGGATGCACATCCAGATTTAGCTCATAGCGCGGCGCTCGACAATCATGTCCGCCTCAGTCTCTGTATGCATCAGGGTAGGGTCCATGCCCGCTATGCGCGTTATAGTGAGCAGGTCGTCTGTCACGCTTAGGTATATTCTTATCTTTCTTTTCGTTCTTTCAATTCCCGCCACCAGAATATCGGTGACGGGAGTTTTCTTTGTTCAAAATCTTCTCTTGTACTCGCGCAAAATCACCCAAAATGCTACAATAAGGTTATGCGCGAGAGTTTTTATTTCTACGATTTGGAAACTTCGGGATTGAACTCTCGAACCGACCGGATTATGCAGTTCGCTGGCCAGCGCACTGACTTGAATTTCCGCCCACTCGGTGAGCCGACGAATCTGCTGATTGAACTGGCTGACGATACCTTGCCTAGCCCGCAGGCGATTATGGTGACCGGTATCACCCCGCAGTCTACGAAACAAGACGGTATTACTGAGCGCGAATTTTGCCGTTTCATCATTGAAGAAGTTGCCGCTCCTGGTACGACGATTATGGGGTACAATTCAGTGCGCTTTGACGATGAGTTTATTCGCAACGCTCTCTGGCGCAACTTTTATGACGCCTACGAATGGCAATGGCGCGACGGCCGCAGTCGCTGGGACTTGCTTGATGTTGTGCGGTTGACGCGCGCTCTGCGGCCCGAGGGCATCGAATGGCCAGTGAATGCTGACGGCGTTTCGACGAATCGCCTTGAGCTGATTACGAAGTGCAACGGTATCTCGCACGAACATGCTCATGACGCTCTGGCGGATGTTGTCGCGCTGATCGAAGTTACGAAATTAATTAAACAAAAGCAGCCGCAGCTCTTTGACTATCTCTATAATCTGCGTAACAAACGCGCCGTTCAGAAATTAATTAATCTGAAAGACCCGAAGCCTTTTGTTTATGCGTCGGGGCGCTTCAGTGCGGAGGGCGAGAAAACTACGGTCGCTTATCCGATTGCCGAGGCTCGTCATGGCAATGTCCTAGTCTTCGACTTGCGCTATAATCTTGATGAATTGCTAGCTGCGGAAAAGGATGGTAGTTATGAGGAAAAATTTGGTCGTAAGTGGCGGGTGGGGCAGAAGATTAAGCCCGAAGACCGCGACTTTTTCCCAATCGTGAAAACTTTGCAGTATAATCATTGCCCGGCGGTTGCTCCACTCGGTGTGCTGGACAAGGCTGACGGCTGGCAGAAGATCAAACTGACCCCGGAGCAGGTCGAACGAAACTTGAAGAGTTTGCAGAGCCATCCTGATTTTATGGAACGGGTTCAGAAAACTCTCGCCAGTAAACCCGAATTCCCGCCGGCGGTCGATGTCGAATCGGCGCTTTATGATGGCTTCCTCGATGACCGTGATAAGCTGACCTGCATGGCGGTACGCAATAATGGTGCCGAAGATCTAAGGAATTTCCGCCCCAAAGTCAGCGATAGCCGGCTGACTGAGCTGATTTTGCACTATAAGGCAAAGAATTTTCCGAGCAGCCTCGATGAAGATGAAACTCGACAGTGGGAAGAGTATCGTATTGCCCGTCTCCAGCGCCAAGCGCCAAAGTTTCTCGCCGAACTGAAAGATATTGATACGAAACTCGCTAAAGGGGAGACCCTTAATGGTAAAAGCGAAGATGAATGTCGCTACCTCGCCGAGGAGTTGAAGCTCTGGTACGAAAGTTTGCAACCGGGGGATTACTAAACTTAGCAGCCTTCGGTTATTGTAACAAGAGGTATTTTACTGTATAATATATGTCTAATGGATGAAAACTATATCAAAATTCGCGGTGCGCGTCAGCACAACCTCAAGAATCTTAATGTTGACATTCCGCGCGACAAACTTGTGATTATTACTGGGCTTTCAGGCAGCGGTAAATCTAGTCTCGCTTTCGATACAATTTATGCCGAAGGCCAGCGCCGTTACGTCGAAAGTCTTTCTAGCTACGCCCGCATGTTCCTCGGCGTGATGGACAAACCGGATGTTGATAGTATTACTGGCCTTAGCCCGGCGATTTCGATTGACCAGAAGTCGACCAGTCGTAATCCGCGCTCGACCGTCGCGACGGTGACCGAAGTTTATGACTACTTGCGCTTACTTTTTGCGCGGGTTGGCGTGCCGCACTGTCCGATTTGCCATCGTGAAGTTCAGCGTCGCAGTGTTGAGGATATTGTGAATGAGGTTATGAAACTGCCGCTCGGGAGTAAACTTATGCTCCTCGCGCCAATTGTTAGCCAGAAAAAAGGCAGCTTTATGCATATTTCCGAGCAATACCAGGCTAAGGGTTACTCGCGCGTCCGAGTTGACGGAATTGTCTATGCGCTTGACGAATTTCCAGATTTGAATAAAAACGATCGGCATGACATCGAAATTGTCGTCGATCGCTTTATTCTCTCGCCCGACCTCCTCAGCCGAATTTCCGGCTCGATCGAGCAGGCTCTCGAACTTGGTCAGGGAATTATCAAGCTATTGAAGATTAATGACAACTCTACCGCTGTCGAAGGTAAGAAAATTGGTGAGGATAACAGTGAGATTTTGACTTATTCCCAGCGCTACGCTTGTGAGCTTCACCCTGATGAACTGATCCCCGAGCTCGAGCCGCGTCTTTTCAGTTTTAATGCTCCGCAAGGTGCTTGTCCGACCTGTACTGGCCTCGGTACGCGCATGGAAATTGACCCGAATCTCGTCTTGAACCCGAATCTTACGATTGCTGAGGGCGGCATCCGGCCGTTCAATCGCATTAATCAAGAATCTTGGTGGCTCAAGCGCCTCGCTGCCGTTGGCGAGAAGCAGGGTTTTTCGATCCACGAGCCAATTCGCAATCTCTCGGAAGATGCAATTCATAAGATTCTTTACGGCACTGGTGACGTGAAATACAAAGTCGAAGTTGGCGGTCACGGCAAATGGGGTGATGGCGCGACTTATCAGAGTACTTACGAGGGTGTTATCCCAACGTTGGAGCGCCGCCACCGCGAATCCGAATCCGACTTTGTCAAAAAGGACATCGAGCGTTTCATGCGCGTTCATGAATGCCAAACTTGCCATGGCGCAAGGTTGAAGCCGGCGGTACTTGCGGTCACGGTACATGATTTGAATATTGTCGACATGTGCAATCTTGACGTCGACGCGACGCTGGAAGTTCTGAAGAAAGATCTCGAGTTTACTGACGCCGAGAAGATGATTGCCGAGCCGATTATTAAGGAGATTCGCGAACGCGTCCAGTTTATGCAGGATGTTGGTCTCGGTTATCTTGAGCTTGGTCGAGCAGCGAATACGCTCTCCGGCGGGGAAGCTCAGCGCATCCGCCTCGCGACTCAAATTGGCTCCGGTCTTCAAGGTGTCTTGTACGTTCTTGACGAACCGAGCATTGGCTTACATCAGCGCGATAATGATAAGCTGATTGGTACGCTGAAACATTTACGCGATCTGAAGAATACCGTTCTGGTCGTTGAGCATGATGAGGATACGATGCGCGAGTCGGATTATATCATTGATATCGGTCCTGGTGCTGGTAAAAATGGTGGTCGACTGATTGCTGCTGGTACTCCTGAAGAGGTTGCGCAGAATGACGATTCTATCACCGGGCAATATCTGTCGGGCAAAAAGGAAATCCCGATCCCTAAGAAACGTCGCACTCCGAAAAAGGACCAGACTCTGGCTGTTGTCGGCGCACGCGAGAATAATTTGAAGAACATCACTGTCAAGTTTCCGCTCGGAGTCATGACGGTCGTTTCCGGTGTTTCCGGTAGTGGCAAGTCGACGCTCGTGAACGACATCTTGGCGAATGAGCTTCTCGCTCGGTTGCATCGCGCTCAGACTGTCCCCGGCGAACATGACCGGATTGATGGTATCGAATTCTTGGATAAAGTGATTGTCATCGACCAAAGTCCGATCGGTCGCACTCCACGCAGTAACGCCGCGACTTATACTGGCGTTTTTAACCAAATCCGGGAGTTGTTCGCGAAGCAGCCAGAAGCGGAACTAAGAGGGTATAAGGCAGGTAGGTTTAGCTTTAATGTCAAGGGTGGCCGTTGTGAAACCTGTCAAGGTGACGGCGTGAATAAGATTGAAATGCACTTCTTGCCCGATGTCTACGTTACTTGTCCGACCTGTCATGGTAAACGTTACAATCGCGAAGCGCTTGAGATTAAATACAAAGGTCGGGATATCGCCGAAGTTCTGGATATGACGATTGACGAAGCCGTAGAATTCTTCGAGAATATCCCCGCGATTGCTGGTAAGCTAAAAACGATTCAGGAAGTTGGGCTGGGCTATATTAAGCTTGGTCAGCCGGCGACTACTTTTTCTGGCGGGGAAGCACAACGCATTAAACTTGCGACCGAGCTTTCACGCCGCAGTACCGGTAAGACCCTGTATATTCTCGACGAGCCGACAACGGGACTGCATACCGATGATGTACGGAGGCTACTCGAGATTCTTGGAAGACTGGTCGACGGGGGTAACTCGATGATCATTATTGAGCATAATCTCCACGTGATTAAATCTGCTGACTGGGTGATTGATATGGGGCCGGAAGGCGGTCTGCACGGCGGTCAGGTTGTCGCTGAGGGTACGCCAGAGCAACTAGCGAAAGACGAAAAGACACCGACCGGAAAGTATTTAAGGGATGTGCTAAAGTTGAAATAATTATTAGCCAAGCATTATCGGCTTCGTAAAATTTACGAGTACGGACCAAAAAACCACCCCTAAATGGGGTGGTAACCATGATCACTCTGGGCTACTTCGTCGTGGCCGTTAGAACGACTTCATCCTGATAGGTGTCAGCGGCAATAGTGGTATCAACTGTCACGCCAAAAGTTAGACTAATAACGTCTCCGTCCGTAGCGCTAGCGGCTGCAGCGGTGCCAACGATTTTCGGTGCAGCCTTTCCTCCAACGGCGCGGTAGCCCTCTTCTGTAATCGTAACATTGCTAGAGTTAGAGCTAGCTTTGAAACCCCAGGCATTCTTTCCCTGAGTTGGTATGCCGGCTGCGATACCAGCCGCGGTGCCGGTGCCAGTAGGCTTAAGGGCGGTGTCGTCATCAGCATCAGCAATCTGAATTTGATAGCCTTTAGTACTATTTGTCTGAATCGTAACGTCGGTCGATGCCTCCTTGACCTCTTCATTTGCCATCACTCCCGCCATGGTGACTGTCGGGTTCGTAACAGTGATAGCAATCGAATCACCAATAACAGCCTGTGCAGTGACATTGGCGGTTTTTTCCACAGCATATGAACTCAGTGGCAAAGCTGCAACACCGAGGCCGGCGACAACGCCCA
>CALBZW010000010.1 GCA_937889535.1 uncultured Candidatus Saccharibacteria bacterium | reverse complement strand
GAGTGAATTCGAGATATTTTGTAAATAAACAAAATATCTCTGTGCACAGAGATATGCTAAGTGCCGGTCTACTGCGCAAAAACTTCACGTTTACTCTTTCATTGTAGCATACTTTACTTAAAAAGTCAATAGTTTTTACGCTATTTTAAGTATTTTGGCTAGTTTTATGCTACTTTTTCTTAGTTTTTGCAGCTTCCTGGATCTCCGTAATCTGGTCGCGCAACATCGCGGCTTTCTCGAAATCAAGATTAGCGGCGGCGAGCTGCATTTGCGACTGCAGCTCTTTAATAAGGCTGGGAAGCTCCTCTTTTGGAACGCGCTTCAAATCAAGCCGGGCAACCTCTTCCTTCTCAGGAATAATCGCACGCAGACCAGCGCTAATTTCTTTCTTGACGGAGTGCGGGGTAATATTATGTTCAATATTATATTCCTGCTGGATTTCGCGGCGACGGTTCGTCTCGGTAATAGCCTTCTCCATACTTTCGGTAATATGATCGCCATACATAATCACATGGCCATTTTCGTGACGGGCCGCGCGGCCAATAGTCTGAATCAAAGCACTTTCGCTGCGCAAAAATCCCTCCTTGTCGGCATCGAGAATCGCTACAAGACTGACTTCCGGCAAATCTAGCCCCTCGCGCAACAGGTTAATCCCGACCAGCACATCATAGACCCCGGCGCGCAAATCGCGCAGAATATCACCACGTTCAAGCGTGTCGATATCGGAATGAATATATGCCACCTTAATATCGCGCTCCTTAAGATAATCAGTCAAATCTTCGGCCATACGCTTCGTCAGAGTCGTGACCAGCGTTCGTTGCCCCTTCGCGATTCGCTTATCAATCTCTTCCATTAAATCGTCAATCTGCCCTTCGGAGCCACGCACTTCGATTTCGGGATCAAGCAGACCAGTCGGGCGAATCACCTGTTGGGCTGGCTCGGGCGAATTCTCCAGCTCATACTGCCCGGGTGTCGCCGAAACATAAACGGCCTGATTAACGCGTTTCTCAAACTCACCAAAAGTCAGCGGGCGATTATCAAGTGCACTAGGGAGGCGGAAGCCATACTCAACGAGCGTCATCTTGCGGGCATGGTCGCCGTTATACATGCCCCGGACCTGCGGCAAAGTCATATGGCTTTCATCGACAAGCAGGAGAAAATCTTTCGGGAAGAAATCAATCAAAGTCGCGGGCGGCTGACCAGCTTTGCGACCGTCGAGGTGACGAGAATAGTTTTCAATGCCCTTAACGAAGCCGGTCTCCTTGAGCATCTCGAGGTCGTATTTCGTTCGTTGACTCAGTCTTTGGGCTTCGAGGAATTTATCGTGTTTCTCGAAATACTTCATGCGCTGGTCGAACTCGACTTGGATACCGTCGAGGGCCTTTTCGAGCTGATCTTTTGGGGTAGCGTAGTGGGTGTTCGGGAAGATATGGACGCGGTCAGGCTTTTCGCGAGTCTCGGCAGTCAACGGGTCAATAATGCGCACTGTCTCCAGAGTATCGAAACCGAATTCAAACCGGTAAGCCCATTCTCCGCTCGCTGAAAAGAGGTCGACCGTGTCACCCATGACACGGAAATTGCCGCGCTCGAAAGCAAGGTCGTTGCGGTGGTATTGCATGGCAACGAGGTAGATCAGGAAGTTCTGCTGGGAAAGTTGCTGATTTGCCAGCCCCACATTTCCATCTGCAATAGTCTGCAGAGCGGCTTCGGTGAGTTCGGATTTTAGCATTTGCTCTTCGCCTTTCGCGAGGAAATTTTCCGTCAACGAGCCGGCGATTTGCCACTGACCATTAACCTTCACGAGTGGGAGTGACATTTCGGTATAATGATCCGGTGAGCCGATACCGTAAATACAAGAAACTGAAGCAACAACAATCGTATCGGGACGAGTCAGGAGCGCAACGGTCGCAGCGTGGCGCAGGCGGTCAATTTCGTCGTTAATCGCGGAGTCTTTTTCAATATAAGTATCAGTACTGGCGATATAGGCCTCCGGCTGGTAATAATCGAAGTAGCTAACGAAATAATGGACTTCGTTATTCGGGAAAAACTCGCGAAATTCAGAGTAGAGCTGCGCAGCAAGAGTCTTATTATGCGCTAAAATCAGAGTCGGCTTCTGAACGTTCTGAATCAAATTTGCCATCGTAAAAGTCTTACCGGAGCCAGTCACGCCGAGCAAAGTCTGCTCGCGTACACCAGCTTTCAGGCCATCCGTGAGCTGTTTGATCGCGAAGGGTTGGTCGCCAGTTGGCTGATATTTAGAAACAAGTTCAAACTTTGGCATATGTAATATATTATACTACACTAAACTAGCAAAAACCGGCCAGAAGTAATCTAGCCGGTTTTCGTGTGGGCAACTTTTAGTCGGTATGAGTAAACCTAAGAATAGCTTTACTACTATCTGTACGAGGCAAACAATTACCGTAAAAGTTACCGTCGCCAACGTACGAAGCATAAAACCAACGTTGTCCACTTTCAGCATATTTAAAATCTAAAATCGGCATTACAGACCAATTACCGTCTTGGTCGCACCATTCCATGTCGATAATTTCATAAGTAAGGTCGTCTACGATTTGTTTATCCGAAAGCGCCGAATGATCATAGAGCGTAGCTTTGCCGTCAGGCTGGAGCTCTATCTTAAATGTATTACTAAGCGCCCCATCACTTTTTACTGATTTATAAGTGCCATATTTTGCCACATAATCCCCAATTTTGACACCGTCAGTAGGTTTCGAACTAGAAGTTGATGCATTTTCAACTTGACCGTCAGTTTTCGGCGCGCTATTTTTATTGAGACAAACGACTAGAATCGCAATTAGTAGGATAATAATGAGGGCGCCAATTGCAATAATGACACCCCCCCCCACTGCGCATATTAAGTTTAGTAGACTTAGCTCCGTCGGAGCGATTTGAACTTTGTGGCATAAGTTTCTTTCCTTATTATATTGTGATTATATTATATCACGCCGGCCTACGGCGTCTCATAATAGTAAGAAGTCTCAAGCCCCTTGAAGACATTCGGTTCGGAAAAATCATCCGTGAGATACTGCGAGAGTAAAGTTTTTAGCTCAAGAGAGTTAACCGGGCTGCGCTCCATGGCCTGTAGGTAAAGCATCTTATCAATCTTTGCCCAATCGACAATTTTGCCTAAGTTTTGTTTCAAGATTAAATCGAGCCAGATCCGCGTACTACGACCGTTGCCTTCAAGAAAAGGGTGAACGATATTCATTTCGATATACTTATCAACAATTTCATCAAAGGTCGACATTGGTAGGGTGTCAACTTTAGCTAAGACTTCGGGCAGATAGAGGGCATTCGCGAAGCGAAAATTACCCTTTGAGATATTTTGCTGACGAATTTGACCAGCAAAACTATAAATCCCATCAAACAAGGCTTGATGAATCTGTTGCAAACCGCGCGTCGTGCCAATTTCGATTTCGTTTAGCTCGTCACTAGATAGCAGATGTTTGGCGTTTTCGAGACTTTTTTGGTCGAGGTCGTTTAGCATAGTTTTATTTTAACATAAAATCTAGGCAGTCGGGAGTTTACGAGAGAGGCTTGCGGCGTGAAAAAGACGCCCGCAAGGAGCGCCAATTTTCTTGAAAATAAGATACTGATACTGGAAGGACTACTCCGTCGCCGGCAGCGACTCAAACATGAAGAAAATAATGCAATATTCACCGCTCGGCACTTCGCCCAGAGTAATCATCTGCGTCGTCGAGCCGTCTAAGCTTGCGCTAATCAGTGGCGTCTTCGTGAACTCACCGTCACTGCGACGGATGATTGCCACAGCGGCGCCACCATCATTATCGGTCGGCCAGAGCGCAAGGTCGGTCGCGGTCTCCAGCTCCAAAGTATCGGAAATGAAACCAGCATCTTCGCCGCCCCAACCGAGCAAGACCTCCAATCGATTTTCCTCGTCTGCCTGCAGAACATCGGCGTAATTCAACGTAATTACGACGTCCTCCTGCGTCTCGTCCGACGTATTGCGGAGATAAACTGCGACTGCGTAGTCGCGTTCGTCACTGAGCGTGAAACTACCGCCACTGAAGTCATCGACGCGCAATTCACCGGTTTTGTCCGTGAGGTCAGCCATGCGCAGAAAGCTACTCTCGTCGCCCCAGGCGCCGTTTTCGGACGTATTAAAGGGCGAATTCTGAGCAGTATCAGTTGCAGAATCGTCGGTCGATTCTGCTGCTTTCTGACATCCAGAAAGCAGCGTACAATACACCAAAAGTAGCATTAGCATTGCCTTTTTCATGAGCAATACCTCCTTTTTTTGAAATTTGCGGGCTAATTTTATGCTAAAAACGCCAAAAACAGCCCCCCATGCTTACATTGTATCACGAATTGCTGAAAATGTCAAGAGTTCAGCAGCTCGTAATACTCTGTTTCGCCAATAATCGGGATACCGAGTTTCTCAGCTTTTTCGGTCTTACTTTTCCCTGGCTTTTCGCCGACAATCAGCGCGGTCGTATTCTTCGTCACACCACTAGTAACCGTGGCACCGAGCGCACGCAGCTTATCTTCGGCCTCCTCGCGGCCCAAATTACTTAGCGTTCCGCTAATAATATAGCTCTTGCCGACTAGTGGTAAATTGCTAGTATCCTCGTAGACCGGCTGTACGCCGAGCGCTTTCAGCTCTTCGAGCAGCTTCGCATTATCCTCGTCAGCAAACCAGGCGACAATTGACTCGGCGACAATCTGCCCAACATCGGGAAGTTTCATCAGCTCCTCCTCGGTCGCCTCCTGCAACTTTTCCAGGCTACCGAAACCTTGCGCTAAGGTCACGGCAGTTTGAGCACCAACATGACGAATGCCGAGCGCCGTGATAAATTTCGCGAGCGGCGGGCGTTTCGAGGCAGCGATTGATTCGACGAGCTTACGAGCGGAGAGTTTGGCAAAACGCCCCAGCTGCGCAACTTTTTTAACATCGAGGCGGTACAAATCAGCAATACTCTTCACGAGGCCAGAGTTTACTAAGAGCTCAACATTTTTCTCGCCCAGACCATCAATATTAAGCGCGGGCTTCGAGGCATAATACTCCAGCGCACGCTTCAAGATAAAATCGGAACTTTCTCCCTTCACACGGTAAACTACTTCGCCTTCGGGGCGTTCAAATTCGAGCTCAGGATACTGTTTTTTCAGAGCTTTCTGGTAATCGAAGGGAGTAGAATCAGCGGGACGGAGAGTAGTTAACACCTCCTTCACCTGCGGAATAATGTCACCAGCCTTATAGATAATCACGGTGTCGCCAATACGAACGTCGAGACGCTTAATCTCATCGGCATTGTGCAAGCTGGCGTGGCGCACGGTGCTACCAGCGACAACAACGGGATCGAGGATGGCGACGGGGGTGGCGGCGCCGGTGCGTCCGATGCTAATCACGATATCGCGGACCCGTGTCGTAGACTCCTCTGCCGGAAACTTGAACGCAACGGCGCCGCGCGGCGTCTTGCCGACGATTCCGAGCTTAGCGTAGACCACACGGTCATTAACTTTGATTACCATACCGTCAGTATTGAACGGCAAAGTCTGGCGATAGTCGGCAAGACGCCCAATCTCTTCCAGGACCTCGGAGAGGTTCTGGAACACATGGTCCTCACCGCTAGTGCGAAAACCAAGCTGGCGGAGCTTCGCATAGGCTTCGGAGTGCGTCGGCAGGTCGGGTTCAACTAAATCGTACGCCATGAACTTTAGCCGACGCCGCGCGGCCACGCGCGGATCAAGCTGGCGGATACTACCGGCGGCGAGGTTGCGCGGGTTCGCAAATGGCTTCTCACCAGCCTTAACTTGCTTCGCATTTAGCTCCTCGAAATCCTGCTTGAAAATTACGATTTCACCGCGCACTTCGACATGCCCCGGTTCATCAATCCGCAACGGAACATTCTCAATCGTACGAACATTCATCGTCACATCTTCACCAACCAGACCGTCGCCCCGCGTCACCGCACGTTCCAATAACCCATCTTGATAATGCAGAGCGCAGGCCAACCCGTCCATCTTAATATCGGTAAAATAGCTCTTGATCCGGCCATCCGCAGTCATGCCCTGCTCCAGCATTAGCTTCTCATCGGCGCGCACCCAATCGCGAATTTCCGCCTCGGAGAAAACATCAGCTAGCGAGATCATACGCTGAGCGTGCGTCACCTTCGTAAACTTATCGAGCGGTTTCCCGGCAACTCGCTGGGTCGGCGAATCAGGCGTAATCAGCTCCGGGAATTGCTTTTCCAGCTCTGCTAATTCGTGCTTCAACGAGTCGGCCGCCGCCTCCGACATGGTCGACTCATCCAACACATGATAATGATACCGATAGTCATTGATTAGCTCGCGCAGCTTCAAAATGCGCTGCTCCGCCTCAGTTTTATTCATTTTACCTCCACAGTTATATTTATTATAACAAAAATAGCCCCCGAGGGGACTATTTTTGGACTTTGGAAATTTATTTTTCGGCTTTTTCGTCAGATTCGTCGGTCTTCTCGACAATAGCCGGCTCGGCAGCTTTTTTGGATTTCTTCAAACCCATCGGGAAGATGATTCCAAACAAGCCCTTACAGGCGTAGACCACGCCGAGTGCGATAACGCCGGTGTAGACCGTATAGGTACCGCCGGGACGAGCGGAATTATAAGAGGCGATGCTGACGCCAGCGCCAAGCGCGGCGGCGGCTAGGCCGATGGCGAATTCTTTGATAGCTTTCTTACGAGCTGCAGTTTTTTCTTGATTTTTATCCATAACTATATTATATCACACTTCGGCATTTTAGTAAACTCTAGGCGTCTATTTTTCTTTATAATCAAGTAGCCAACGGTAATAAATATAGATATAGGTCGTTGCGTAGATAAAGACGAAGCAAGTACAAGCTACCAGGAATGCCGAGACCACCGGCCAACCGACCAACCAATCCCAAATGCTTTTCAACCACATGTCAAGCAAGATAATCGGCAACATGACAATAATATAAATCAACGCCACTACTAATATGAGATACAAAATCCTAAGAATAATCCTAATCCGCCGACCAGCGGTCAAATCCGACGCGGCCAGCATGGCGCGAATCGGGTACATACCGGGAGCAGTCACGGCGACGAGCGCCATGAGCGAGCTCGACAAAAGATAACCACTAAGTAGCAGCATAAGTGCAACAAAGATAGAATACACCAACGCGTAGAATGGCGTATTTAGAAAACCGGTCATCACGGCAGCGGAATAGGTAATCGCAACCAACATCAGTGGCAAAGCTTGGACGAAAATAATAGCAAAAATCACCAGCGTCGCAAGTAGCGGCCCAAGTGAATTGTACAACCCATCGCGCAGCCGTGGCTGTTCGCCGGCGAAGAAATGGCGCAAGAGAAAAATCGTCACGAGCCACATAATTAGGAATAGCACAATCATAAACATCATGCCGGATTCGTCCATGCCAGTATCAAGGCCACCGGTCGTAAAAGTCGAGAACAAGATCAGCCCAGCTTTCGCAAAATTGCCAATTTCCCCGGCAGCTAGCTCGGCACCAGACTCGTCAATCGCCGCACCGACTTCTTGATAAGTTTCCTCGCTCATCAATCCGACAATCACCGTATAGAGCAAAACCATGAGCAGCACGAACGGCAAAAAGGTCCGCCAATGCGAGAAAATCGTCTTGAAAGTCAGCATCGCGTGACTAAGTAGACCCGGCGTCTCAGTCGCTCGGGTATAATCTTCGCGGTAGGAGCGCTTAAATGACTTATGCAGATGAACATGCTCAGCACGTTTTGCCTGAATTTTGGAAATTTGGGCGCCAATTTTTCGTCCAAATTTGGAGTTTTTTAGCTTTGATTTCGCTTTAGAGAGCATTTTTGGTGCTTTTCGGGGGTTTTTGGTCTTTTTTGACAGTTTCGGCGCTTTCGTTCTTCCCTTGCCGCTAGCGTCTTCTCTGTGCTTCCTAGAAGGTGTTTTTGCCATGTTCAAGCCTTTCAATGCGTTTTTCGATTGGAGGATGGGTACTAAACAAGTTGCTTAGCATGCCCTTTTTCAGGGGATTATTAATAAACAAGGCCTCGGTCGCGGGATTTTGGTGCTTCATCGGGCGAGCATGAGTATCGAGTTTCTTCAAAGCAGAAATCATGCCCTCGGGATAACGGGTGAGGTGAGCAGCGCTAGCGTCCGCCAAATACTCGCGCTCACGAGAAACCGCCATCTGCGCCACAGAGGCAGCGACTGGCGCCAAAATCGACGTCAAAACTAAAACGATCAGCGCAATCGGGCTACTGTCCTCGTCGTCGTGATTACTAGTCAGCCACATCATGCGAATCCCCATGTCGGCAATCAGACCGACGACACAGACGAGACCAAAAGTAATCATCGAAACGCGAATATCATAATTCTTCACGTGCGACATTTCGTGCGCCATGACGGCGGTGAGTTCCTTATTATCCATAATGTCCAGTAGGCCAGTAGTCGCAGCGACGACCGCATGTTCGGGATCGCGACCAGTTGCGAAAGCATTCGGCGCTGGGTCGTCGATAATGTAAACCTTGGGCATCGGTAACCCGGCGGTAATCGCTAGATTTTCGACGGTATTATAGAGACGCGGATTATCACGCTTCTTAATCTCCTTCGCTCCGGTCATTGCGGTTGCAAGGCTGCTAGCAGCAAAATATTGAAAGACCGCATAAATCGCCGCAATGACGAGAACGTAGGCGACAATCCACCAATCATGCCAGACATAGGCAAAAATTGCCCCAATCGCAGCGATAAAAGCTACGAATCCGAGCATGATGAAGACAGTGTTTCGCTTGTTGGCGGCAATTTGCTTGTACATAATTCCTGAAAGGCGCTACTGCGTCATGCAATAGCGCCAACAACTCCGTTAATCAAATTTAACTTCGGGAGCTTTGTCAATTTTCTCCTTTTCACTTTCGGCAACTTCATAATAATCACGAGGCTTGAAATGACCGACGAGATTATTAATGATGTTTGACGGGAAGAGTTTAATTTTAGTATTCAATTCCTTCGCACCGGCATTGTAAAAGCGGCGAGCGGCCTGAATCTTGTCCTCGGTGTCGGAAATTTCACTGGTGAGCTGCTGGAAGTTTGTGTTCGCCTTCAGCTCCGGATAAGCCTCAGTGACAGCCATGAGACGCGACAGGGCGCCGGTCAAGGAATTGTCGGCAGCAGCCTTATCCGAGACACTACGCACACCCATCATCTTCGCACGAGCCTCAGAGACATCCTTGATCGCACTACTCTCGTGCTTAGCGTAACCCTTGACAACCTCAACGAGGTTCGGGATTAAGTCGGCACGACGCTTGAGCTGCACCGTAATGTCAGACCAAGCTTCGTTCACGCGCTCGTCGAGCTTGACCAAGCTGTTGTAAGTCGCCCAAATCGCAGCGATTATGATCACGACGATGACAAGAATGATAATCAATGGAATCATATTTTCTCCTAAGTTATAGGACTATTATATAGCAAAGACTGGGGTTTGGCTACATGAGATTTTGCATCATGGAGACAAAGAGGCCACTAGTAGCCATAATAACGACTAAGAAGAGCCAAAGAATCATGACGCAGAACTGAGAACGAGCGAAGTTTTTGAGGTTTTGATTCGGCGCGGTGAGTGCGAAGACGATAATAAAGATCCAGCCAATGACCGGAATCGAGAAGAGGATTTGATAACCAAAATAACCCCACATCGAGATTGGAGTGTATTCGCTCGGGATTCTTGGAGTTTTGTTGTTTGGCATTTGTTTTTCCTTGTTTAATTAATCTTGTTGTGAATTATACATAAGCGTAATCAAAAAATCAAGCCTAGGCTAGGCTTGATTAGTACTGGGAAAGTTTTTATTACTTTTGTTGTTTTGTGATGGTAATCGTATAGAGGTCAGTAGTGTTTTTAGCGGCCTCACGCTGAGCATCGTTATAGTCATAATCAGTCATGCACTCAATAGCGTAATTCTTCTTCTCAGTAATCTCAAAAGTTTCGCTGGGTTTGTTTTTGTCGCCATATTGATAGAAGATATTACTATTAGAGCCAACTAGAACTGTCTCGAAGAGATTTTTGTCGTCAACGGTAATTTTACAGGCAACTACCGTAAGACTTTGAAGCTTCGCGAGACTATAGGGCTTCAAATCTTCAGTCTTTTTATCCGATAATCCGTCAATGAAAGAAATTTCAGCCTTATAGATACCCTTGTCTAATTCAACATACTCTTTGAGGTCTTTCGGGGAACTAAAACTGTATTCTTTAGAACCGGAATTTAGTGCGACGATGATAATGGCGACAATGGTCGCGATTACGGCAACGGCGCCGATGATACTACCGATAAGGAGTTTAGGATTGTGAAACAGGTTAGATTTGGCTTTGGTTTTGTCGGATTTAGTTTGTGTCATGTGACTCACTTTCTGCCCGAAATGGGCTAATGTTAAGATGTATTTGTTGAGAACACACTTGAAGACTTAGCTCCGACAACATTAGCCCATTACAAAGCTAAGCGGTTCTTCAAATGTATTCTCAACACTGATATTATAACATATCCCGGCTGACGTTGACGGGCAAAAGCGGTGTTTTCTATTGACTTTTTTGATAATGTGTGATATAATGGTGGTATGGGGTGTGGAACATTACGATCTTAGGAGGTGGTAATTCATGAAGAAGCAGATTTGGTTGCCGGGGGTGCAAATGGAGAAAACTCAATCCTTAGCAAAAGTACGGTTAGCTCCACGCCAGGGGTTGGGAGCAGTGGCGCAGATTTTGAGTTTGACAACTTTAATGCATGACCACGGCATGTCAGCGCCAGTACGGCTAAAAGATTATCTCGTCGATATTCGAACGCTGACGGTCGTATTGGCAAGTGAGGCTATAACAGATACGAAACGGGCGACTCTAGACAGAGTGAGCCATCAGGAACAGTTAATGCAAATTGCAGTGGAAGGATTGCGATTGATTCGCAATCCAAGGCTACTCGGGCCCGAGTACGAAATCACTGGGCCAGAGGAGATGGCGTCATTAGAGTTTTTGGTAATGATGCGTCAGGGGATCTTTCCAGAGGCAAAAGTGGCTTATGAGCGTGCAGTTGAAATTATTGGTCTGTAGGTTCTATAGACTTCTGCGACCCTTGTAATTTCTGTGGCTCCCATAGCCACCCTCCCCAGGAAAATTTTGGACGTTTGAAATGGCGTCCTTTTTTCTTGATGGGAATTTTTGGTAGAATAGAAAAGTGGATCGCGTCGTCCATGGAAACTACTGCCAGTTATTGAGGTCAAGCTCCAGCCGTCAGGTGTTTTCGTTTTCAAAGATCGTGAAGCCCCCTCTTTAGGCAAGGTGAGCAAAAAAGAGGATAGTGGATTGACCTAGGCTAAGGCTGAGGTCAGGTAGAGGAGCTTCTTATTTTAATTTTGCGACTGTTTTTGGCTTTTGTCCGTAGCGGGGTGTTGCTATATGTAGATGGTCTGTATGGTGGAGGTAATGAGGGTAATATCTGGTCGCGTACAGCGTACTCGACCACCAACGCCTATCGCTTGTTATTCAATACTAGCAATGTCAACCCGTCAAACAACAACAATCGTTACAACGGTTTCCCCCTCCGCTGGAGGCGTGGCCGGTTGCGGTGCCGATCTTTAACCTATGACACAAGAACACTCCTATTTCTAGGAGTGTTCGGATAAAACTAATCTGGTGCGGGCGAAGAGACTCTAACTCTCGACCTCTTCCTTGGCAAGGAAGCGCTCTAAACAACTGAGCTACGCCCGCATTTGTATTGAGTATAGCATATCGGGCGGGTTTGAGCAAGAATGAAATTACCACTCACTTTTGTCTGTAGCGGGTATGTCGCTAATGGCGTAGTGTCTTATTTTGGCGAGAAAGTAGGTCATTTGTAGTTCTTACTTTGTATGTCCAGACGAGATGCTGCTTGGCATGGTTGGTCAACCATAGGTATATAGTCGACGCTGATATCGTTAAGCTGGAATTGGCTGAGTTGCTGTGTATTTTTTAAAGTCGATATACTATCGTATATCTGTGTATCTGTAAGGGATTCATCTAGAATCTTTAAAAGATTACCATATATTTCATATATGGTATCAGAGCATGACTCCTCGTGTTTGTTATTGATCGTAACATTAAATGATTCTGCGGCGGCATTATTAGCGTTTATTATGTTAATAGAATAGCCTTTTATGGCGCCAGAATATTTTGTTCGTATATTTCCTCGCTTTATATTGGTAATTTTATCACTATATCTGGCATTATATGCAGCTACGAACCTGTCTATAATTTCATCTTTCGAAGACATATTAGACTTAACTTCCTCTACTTGATTTAAATCCTCTAAATCATCCTCTGGCGTACGCCCATTCTGAATGACCATATGGCCAATTATTAGCGCCAGGCATAGGACGCCTAGAACGCCAGTTATCAACTCTAATCGTCTATTCATGTATCTATTATAATACAGTTTAAGCTGCGGTTATGATAAACTAGATTCTTATGTCAGGTAGGCATTTTCGTAGAACTATGCTAGAATAAAGTTATGGCACTGTGGCGGAGTGGTGACGCAGCGGTCTGCAAAACCGCGTACACCGGT
>CALBZW010000009.1 GCA_937889535.1 uncultured Candidatus Saccharibacteria bacterium | reverse complement strand
CTTCCTTTTTCTCCATTAGGCACTACCTGAGTAGAGGCAGCGGAGGGGGAAACCGTTGCCACGATTGCCGTAGTTTGACGGATTGACGTTAGTAGTATTCATGCCCAGGTAGTAGGCGTAGTTAGGATTATTGCTGGCCGTACGCGACCAGCCGTAGCCGTACTCGCCGGCGTTCCTAGCCTGACCGTTGTACAGACTAACATAGCCGCTACGGACAAAAGCCAATGGTAACTGTACTATGGTGGTGGCGCCGGTGGTGCCGCTGGTTGCATTATACTGGTTCAGCAGATTATAGAAACTTCCAGATACGTTGTTGTTCGCTGTTCCACTAAGGGGCAATACCCAGTTCCCGCCATTACCACTTGGGCAGATAGATGCTTTTACCAAAATTTTAATTTTGGTAAAAGCCGACGTATAAGCATAAGAGGAATAAAGACGCACAACGGCGTCTTACGGATAGAATTACCCCCTCCAATACTATATATTATAGCACTTCCCCCTTGTTATCGAAACAAGAAATATCAAAAAACAACAAAAACTTCTGAGCGACGCGTCCAACAACAGGGCGGAACGCCCTTGAACTACGTAGGAGCCGAGCAAAAAGAAAAGTCATTTTCTTTTTCGAGGCGACGCCCGTAGCAAGGGGGGGGCGACAGTCCCCTTGACATTACCCTTTTAATTTGAGAGAATGGAGTTACGATGCTTTTAGTTACCGCCGCTTCTTCTTGGAAACGACGGTAACTTTGATTTTCAGTAGAGTAAATTCGAACGCAAAGCGCCAAATTCGGAACTTAATCATCATAGACCTCTCCCTCCTTTCCCCATTTTTAACTTACTGATGCTTTTGCCAAAGTTATGCCGCCCTGCAGCCAGATTAGCATAAAATTAAAATTTTTAGCAAGTATAAATTCAATCAAAAACTACATTTTACCTATAATGTCGGTACCTCCGGCGCCACCACCATAGTACAGTTACCATTGGCTTTTGTCCGTAGCGGGATTGTATATCTTGATGCTAGCGCGGTGTGGTATGTTGGGCGCTATGCTCAGCTGTGGTCGCGTACGGCGAATTCACCGAATAATGCCTATGACTTATTTATCTACACTGATAATGTCGACCCATCAAGTACCAACATGCGTTTTGCTGGTCGCCCCCTCCGCTGACTCTAACCCAACAAACGTCCAACTTGTTCCTCTGTTACAAGTTCAACCTTACTCTGACGGAGGTGAATTAATGTTCTATAATCCTTAATTAAGCAGACCATATTACTTTAGCTATACTTTCTGGAATATAAAGGCGTTGAACCGGATTTTAGGCTTCAGTTTTAGCAAAAAGTCAGCGCAAACTTGTTCTGCGGAACTTTTTGCAATCCGTAGGAAAAACTGAAGCCTAAAATCAGACGTGAAACGTCCCATTCCAGAAAGTATAGCTAGGGTAATATAGGCATTTTAACTAAATTAAGTATAACCCACCAAAAAAGCGCATCCCACCCATGCGCTTTCCCCCCATTCCCCCTACTCTTTCTCTTCTTCCTCGTCCGGCAACACAATCCCAAGGCTCGCCACCGAATCCCCCTCATTCATCTTCATAATCCTCACCCCTTGCGCCGCCCGACCAAGTGTTGGGATCTCCTTTACCGCTACTCGGATCGCCTGCCCCTTATTCGACATCATGATTACTTCTTTCGCTGCTGGATCCAGCGTATGTACCGCCACGATATTCCCTGTCTTCGCCGTTACACTCGCAACCTTAATCCCCACCCCACCTCGCTTATGCACTGGGAAATTCTTCGCCTCGGTAGCCTTACCGTATCCATTTGCCGACATGACCAGCAATTTCTGCCCCTCATCTCTGACGATGTCCATACCGACTATCTCATCTTTCGGCCTCAGCCTAATTCCCCTCACTCCTTTCGCACTCCGCCCCATACTACGCACATCTTTCTCGTTAAACCGCATCGCCTGCCCCGCCGAAGTCGAAATCACTACATCATTCGCCCCAGTCGTCTCCTGTATCCACATCAGTTCGTCCCCCGGATCAAGCTTAATCGCAATCATCCCATTCGTCCGCAGATTCAAGAACTCTTTCACAGCCGTCTTCTTAATCGTACCCTTCTTCGTCGTCATGAACAAATATCCACTCGGATCCGCCCCTTGTTTAACAATACTTGTCACTTTCTCGTCTGGATGCATATTCAGCAAATTCACTGCCGCCGTGCCCTTCGCCGTCAGCGACGCCTGCGGAACCTCATACGCTTTCATCCGGAAAATCCGACCTTGATTCGTGAAAAATAGCAAATAATCGTGCGAACTTGCCGTCACAATCTGCGCAATCACGTCTTCATCTTTCGTCGTCATTCCGCGCTTTCCTTTACCACCTCTATTCTGACGCTTGAAATCGCCCTGCGACACTCGCTTCATATACCCCTCTAGCGTCATCAAGATCACACTTTCCTCGTCCGGAATCAACTCCTCTTCCGAGAACTTCCCCACTTCATGATTAATAATCTTGCTCCGCCGTTCATCGCCAAACTTATCCCGCATTGCAATCAGCTCTTCTTTCACAACCCGCAGAATCTCACTCTCACTCGCCAAAATCCTCTCATATTCCGCAATCTGCTTCAAAAGTTCATTCAATTCATTTTCAATCTTATCGCGTTCGAGTCCTTGCAACCTGCGCAGCTGCATCGCGAGAATCGCCGCCGCCTGAATCTCGCTTAGACCAAACCGCTCCATGAGTCGCTTATCGGCATCATCATAACTTTCGCGAATCGTCTTAATCACTTCGTCAATATTGTCCAGAGCGATCTTCAACCCCTCCAAGATATGCGCCCGCTCCTTCGCTTTGCGCAGATCATACTCCGTCCTGCGTCGCACGACTTTCTGCCGATGTTTAATAAATTCCGCCAAAATCTCCTTCAGACCCAAAATCCGCGGCTGCACTCCGTCTACCAACGCCAACATATTATAATGGAACGCCGTCTGGAGCTGCGTCATCCGATACAACTGATTCAAAATCTTCTTCGGGAACGCGTCCTTCTTCAGTTCAACTACGACTCGAATCTTCCCCCGCGCGCTCTCATCCCGCGCATCCGCAATATGGTCTAACTTCTTTGCCAGTACCAACTCTCTAACCTTCTCGATGAAACCTTCCTTACTCATCCCATACGGCACTTCCGTAATCACAATCTGATACCGGCCGTTCTTCTTCTCTTCAATCTGCGCCACTGCTCGAATCGTCACTGAGCCCTTGCCTGTCGCATAAGCCTGCTTCATCGGTGCACCGCCATAAACCTCCGCCCCCGTCGGAAAATCCGGCCCCTTAACATGCTGCATCAACCCGTCCAAGCTAATTTCTGGATCATCGATCTGCGCCACCGTCGCATTAATCACTTCTGTCATGTTATGTGGCGGAATATTCGTCGCCATCCCGACCGCAATCCCCATCTGTCCATTCAGCAAAATATTCGGCACCGCCGCTGGCAACACCACCGGCTCTTGCTCACTACCATCAAAGTTGTCCCGGAAATCTACCGTTTCTTTCTCAATATCCGTCAAAAGTTCCGCCCCCACCTTGTCCATCCGTGCCTCAGTATACCTCGACGCCGCCGCCTCATCACCGTCCATCGAGCCAAAGTTACCTTGACCCTCGACTAACGTATAGCGCATTTTCCAATTCTGCGCCAAATTCACCATCGCATCATAAATCGACGAATCACCATGCGGGTGATACTTACCCATCACCTCACCCACAATCCTCGCCGACTTCACCGTCGCATGTGGCGCCTTCCAGCCATTTTTATTCATCGCATATAATATACGACGATTCACTGGCTTCAAACCATCCCTTACATCCGGAAGCGCCCGGTCAATAATCACCGACATCGAATACCGCAAGAAATAACTCTCCATCGTACTCTCGACGTCGCGCCTCTCTACCCCGTCTACAACCTGCGCTTCGACCACTTCCCCCTCGACCGTCACATCCTTCTCAACTTGTCCCTGCGGAACAAGTTCATTCTCATTTTTTTCTGGTTCTGCCCCTCTACTCTTCTCATCACTTGCCATACGACCCTACTCCTTTCCTTAAAAGTCCAACTCATCAAGGTCAACTGTCGCTGCCCCCGCCTGAATAAAGTTTTTCCTGAGATCCACTTGATCGCCCATCAACTTTGTGAATACCGCATCACACTTCTCCGCATCGTCAATATGTACTTGCACCAGAATCCGATTCTCCGGATCCATCGTCGTCTCCCAAAGTTGCTTCGCGTCCATCTCACCAAGACCCTTAAACCGATTCTGCGCCGTATAACCTGCCTGCTTGAACCTCTCTTGTGTCGGATCGATCTTCGTTCCCGCCGCCTTCCGTTCCTCGATCTTCTCCGTCAACTTCTGCTCCAGCGCCACCTCATCATACACATAGTCAATCTTCCGATTACTTCCCGTTCCCTTTGTCAAACCAAACAACGGCGGCTTCGCCAAATACACATGCCCCGCCTTAATCACCTCTGGCATATACCGGAAAAAGAATGTCATCAGTAGCGTCGCAATATGCAAACCATCAACATCGGCATCGGTCATAAACACAATCTTGTCATACCTGAGCCCACCAAGGTCAAATTGGTCACCAATCCCCACACCCAAACCTTTAATCAAGCTTACTAGCTCCTGATTCGCTAGCATCTTATCCAACCGCGCCCGCTCGGTATTCAATACCTTACCACGTAACGGCAGAATCGCCTGAATCTTCGGATTCCGTCCTTCTTTCGCGCTACCTGCTGCCGAATTACCCTCTACGATAAACAGCTCACACTCGCTCCGATCACGACTCGAACAATCCGCCAACTTCGACGGCAAGTTCAACCCCTCAAACGCCCCCTTCCGGATTACATTATCGCGCGCCGCCCGCGCCGCTTTCCTTGCTCGCGCCGCCAATGTCGCCTTACCGATAATCTTCTTCGCAATTGCCGGATTCTCTTCCAGATAATACCCAAAATACTCCGTCATGACCTTGTCGACGTATCCTCGTACTTCTGGATTTCCGAGTTTATTCTTCGTCTGCCCCTCAAACTGCGGATCTGGCAACTTCACCAAAATCACCGCCGTCAAACCTTCCTTAATATCATCCCCCGTCAAGTTCGGCTCTTTTTCTTTCAGCAGCCCATTCTTCCGCGCGTAATCATTCACTACTCGCGTCATCGCCGTGCGGAATCCAACCACATGCATACCACCATCCGGCGTCAAAACGTTATTCGCAAACGGCTTAATCGTCTCGGCATACGTATCATTATATTGCAACGCTACCTCAACTTCCGAATCCTCAATCTTCTTCTCTACATAGAAAATATCATCCGACAGTACTTCCTTCCCCTCATTCAGCCGCCGCACATAACTCCGAATCCCGCCTTCAAAGTAAAAACTCTCGCGCGCCCCGTTCCGCTCATCCTTGACCGTAATCAATACGCCTTTCGTCAGATACGCCTGATGCCGTGCATAGTTTGAAATCCAATTATAATCAAAAGTCGTCGTTTCCTTGAAAATCGTCGGATCTGGATAAAACGTAATCGACGTTCCCGTTCCCTTCGTCTCGCCAACTACTTCCAAGCCTTTTCCTTGCGTCTTTCCCCCATCTGCGAACTCCACATGGTGTACCTTACCGTTCTTCCGCACTTCCGCAATCATCTTCGTCGAAAGCGCGTTCACCACCGACGACCCCACACCGTGCAGACCCGACGACACTTTATATCCGCCCCCGCCAAACTTACCACCAGCGTTTAAAACCGTCAGCACCGTCTCCAGCGTCGACTTCCCCGTCTTCGGATGAATATCTACCGGAATCCCACGACCATTGTCATCTACCCGAATCCCCCCATCCGCCAAAACCGTAATATCTACCCGCGTACAGAATCCCGCAATCGCCTCATCAATCGAGTTGTCCGCAATCTCTTTCAGCAAATGATGCAAGCCGTCAAAACCCGTCGAACCGATATACATCCCCGGCCGAATCCGGACATGCTCCAGACCCTCTAGTACCTGAATTTGTGAACTGTCATATTCGTGCCCATCGCTTGTTTGTTTTGCTGACATAGAGTTACCTCAACTTATTTACCTCTATATCTTATCGCACTTTCCCTTAAAGGTCAAGCGTCACCCTATGACTAATAGCAGACTAAAGCTCGTCCCAAAGTTCTTCCAGAGCAATAAACCCCGCATTCGGATCCCCCTCTTCCTTCTCGCTCGCCGCACCGCTCTTCTTCACCGTACTCGGCAAAAACGGCATGCCTTTATCTCGCACCACCTGCGCCAAAAACATATTCAACGCCGCGCTCGTACTAATCCCCATGTCTTCAAAAATCTTCTCCGCCTTCTTTTTCTGCACCAACCGCGTCCGAAAAGTCACCGACGTCATCTTCTCCGTCGCCGCCACTTTTTTCGTCTCCTGTGGCTTTTCCATCACCTCTGTTTCTACCCTAGCCTTCTTTGCCATCTTTTTCTCCCTTCCCTTTTCATTATTGTAATACATTTGCATTACAATTACAATACACTGACATTACATACGTTGTACATTGTACATACAACGTCTTACAAACCTCATTTTCTGCCGTTCCTCCCTCTCGACCTATGTACATACAATGTCAATACATATTACATACAAATTATATCATATGTACATACATTGTACATCAAATGTCTTACATCATTTTTCGCCAAAATCCTCACGTTTTTAAACTCCAAAATCATACCAAAAACATCCTAACACGCCACATAGCGTCCCAAAAAATTCAAAACCGCCGTCCTCACCCAACGTCTACAACAATCTTCCCCGTTTCCTCACACTCTTTTTGTTTGTCTCCATTATACCACAACCACTATGCTTTATATATTAAAAATAACCACCTAAAATCTCAAAGATCGGCACCGCACCGCGGCCACCCCAGCGGAGGGGGAAACCGTTCCAACGATTGTTGTTGTTTGACGGGTTGATATCGGATACGCCGAACTGCAAGTTGTAAGCGTTCGTAGACGATCTAGAAGTACGCGACCAATCCCAGCCCCACTCGCCGACGTAGTTAACTCTGCCGTCGTTAATATTCACGTTCCCGCTACGGACAAAAGCCAAAAACAAAACGCAGGTAAAGAAGCCCTTTTATTCATAACATAACCGTAGCTATATTAGATGACAAATCTTCCATCATTCTCCCTTGAAGTTAGAAAGAAGGGCTTCACGATCTTTGATTATAGGAAACTTACGGCAATTGGAGCTTGACCTCAATGACTACCGATAGTTTCCATGGACATACTAAAAGCATCCACAGCCTTATTCTACCATGAATCTGCCACCTCCTCCGGCGCCACCACCATAGTACAGTTACCATTGGCTTTTGTCCGTAGCGGAGGAGTTAATCTACATTACGGCTATGCCGACTACGTCGGTTATCATAGCTACGGCTGGTCACGTACGTCAAGCTCAGCTAACGGAGCATATTTCCTATATTTCGACACTACAGGTATTACTCCATCAGGTGCTAACAATCGTTACGTCGGTCGGTCCCTCCGCCGCCGCTAACGATTGCTGTACCCTTTCGACTTGCCTATTTCACTAGCCTTTTACGAACCCCCATGATGGTATAATATGCATATGGATAGTAGCATGGTCGCGATTATGACTGCCCTGCAGAGATGGAACCGCGTCCAAAATAGCGGGCGTCGCGGATCAGGCAGGGGCTTATGGTATTGGGTAATTGTTTTTCCAATTAAGTGGTGCATGATATTAGTCTTCGGGATGATGCTCTTACTGATTGCACTATCGGTTGGGATGATTGCGGCCATACCTTGGATAATCGTACGAAGCGTACAACATAAGTCTCTCAAGCCGGGCTTCTTGAAGAAATCTACCAATAAAGTAAATAAGTAACTCATCCCCTCGCTGCCTTGATTTCTAGACCGATGTTTTATACTTCCGCTTTCCTCCATTAGGCACTACCTGGGTAGAGGCAGCGGAGGGGGATACTATCACGACGGATATCGTTACCCGATGGATTAACGTTATCAAACGTTATACCTAAATAATAAGCATTGTTAATTGAACCAGCCGTACATGACCAGTTATAACTAATTTCGCCGACGGCTCTTACCTGACCATAATATAAACCGACGTACCCGCTACGGACAAAAGTGAGTGGTAAATTCCAACTTGTACACCACGTACAAGTTCAACCACATATCAACAGAGAGAACTTGGCGTTTTATAATGCTTAATTAAGCAGACTATATTACTTTAGCTATACTTTCTGGAATATAAAAGAGCTAAGCCAAAGATGAGGGTTTGAGTTTTAGCAAGAGTCAGCACGGTTACGTCCGTGGAACTCTTGCGACCGTCAGGTAAAACTCAAACCCTCATCCTGGCGCGAAGCTCCCATTCCAGAAAGTATAACTAAAGTAATATAGCCAGGTTAACTAGAAAGATTATGAAACACGAAACCCCATCACCTTACCTTAAACACCGTCTCATCCACTTCTTCCTTAGCCTCTCCCGTATCCTTCGGCTCCAAAATCTCATCCGCCTCAACTTCTTCTATCTCAGCCACCTCTTCCCTACCGGCGCCAATTTCCGCCTTCTTCCTCCTCCAGCTCTCCAAAAAACCAACTTTCTCATTCGCGGCGTTCGCGGAATCCGTAGCGCCCGCACCTCCCATACCGCCATTCAGCTCTGCCACTTCCGTCTTCTGTGTCTTCCATCTCTCCTGAATCTCTTGCTCAACTTCCGTTCGCGTCCGCCCATACCGCGCCGCCGTATACGCCTTCATACTCTCCATCAGCTGCGGATTCGGCTCACCCATCGGCGGCAACAAACTCATCGTGAACGGCGCACTTGGGATATTATACATCATCACCGTCGCAATCGCCTGATAGTTCCCTTGCTTATGCAAATCCTCCGCATTAAACACCGGCGTAAACGCTTTTTCCATCAGCTCCGCATCCGTCACCCCAAGCCGCCCCGACATAATCGTCCCCACGTTCCCTAGAATCCCCTCCCGAATCTTATCTGTGAGCTGCGTCATAAACTGATTCGCCAAGAATAGATTTAACCTGTACTTCCTCGCCTCGCTCAAAATACTCTCAAAACTCTCCGTCGCGAAGTTTTGAAACTCATCGACAAAGAGACAAAAATCTTTCCGTTCATCCTCCGGAATATCCGCCCGGCTCATTGCCGCCTGCTGGAACTTCATCACCAAAATCATACCCAACAAGTTCGAGTTAATATCCCCCAACTTCCCTTTCGACAGGTTCACCAAGAAAATCTTCTTCTCATCCATAATCTGCCGAATATTAAAACCACTCTTCGCCTGCCCAAGAATATTCCGCATAATCGTATTCGACAGGAACGGCCCCCATTTCGACGAGAACCACGTTATAACCTCTCCCGCGTCATTGCTTTTTTGCGAAGCCGGAAATTCCTTCGTCCAGTAATCATACACCGCCTTATCCTTCACATATTTCAGCTTACTCTTCACAAACTCCGGATCCGTAAAACACTGCGGAATATCAATAAATGTCGCCCCATTCGGATCCGCCATTAGCAGCAATGCCGCATTCCGAAACATATGCTGCCCACGCGGTCCAAAATACCCCTGATTATTCGGGTCAAACAGGCTCGTGAGCATCGAAATCCCCTCCTGTACGATGAAATCCTTCTGATCCTCACTCGTATATTCGAACATATTCATACCAATCGGATGTTCAATGTCCGCCGGCTCAAAATATATTACATCGTCTATTCTCTCCTCCGGCACCTTTGAGAGCAGAAGCTCCACCGCATCCCCATGTGGATCAATAAAGGCAAACCCTCGCCCATCCAACATATCCTGATACGCTACATTCGTCAATAACACCGATTTACCCATACCCGTCGACCCGATGACATACGTATGCCGCCGCCGGTCATTTTCGCTCAGCCGTATTTCTTTCTGCACTCCGCGGAACTCATTTACTCCAAGCAATACCCCCTCATCCACCAACTTCGCCGGCCCATCCACCTGCTTCGTCGCCTGCCGCTGCACCTGCGAAGTTGGAATTGCATTCTGCGCCGGCAAGTGAAAAATCGACGCCAGCTCCACGCTATTTAAGACATTCTCTTTCGTTCCCTGCGGAAACAACCGAAATATATAATCTACCGCCAACTTCCGCGGATCCTTCAATATATCATATTGAAAACCATTATAACTTTGCGAATCAAACTGCGAAAACGCCGCCACCAGCCCCGATAGCATCGCCTCCGACCGTTCCTTCGTACTCGCGCTCGCCACCACCCGCACCAGCGTTTCAAATCCCGGATATTTTGTCTTATTTTCGATTACGCCAATTTCTTCTTGCTGCAAATTCGAGAGCGTCTCTTTATTTTCATCATCATGTTCTGGCGGATGCACAAACGCTTGTACAAAATCCTTGATCAATGTAAAAATCCCCGCCACAATCTTCCGCCCCGTATCCCCACTTTTTTTACCATCTTTTATATTTTGTACCCAGTCGGTCGATTTTTTTATCCAACCCCCGTCCGTCGGCCGAAACAACAGCTGCATCGCCAAACCTTCCCCATTTTTCGTCACCGACATCGCATTCAAAATCGCGAGACTTGCATCCCGCTGCGTGTCTTCATATGTATTAATCGGATATACAAAATCTTTTTTCAGTCGCATCTCCCCACCCGCAATTTGGTCGGTCGTAATCTCCTGCGCGAAAATACTATCTTGCTCAATCTCCTCCAGCCGCGCCGACGGATACGCCGAAATCACCGCCTGCTTCACCGTCTCCGTAATCACCGCCGGCACTACCGCATAGTACTTAATCAATCCGTTCGCCGCCACAATTTCAAACGAAATATGTCGCTGCCCAAAAACTTTACTCTTAAACCCTTTCGTCACAGTCGACGCAATAATCGAATACATCACCTGCGCCTGACTTAACGCTTCATTCGTCACATCTCGTTCATCTCGCCCCCCACCTTGAATGTCATCGGTCGATGGTGGCAGATGAATCAACATCGGCACCATTTTTAATCCCCGCTCATAGTTCTTCGCTCGCCGCTCTTTGTTCAGATGTACTCCCCAAACCATCCCCACCGCGAACACTACTACCCCGATTCCAACTATCGCATACAACATCAGTTCCGGTCTCCAATTCTCCGCCCGAAAATCCCCAACGTTGTATTCACTCCGTGCCGATATATTCTCTCCAGATCACTCACCCGAAAGCTCTTCTGATTGGCTAACTTATCCACCTCCGGAGCTACCACTCGCGCCACCCCCTCCTGATTTTTTGCGACAATCCGATTTTCAAAGCCTAGACCCTCTCCAGCCTCATTTCGCGCATCTTCCAAATCATCTGCCAACCGCTCTCGTGTCTGGATCTTACTCTCTTCCCCAACAAATTCCTGTGCCTGCGTCAACTCCCGCTCATCTCGCGCCACTTCTCCTACTGCCGACAAAACCTCTCTACCAAAGCCCACAGGTTGTTCCATATTCCGCACCTCGGCTTCGGCCTGCATCGCAGGCATAGCCTCCCGACGCCTCATATCTTCCGCGCCCGCCGGCATGGCCAAATCCGTCGCCCGATCAATCTCCGCCGTCAAATCCCGCGCTCGCACCTTCTCCCGACTCTGGCTACCATTATTCATATGCTTATTTTATCATAAAATTAGTGTTCAAAACTACTTTTTACTTACTAAAAAGCACCCCAACAGTACGAATATAACCGTCAACCCCACCGTCAACCAGCTCATCGACCCCATCGACTGTGCTAACATCAGCATAATCGGCCCAAACGCCACTACCGCCCCATAGACATACTCTTTCTTCCCTAGTTGCGATCGTGTCAACCTTGCAAAAAACCGCACCAAAGCTAGTGCGACTCCAAACATCAAAATATAAAATGTTGTAAAAAAAACCAAAACACCGAACGGACCCACCCCGGCTGGCGTCGTAAAATTCAACATCACCAGCAAAATCACAGCAGCTAACAGACTCATTACCGGCACTAAATGCTTTGGCATAAGCCTATTATACCACAAAAACCTTATGGTTGAAGTAACCATCCCCATCATCATTCCCCGCTATATACACCAACAACCGCCAATATATCTGTATCAGTATTTTCTACAACATCCGCACGATGCTTACTTCTCCCAAATTTCCTAGGTCTACCAGCCTAGCTACCAGAGGCAGTCTCAATCCTACCTCAAAAAGACTATCAGAATAGATACGCTAGCCCTGCGAGAAACCTTTGGCTCCGTCCCAGAGCGAAGTGTATCTATTCTAGGTGAGAATGGGTGAGTTATCTGGCGTTAAAACATCGTTACTTTGGGCCACAACTCTGCCCATTCTCTATTGTTGACCGCTCCACATCTAGTGGGGCATATGTCCAATTGGCCTCATCCCCTGTTATTTCTTGTGTCAATGTACGAACAGTGAATGTTTCCAATGCGCTTCGCGTCTAATTACCTTCTGACAATTTTTGGTTCAGCTAGGGCACCCCTAGGAGCCTCAAGGCTATTCTGTTGCGTGAAAACCACGCTCTAGAACAGTCTTTCGGTTCCATCGGGGCGATCGTATCAGCTAGTCCCTGCAGGCTCTGGAAAGGGTGTAGAGTGTTCCTTTCGGACGACCCCGCCCTTCGCCCACATTACCGCTTGCGCGGGAGGACGGCGAACGATCGCCCTAGTGAAGTGAATAGGGGTTAGCCTATTTACTCCTCAAGGTCGCTTGCTGACCTTGAAGCTTAGCGGAAGAAGATTCCCTATTTACTGAAAATCTCTCACTTCTGCGTCACCTCAAGGAAACTGCCTTTGGCAATTCCGCAAGCTCCAGGTAATTCCTAAGAGTGTAATTTATGGCTAGAAATTACCTTTTCGCTCGTGGAATGTCCACCGAAGGTTTCTAGAATCGCTTGCGCTTATGTTATGGCTTGTTAATCTACAATTTTATTTTTCGTTTTTGTGTTCTTTTTGAACTGTCTTCATCATAGCACGCTTATGCTAAAATTTCAATACTTTTTGCGCGAAATAACGTTGTTATTATTACAACATTACCTATTTTATATCTGTTATAACTACTCAATATCTATGTTGTAAACCTTACAACAATACACTACAATACGCTACAATTCCCTATACACCTCGCTCAAGTCGTAAAATAACAAAAAAATGGAAGCCCTATCTTCCATTAGCACCCCTAAAACCAAGAAGAAAGACCGGTAACTGCGAGGAAAACCGGTCTTTCGTAGAGTGTGGAGTTATTTTTTGGAGCTCCCTTTCGGGAGTTTTTGAACTATTTTTATTTTTGGTTCCTTGTATAACATTTTTGTTCAGGAACTATCCCTATTATATGCCGACAAAACGCTTAAGTCAACCACTTTTTGTATAATTTTTTTATGATTTTTTGTGGAGTTTTCCACAGGATATTTTAGAGCCTTCTGCTACAACTCCGCCGCCAAATCGACGACATTCCCACGCAACTCGACCACCATGACCCACATCCAACCATACAAAAACCGCCCTCACATTCGCGAAAGCGGTCTCAAAAACTCGTTGGTGGAGCTGCCGGATACTGCCTCCGGGTCCGAAAAACCTCCATGATACCATTCTACACGCTTAGTCTACTGTTTCGTCGGTATAATCCTATAGCTGCAATAGACGAAACTATAGGTACCCTGATCTAGATTGTCGGAATCGAGACGATCACCCTCTCATCTTATCGCCGTAATCTAATAATCCTCGACCTACGGAGACTCGGCCTCAGACCAGCTTAAAATATTATATCTTTAAGCAAACGCAGGTGCGTAAAGCACATGCTTGTTAGTGTTCTTTGCACTTATTAACAATACTTACGGTATTACTCGACGTGCCTGATATCTGTTAATTATTCGTCTAAGCTTTGTCAGCCCCAACTAGCCCTATCATACTACAGTTACTAGAGAAGCGCAAGAAGTTTCAAGTAAATCGTTGTCAGAAATACTAAAACTGATACAATGCGCTTATCATTAAACATTTTATACGGTAGTTGTAAAAATTACTTTAACAGATACAAAACCGGCAGGGGTTGCATTTTCCTAATATTTCCACTAGGCTAAGCGCATGATTGCAAAAGTATATTCCGCCATCCCCCAAGGTTATGACGGTCGCCTGGTAGAAGTCGAAGGCGACGTCAGTCGTAGTCTCCCCACCTTCAATATCGTCGGCATGGCTAATAAAACCGTCTCAGAAGCTCGCGAACGCGTTCGCGCTGCGCTCGTTAATTCTGGCTTTCGATTCCCTGATAAACGCGTCACGATCAATCTTGCTCCCGCCGAACTCGCCAAAGACGGTACGCACCTCGATTTACCCATTGCATTGGCCATTCTCGTGCTTTCTCAGCAGCTTTTACTCGGAGACCTACACGAACGGCTCTTCGTCGGCGAATTGTCCTTAAATGGCCAAACAAAGCCCGTCAGAGGCATCATAAACATCGTCGAGGCCGCCGTTATTGCTGGCTTTAAAGAAATCTATGTGCCTACGGCCAATCTCCCTCAAGCCACTCTCATCCCGAAAGCCACCGTCATAGGTGTTAGCGATCTCAAAGCACTCTTTCTCCACCTCAAAGGAGCAAAACCGCTGCCTGTATACAAAAATAGTAGCCTGAACACTAATTTTAGTACTCAAACCCCCTCTACCCCTGTTTCAAGCCATGTTGTGAAAAATACTTATTCTGGGGTGGAACATGAAGAATCGTTATCCACCAAAGCTAAACATTCAGAGCCATCAAACATTGTAAAAAATACAAAAACAGACGAAAATATCATAAACTTATCACAATATAAGTCTAATGTTGTAAAAAATAATACGACAGAGAATAGTTCTAATAAAAACCTGTCCGTTGTAAGAAATACCGAAACAGATTCCCTGTCTGATACTCAGCCGGCAGTTGTTAAAAATACTAAAATAGAGGTAAACCAGTCCTCTTACCTATTAGACCACATCCACGGGCAAGCTCTCGCCAAACGCGCACTTATCATAGCCATCGCTGGCAACCACAACCTCCTATTCTCTGGCCCACCAGGCTCAGGCAAAACCATGCTCGCCAAAGTCAGCCAAAACCTCCTTCCGCCACCCTCTCCCGAAGAACAAATTGAGATCGCCAAGCTCCATGGGCTAACGCAAACCAATTCAGATGTACCTACGACACGCCCTTTCCGCTCTCCGCACCACACCGCCAGCACTACCGCCATCATCGGAGGTGGCACTAATGCCCTACCCGGAGAAATCTCCCTCGCCCACTGCGGCATCCTCTTCCTCGATGAAATCCCCGAATATACCCGACCAGTCCTCGAATCACTACGCCAACCCCTAGAAGACGGGCAAATTACTATCACCCGTGCGAGCAGCCACGCTACCTACCCCGCCAGTTTTATCCTCATTGGCACCATGAACCCCTGTCCCTGCGGCTATTTTGGCGACCCCGACCACCTCTGTACTTGCCACCCCGCCCAAATCTCCAATTACCAGAAACGCCTCTCTGGCCCCATCCTTGATCGCATCGACCTTCTCGTTCAGGTCAAAAAACTCTCAAACCAAGACCTTCTACCTACCGTTGTCAAAAATAACAAAACAGGCACAGAGCATCTTAATGCCCAGGCCCAAATCAATATTGCCCATACTCGCCAAGCCAAACGCTACCATCAATCCGGAAAATACAATAGCTCTTTGTCGCCTCCAGAAATCAGCCACTTCCTTCAGCTCTCAAACTCCGCCGAGCAACTTCTCCAAACCGCCATAAATAAGCTTGATCTCTCCGCTCGCGGCTATTTCAAAACCGTCAAACTCGCCCAAACCATCGCCGACCTCGACGAATCCGACATCATCACTCCAGAACACATCGCTGAAGCACTTACTTTTCGCGAGCACCCACCCAAATAATCGTCAATTGACACCAAACTCCCACACAATTCACTTCAAAAACACAACATTGCGCTTGTAATTCCCTGTAAAATTTGTTATAATGGTCTCAGTTCAAAGTTAAGCGAAAGGAATTAAACCATTAGTAGAACATCACGCACAAAACTCAACGGAGAAATCCGTTACCCTTCTGTCCGCGTTATTGGTACTAATGGAGAGCAACTCGGCATCATGTCGAGCAAAGACGCTCAGGCTCTCGCTCGCGAACAAGGAGTTGACTTAGTTGAAATCGCAGCTAATGCCGACCCGCCCGTTGTCAAAATCATCGATTGGGGTAAATACCAATACCAAAAGATGAAAGAAGAGGCCAAAAATCGCAAAAAAGCCCGTGAAAAACAATCCGAGCTTAAAACGATGAAAATTGGACTCAAGATCAGCGACAACGATTTGAACATTAAAGTCCGCAAGATTAAAAGTTTCCTCGAAGACGGAGACCGCGTCAAAATAATGGTCATCTTCCGTGGTCGCGAAATGGCTCACAAAGAGCTTGGCCAAGCTATGATCGACAAGATTACTGAACGCATCTCTGAAGAGACCGAAATCGTCGTTGAGGGTAAACCTCAATTCGCCGGACGCAATCTATCGATTAGTGTACGCAAAAAATAACACTATCGAAACCAAAATACTAGATCGAATACGGAAGAAGTAATTTCCTACTTCCACGATTCCCTAGTTGCACCTCAATATCAACCGATTCCGTGCAGCATCGAACAATAGCGCCTAGACATTAGCACTATCACATAATGACTGCCAGAATCATTAACTAAAGGAAAACCTATATGCCAAAACTCAAGACGCATAAAGGCACCGCCAAGCGCGTGAAAATCACCGGATCCGGCAAGATTGCTCGCGAGCGGGCCTACGGCAACCATATTCTTGCCAAAAAATCCAAAGCTCGCAAACGCAATATGAAAACTGCAGCTTTCGTCAAAGGCAAGATCGCAAAAAACGTTAAGAATGCATTAGGAGTTTAATCATGAGAGTAAAACGTGGTGTACCCGCTCGGGCGAAACACAAGAAAATCCTCAATGCCGCCAAAGGGATGCAACATTACCGCACCCGCAGCTATCGCTTAGCAAAACAAGGCGTAATCAAATCCCTACGTTATAGCTATCGCGATCGCCGCAACCGTAAACGTGATTTGCGCGCAATTTGGATTACCCGTATCAACAACGCTGCTCGCGAACTTGGGATTTCTTATTCTCAGCTCATGGCTGGCCTCAAACAGCAAGGTGTCGCGATTGATCGCAAGATTCTCGCCGAACTCGCCGTTAATCAACCAAAAGCCTTTGAAGCAGTAGTTAAGAGCGTAAAGGAGAAGAAGTAATGGCAGTTTGTGAAATTAGCGGCAAAGGCAAGATGTATGGTCATAATGTTTCGTTTTCGCAACACAAGACCCGCAAAGTCTTCAAACCAAATGTCCAAAAACGCACTTTGATTATTGATGGCAAAAAAGTCCGCGTCAATGTCGCAACTTCGACTTTACGCACTTTGAAGAAAAAAGGCATCATCAAATAGTCTAAAGAATTGTAAAACCTAAAAATACCACCCATAAAGGTGGTATTTTTAGTCTGAGCCGTCAGTAAGCCGGGTTCTGTAGTTCCCTCTCTCGAAGAAACTGGCGACCATCTATCTAGACCAAAAATTGCTCTCTGGTTCTAGCGGTGAGCGTGCATCCTCGGACCAAGGTTTTTTAGCACTCCTTGCAGCTGGTAGGGTTTGCCTCCCGCCTATGTCACCATAAGCGACTGTGGGCTCTTACCCCACTCTTTTCACCCTTGCCCAATCTGGGCGGTATCGTTTCTGTGGTACTTTCCCTATCCTCGCGGACGGTCGTTGTTAACGACTACCATGTCCTGTGCTGCCCGGACTTTCCTCTTGTAAAACAAGCGGCCGCCTTTCAGGCTCCCTCCTATACTAACATAAAACTCGAAAAAATACAAAACAACTATGTTACAATATCCCTGTGGATAGATAGTCCATGGGTGCTAAAAGTAACCAACGAGATCATGCTCCAGTTACTCCTAGCCCTCATATCAAAGATCGTGGAGTGCTCTCACACATTCATTTAGGAGAATCAAGAGACCAATTATTGACCTCGGCCATGGCTGCGGCCAATCTCAGCCACTCCTTCGCCCATACCTCTAACGGTATACTGATTGCTCTGGCTTTTGTCCGTAGCGGGAACGTCAATCTAAATAGCGGATCAGCTAACAACGTCGGCAACAACGCTCAACTCTGGTCGCGTACGGCTCTCTCGTCTACCAACGCCTACAACTTGAATACAAACCCAGGCAACGTCAATCCGTCAAATAACGGCAATCGTTACATCGGTCGCTCCCTCCGCTGCCTCTAAGCTGCCCGGTTCAGTGCCGATCTTTCTCAAAAATCCTCACTTGAGGATTTTTTGACGCCTATTCCGCAAACTGCCTATCAATCGCCAAATTCGCCTGCGCATCCGCCTCTTGATTCTGCTCCCGCGCCACATGCATGAACGCACACGCTTCAAAATTCTCCAGCATCCTCTGAATATCGTCATAAATCGGCAATAAATCTCGATTTTTCACCTTGTAAATTCCATTCATCTGATTCACCATCATCAGATTATCACTCACAAACCGCACCGTCCTCAACCCTAATTCAATCGCCTGCTCACACCCCTCTTTCAGCGCATAATATTCCGCAATCCGCGAACTTGCAAACCCAATAAACTCCCCACCTTGACGTAAAACTTGCCCATTTTCACCCACAATATGATAACCAATCCCCGACGGCCCCGGATTTCCACGGCTACTACCATCTACATACACCGTCGCACTATTCGCCACCTCTTTATAATTGGCCCGTGCATAGCTCCGGCTCTCCATCCCCAGCACAATCGCACTCGCCTCGTCCAAGCGATAATTTCCCATCTCCTCCGGCTTGATATATTTATACGCCGAATACCGCTCTTTTGCCTTAATCTTCGCCCCCTCATTCAGCCACACATTATATACAATATACAAATTACTCAGCTGACTCGAACCCATCCCCGGATTTTGCGACATAAAAGTCACTACGTCATGCAACAACGTCTTCTTCGTCAACTCCACCCCTAGGTACTCTTCCAGAGTTCGTTCTATCGCCTCCTCCGGCTGCTCACCAAACTTAATCTTCCCCGTTGGCAACTCCCACATCGGCGCCGAATCGCTCCGACCTTGACTCTTCTTCATAATCAGCGTCTCCCCCTCCTGCTGAATCATCGCGACTACCCGAATTCGTTGTTTCATTGGTTACTTCCCACCATCCTCTTGTTTTGTCTTACATTTGCATTACACTGTATGTACATCATATATACAATGTAATACCTACCTCCGACCACGTCTCCGTATGCCAGGCTGCGCCGTTATTAGCGATGAGATACAAGGCAGAGACGAGCAACACAGGAAGCGGGGCTTAATGCCCAGCGACCGAGTAGCGCAGTCTCTAACGCAGTAACTCGCGCTAAGAACAAGTAGCCTTGGGGCGATGTTTTCCCTTGTGTATGTACAAGGTGGGTAAAATCTTATGCGACACTTCCACGGAAGTGAGCCACGAAATCCCGAAACATGATTATTCAGGAAAATCATGCCGCCACCAAGGCTAACTCCATTATATCATATCTTACTGTACTCCGACAATCCAATAAAACACCTCTAATATCCCATTAATCGCCCCGCCCATAATCGCGCTAATCACTCCAGGCGCCAGCACAACCAATAACATCACAACCAAAATTCCCCATCTCTCCATTTGCGCCATCACATTCCGCACCCCATCCGGCGCGATCGCATACAACACCCGCGAACCATCTAGCGGCGGTATCGGAATCAAGTTAAATACTCCAAAACCAAGATTAATCGTCACCACATCCGCCAAGATCTCACCCCAAATCCCCACCCCTGTCATAAATGCTCCGGTATAATACCCGATCAAGAATCCCACCAACGCCAGAACAAAATTCGTCAGTGGACCCGCAATCGCCACTAGCGCCATCCCCCACACCCCATGCTTCAAGTTCCGTGAATTTACCGGCACCGGCTTCGCTCCACCAAACACCGGTCCGCCCGAAATAAACATCATTAACGGCAGCAGAATCGACAAAAACGGGTCAAGGTGTTTTGTCGGATTCAAAGTCAACCGCCCCTCCGACTTCGCCGTATCATCACCCAGCCAGTATGCCACCAATCCATGCGCCAACTCATGAAAAATCATCGAAACCAGCACTATTACAAATGCAATCAGAACCCCAACAAGATACTCCGTCATTACGTCAACGCCACTACTTCCAGCGCACTCGGCAAACTATCCAGGCTCTTCACTTTCAACTTCTTTTCCGCTCGTGCCGCCACCTTCAGTTCCACCGCCATTCCATCAATATTCCCCAGCGCCACCACGACCCTCGGTTCAATCTCCCTTACCGCCCTGACGCTACTCGTACAAAGCACATTTGACACTCCTAGCTCATCCAAGGCATTTGCATCTTCCACCGCACCAATAATCCCCACATGTACATTCCCAATCACAACGTCATAAATCGTCTGCTCTGCCCCCACTGCAATCCCTCGAATCGCCGCCTCACCAATCTCAAACTCCCCTGGTCCAACAATCTTCCCTACTGGCAAATCCGCATCAATCGTCTCGTCCGCTAGATTAAACTTGATCGCCTTAGTCTTCGTCGTAATTACTACCTGATCTGGGTCTTTACTCTCAATTTCAAACATTTTCCTCCTTTTCCGCCTTATTTTACCATATTTTAATCCACACGCGTCTTACATCTGCATTACATTGTATATACAACGTCTTACATTCACCCTTTTATCATACCTTCTGGATCATACAACTCTGTAATCTCCATCTCTAATAATTCATTAATAAACCGGTCCCGTACACTCTTGCGATACAAATAGTCTTCTCTATCCATAATCACATAATTCATCGGTCGCCCCTGACGTTTCTCTACTACCTCCGCCCAGCGCGTCAATTTCTTCGTCCGATCATCTCCTACTACCAACATATCAATCCCATCCTGGCCCGGCAAACGATTAACCACAATCAATCCGCTTAGATACTTTGTTACCGGCTTTATCACCTCTTCCCAGTCATTATTCCGCCGCAAGACCCGCCTTACCTCAACAACACTTGCTCCGCCCCCGCTCACTGGCACCTTCCTTGGTGAAAAAATCTCCTGGAACGCATGTGCGTACGGGCTCTTCATATTTGCCGAATAATACACCTTATTATCATACGTCTCGCTCTTAACGATCCCAATCCCCTCAAGATTTATCAGTTCCCGCCTCACCGAATTAATCTGTTCTTCAATCACCCGCGTAATCTCACGCACATAATACGACTTACTCGTGTCAGAAAAGAACAAATCCAATAGCTTCGCCCGAGTTTTCGATCCGAACAATTTTTCGATTGGCGCGCTATCTTCTTTGCTCATCTTGTATACATTTTATCACATACGGCTCTATTTCCGCAAGTGGCAACCATACTATATTTTTGTTCCGTTTGAACCAAGTTAGTTGTCTTTTGGCTAAGTGCCAGTCGTCATATGTACACAATTCTTTTGCTCGCTCTAAGTCATATCCCCCCTGTAAATACGCCCAGGCAAACTGATATATATTACTTTTCATTGCCTGAGTATTCCAATTATACAGCGCCGTCAACTTTTTTGTCTCATCAAACAATTCCTGAACAAATAATTTATCCACCCTCTGCGCAATTCTTGCTCGCAATTTTTCCGCATCCCACTTTACGCCTATGATTAAATAATTTGAACAAACCGCCTTTCGGTCACTCTGTTCACGCTTCCCTTCCTCAGAAAAACTATAATTGTACACCAAAGCGTCAATATATAACCCCGTGCCCCCAACTACTATTGGCAAATTCCCTCGCGCCCGAATCTCGGCTATCTTTTCCTCCGTATATCGCTTCCAATCCGCCACCGTGAACCTCTCACCTGGCTTTACCAAATCCAACCCCCAATGCGGAACACCCTGCTGCTCCTCCATACTCGGTTTCGCCGTTCCAAGATCCATTCCCTGATAAATCGCCCGCGAATCCGCCGAAATCACTTCCGCCCCCTTAAATCCACCAAATGCCCCCTCCGGCGACGCTTGCGCTCTCCGCTCTATCTCCTTCGCAATCTTAATCGCCACCCCAGTCTTACCGCTCGCTGTCGGTCCAGCAATCACTATCGTTTTATTCATAAAATTTCTCATTTTTTACCTTTAGAGCATCCAGGACTTGCATACCTCATAAATGAGTGCTAGAATAAGGATATATTTTAGTTTGAATTACCCTTGCTAGTTATCGGCGAGGGTAATTTCGATCACAAAGCGTAATCGACCGATATTCACGGCAATCACCATATATCGCTCCTTCCACAAAACTTAAAGTTAATATACGTTGGCGCCCCAGATACTCTATACCCACCCTATCATAAATTCAACAATTTTAGCAAGCACGAGTTCAATCGAAACTACATTTTCTCCCCGTTCGACAATGGTCGTAAAACTCCTCATCAGAAATCCCATACTCCGGTCTCGTATATTCATACAATACCCATCGCTCATCTTCTAACTTTTTCGGCAACATCCCCGTCCTCTGTCCATTCAAAGCAAGCACTCGCTTCAGGTCCTGCAATAATTCTTCCTCACTCGCATACCTATGTACCCCCGAATATTCCACCTTCGTTCCGCAAAACATCGGCTCAAACCAACACCACGCATCTCCATCTTGATGAACTAAAATCGAATGTGACGGACAACAATCATCCGTCAAGTAATAATATAACAAATACGTTCGCACATCGTAGCCATGCCTCTCAAACCACTCCCGTTGTAATTCCGTCTGATCCCAACAATTCCCTACATGATGTCGTACCAGCTCTATCGGAGATTGCAATTTACCCGCAAATCCTCCTGCATTGTACCCAAAATAGCCCAAATACTGACAAAAATCGAAAAACTCCGCAAATTCATATCCCAATACAATTCTAATATCAAAAACTCCACCAAAACGGCCTCGTAGAGCCTCTAGTGCGCCCACAAGACCGTTTTTCGACGTCATACCGGCTACAGCTACTTTTCGCTCCTTGCTACCAACCACCCCGTCAATTCGTCCAATTTCACCTTCTCTTCCCCTTCACGCGTCCTTACGCTTACCACCCTATCCGCTGCGTCCTTCTCGCCAATAATCAGCACTACCGGGATCTTCATCTCTGTCGCACGCTTAATCTTCTTCCCGAGACTATCGTCACTCCGGTCAACCTCATACCGTAACTGATTATTCTTCACCGGCTCCTCTAGTACTATCCCTTTTAGTACTTTCTCGACTTCCTTCACATACTCCTCAGCCCCAGCATTCACCGTCAGAACTCTCACCATCTCTGGTGCACACCACAATGGGAACCATCCCGCTGTATGCTCGATAAAAATACTCATAAACCGCTCAATCGCCCCCAAAAGCGCACAATGCACCATAATCGGCGTCTTCTTACTCCCATCCTGCGCCGTATACTCCAACCCAAACCGCTCTGGCATCGCATAGTCCAGCTGCACCGTCGCAAGCTGCCATTCCCGCCCTAGAGCATCCACTGCCATGAAATCCATCTTCGGCCCATACATCGCCGCCTCACCAACCCCGACAAAATACTCCATCTCAAACTTCTTTGCCATCCGCTCAATCGCGGCCTGTGCCTTCTCCCACATCTCCGGATCACCGATATATGCATCCTTATCATCCCGGAAACTCAACCGAAGCGTCAACTTCATTCCTACTCGTTTATACAAATCTTTTGCACTCTCAATCAGCTCACCAAACACCTGTTCGATTTGGTCTTCTGTACAGAAAACATGCGAATCATCTTGCGTAATCGCCCGAACCCGGCTGAGACCCCCTAATTCCCCCTTCCGCTCATCCCGATACACCATCGTCGTCTCAAGATACTTCACTGGGAGTTCCTTGTACGACCTCGGTGCACTCGCAAAAATCTGCGTATGATGCGGACAACTCACCGGCTTCACCGCCAAGTTATCTCCCGACTCTTGGCTAATAAACTGTAGTAACTCTGGGAATTTCTGATAATGCCCGCTTGTCTTATATAAATCGACGTTCGCAATGTGCGGGATACACACTTTCCGATACCCGCAGCGTACCCGATACCCCTGCGCAAGTTCATTCAACATATCGCGCAAAATCGTCCCTCGCGGTGTAAATAGCGGCAAGCCCGACCCCACCAGCTCCGAAAACGCGAATAAATCCAATTCCTTACCCAACTTCCTATGGTCACGCTTCTTCGCCTCTTCCTGCTGTTCAAAATACTTATTCAGTTCTTCTTCCGTCTGGAATGCCACCCCATAAATCCGCGTCAACATCTCGCGCTTCTCATCTCCCCGCCAATACGCCCCCGCAATCCGATCCAACTTAAACGCGCCAATCTCTCCCAGATTTTCAACATGCGGCCCCTTGCATAAATCGCTAAACAGTGCTTCTCCGCTCCGAGCATCTTTCAAATCATAAAACGTAATCGTCTCCCCCTCGGGCAGCTCCTCAATCAATTCCACCTTAAACTTCTGCCCATTATCACGAGCCCACTCCAGAGCCTCTTCCCGCGAAACCTCTCTGCGCACCATTTCGCAACCTCGCGCGATAATTCCCCGCATTTTCTTCTCGATTTTCGCAAGATCGGCTTCCGATACTTTCGTCTCACCAAAATCAATATCATAATAAAACCCGTTCTGAGCCGCTGGACCAATTCCGAAAACTGTTGTCGGATAAAGCTCCCGCACCGCTGCCGCCAACACATGGCTCAGCGTATGGCGCATTTTTTCGACTTGTTCGTTCGAAGCTTCCATAGCTTTATCCTTTCTTTTTAAATTATTATCCCTATATTATACCATAACGAACGTTATGACTGTATACCTCATAAAAAACGACAGACCTAAGCCTGCCGTTTTCATTTTAATTCACTAAGCTTCTAACGCCAAAACGCGCTCCAGATCCCAACGATGCGCATCCGTGTGTAACTTCTCTGGCAATTCCCCTGTCGCCACCCAAATCAAATCCGCAATCTCCGCCTCTTTGTCCGACCGCGCCCGCTGAGACAAACTCTTCAGCCTACCATATACGGTATGCACCTCAATATGCCGATTGACATCCTTATGTGCTGCATAGAAATTATCATAATACACTTCCGGCAGCTCACCTTCAATTTCATAGTCATCATAGCCAGTCTCCTCCAGCCATTCCCGCTCTCCTGCCTCACGCACCGTTTCGCCGTCTTCAATCCCGCCCATTACGAAATCTAACCAACCAAACTTTTTCTTCAAAGCACAAAGGTACTTTTCCTCCGTTGGATGCTTCATTACCAGCACGACTACCTTACGATCCGTCATCTTCTTATCTGGACGCACCGCTGAATCACCCACTCCATGAAACTCTTTAACTTCTGCCATCGTCTTACCTCCTCATTAATTATAAAATACTCTAACTCCTACCAGATAGTCCAATTATACCCCCCCCCCCCCCCAAAAAATCAACTCCTCCGCTTCCTTCGCTTCTTTTTCTTCCCTGCCTTTACCTCACGCATATACCCCACCACTGACGCCACAAACATGAAGAATTCACACAAAACTCCAAAAATTGAACCGACAAATCCATTATATGTCATCCAACAAAACGCTACCGGTATTCCCAAAAGTTTATACACTTTCGTATTTCCCTGCCAAAAAATCGAAATCTCATACAACACCGTCGCCGCCACCGACAATAAGCTCAGTGGTCCATCATAGGTCAAAACCGCCAATACTGCAATCAACGCCAACACAATCACGAGCACGATATAGTCCCTCAATGTCAGCCTATTTTTCGTACCCTCAGCATGCTCGTCCCATAAATAATAAAAATTCGCAAGCAAAATCACTACCGACATCGCCATACCCAAATCCGCGCCTAAAAGCAAAAACACTATAATTCCTGTCGCCATTGACGCAATATCCAATAGAACGATCGCTTTACGATTCTTCGCCAAATACGACGCCCCCAATAGACCATACTCCACCACGGTCAAAATCTGCGACCATATATAAACTGCCGTTAATTCCATAAGCATTATTATACCACAAACCCTAATCCCAAAATAGACCAGTTCTCCCTGAACTGGTCTATCAGAGTGTAACGTTACACTGCCTGCGTTAGCAATTCTGAATAGTCTTTCGCATCCTTCACATTTACGAAATTCGCATCCCTAAGCTGCACCCTATAAGCCAAAGCGTAAACATCATTAATCCCCCGAATACTCGTCCGAAGCAGATGCAACAAATTCGACGCCTCCGGCCACAATTCCTCAGCTTTTTTCAAAGTCGGTAGCAACAGCATATCCGTCTCAACAACATTTTTCCGTACCTTTTCCTCCGGAAAAGATGCCGACATCGTCGTCAAATTATTATATCGATCAAACCCCTTCCCGATTGTCGCCTCCTTACTTTCCAGAAGCTCATTATAATACCGCTTCTTGAGCTCATACTTCGACTCATCATCAAACCGGATTAATGACATATACTTCACCCCGTTCTTGATCCGCCCGTTAAACGGCATCTCCGCAATCGAAACATGTGCATCCTCCCGAAGGTCGTGTAATAGTAACGTCGCGATTAAATCATCTGTAATATTCTCATCATTAATTGACATCGCATGACTCACCATCATCAAAGGGTGAATGATATAGGGTTGACCGTCTTTACGCGTTTGCCCCGCATGATGGGTCTTCATATAGCCAAGCGCCCGAAGGCTCTCATTCCACCCTTTCCCCATCAGCCAAGCCCTTAGAAACAACGTCGCCTGTTCCACATCCACTACTCTACCAGCAAAATCCGGATTCTCTTTCAAAATTTCATCTCTCAAGTGTGTCATAACATTACCTCCTTCTTAAAGAACTTTTTTAGGTCAATTCGCCTACCACTATCGTTTCATATTCAACCTCCAAAAACAAGACTTATCAATTATGCTGTCTCATGATATAATTACTGCATTGGGTCGCTAGCTCAGTTGGATGCCGAGGACGCCTGTCGTCCGAGCAATCAAAGACCGCGCCTCGTTTTACGAGGCTCTAGCCAACGACTCTAACAATCATTCCACGGGTCGCTAGCTCAGTTGGCTAGAGCGCCTCGTTTACACCGAGGAGGTCGGGGGTTCGAGCCCCTCGCGACCCACCATATAAATAAGTGGAGCTAAAGCTCCACTTATTTATATGGTGACCCCTCCACAAGAAGGACGCGAGCTCAATTACTCCACGCGAGTTCGCAACACAGAAATGGCCGTAGGCAAAGAAAATATTCTCATTTTCTTTAGCTGCTACGACTACGGAGGCTTACGTAGTAGAACTAAACCCCTTGCTGCTTAGTAATAAATATATCATCACACGCATATTATTCCACATCGCCAAGAATAACAATATCTCACCACCTGAATAATATCTCTATGGGGCGACAAAAATTGCCTTATTTATAAAACTTTGATAGAATAGGAATTACAGTTTATTTATTACTTTCGTTTTCGGACGAAAGTAATTTTTATCTTCAGGTCAGCATCGAGCTTAATAAAGCCGCACTTAATCCGTACTTTCATACTGCACTCCTTTCTCCCACCTATGACCAAGTTAAGCTACATGCCGCCCCTAGGATTCAGACTAGCATAAAATTGAAAATTTTAGCAAGCACAAGTGTGATATTCTCTACATTTTGCCCATGACACGCCCCTACCGGCGCCACCACCATAGTACAGTTACCATTGGCTTTTGTCCGTAGCGGGAGCATTGGCTTGAGTGGCGGTCAAATATGGTATGTTGGCGAGTATAGTTTTGGATGGGCACGTACAGTCTATTCACCTACCTTCGCTTACTATTTGAATGCAGACGCTACGGTTGTCAATCCATCAGTTAGCAGCGCTCGCTATAATGGCCTCCCCCTCCGCGGCCGTACTCATGGCAGGAAAAGGAAGGCGAGATAGCTACTTTCAGAAACCATCCGCAGGGCAACGGCCCGAGGAAGAGGAGGCTTGCACCCGTAACGACGGGCTGCGAGAACTCCGTGTTGAAGAAAGTAGCTATCTCGCCTTCCTTTTCCTCCATTAGGCACTACCTGGGTAGAGGCAGCGGAGGGGGAGGCCACCATAACGATTACTACCGCCAGATGAGTTGATAGTGGATATATCAAAACCTAAACGAAATGTAACATCAGCCGAGTAGGTTGTACACGCCCAAGCATTACCTTCGTTTCCAGCATTAATTCGTCCATAGTGCATACTTACAAGCCCGCTACGGACAAAAGCCAATCCGATTCCCTCTTTACTTTTCTGCTGCAATCAGTTATAATTACCAGAAGTAAGTATTTTATTAATTAACCTCGAGGAAATATTAATGCCGATTATCAAATCTGCGAAAAAAGCTGCCCGCCAGGCAGAGAAGCGCACTGCGCACAACCAGCAAATCAAAAAAGACATCAAAACCGCTCTTAAGGCTTTTAAAGCTTCCCCAACTGCTGAGACTATGGCAAAAATCCAATCTGAATATGACAAAGCCGTGAAAAAAGGCCTCTTGAAGAAAAACACTGCCTCGCGCCGCAAAGCTGCCCTCGCTAAGTTCGCTAAGGCTAACGCAAAATAAAAACACCTGTATAAACAAAAGACCTCTCCAGAGGTCTTTTTTGGTAGCAATAATTGCCTTATAGGCTCTTCGCCCGAAGCAAAAATGCCTTAATCAACATCCACGGCTCCAATCCCGTCGTCTTCATCTCCATATCCAGCTTCGCCAGCTCCTTCAATAGCCGCTTTTCGCGCACCCCACCCCTCTGTTCAAACTTCTTCAATGCCTGTGTCACCAATAACCCAAAAAACATATATGGATCCTGTTCCAGCTCAATCTGTTCTACTTGTGCTACCGCTCGTCGCCCATCCCTCAACGCCATGTCCAGCACCCCAAACACCATTTTTGCCTCTGGCTTCGCTTTCAAGGCAAATTCCTGTATCTCCACCCCCGCCGCCTTCAGGTTTTTATAGCCCACCGACCGCTTATCAATCTTCAACTCCCAAACCACCACCTCATGCCCCGTCCCAGCATATTCCGCAATTTTTTCCCACACCGCCGCATTTTCACTCAAATTTTTCAATAAAATCCGCCGCTTCCCCGCCTCAAATAGCGAAGTTCCCCGGAAAATGCTTGGTAGATCGCCTACGCTCAAGTTCTCGCCTTCAAACACCTCATAATTGCCGCCTATTAAGCGTCTTAAGGCCATTTCCGCCGAAACCCTATCCTCACCCACAAAAACCCTTAACATAAGCTCTTAGCGCCTCCTAGACCCCTCTCCGGGCATTTTATTCAACGAGATCGGAGCGACGTTAGCATGGATGAGATACAAGGCAGAAATGAGGAACGCAAAGGAACCGTACTTAACGTACGGTGACTGCGTACCGGAATTTCTAACGCAGTAACTCGCCATGATAACTAGCTCTCCCTCCTCTGACATTTCGGACAATAATGCGTCCCCCTCCCCGCGCACCTCGTCTTCTCAATCACCGTACCGCACCGCGGACAGGCCTTCCCCTCCCGCCGAAACACTTGTGCAAACTTTTCCAGATAGTCCCCAGTCGTTCCATCTGGCCGCACATATGTCGCCATCGTCGAACCACCCGAATCAATTGCCGCCTGCATCACCTTGCATGCCCCCTCCAAAATCTTCGCCACCTGCTCTTCACTCAAACTTCCCGCTAAACTTGCCGGATGCACGCCTGCATAAAAAAGCGATTCGTCCGCATAAATATTCCCCAACCCCGCAATAATTTTTTGATTCAAAAGTACCGCCTTGATCGGAGATTTCCCGTGCCGTTGACATTTTTTGAACAGTTCCCCCGGCTTCATCTCCCACGGCTCTTTTGCTAGCTCCGAAATAAATTTATCATTCTCTACTTCCGCCGTCGGGATCACCTTCACAAAACCAAATTTTCTTTGATCATTGAAAAATAATTTACCCTCATTAAATACAAAAGTTACTCGCGTCTGCTTATTTGGCAATTCATCCGTAAAATTCTTACTCGGATGCCCCGCCGCAAACTGTTCTGCATCATCAACCTTACCAATTTGCGCATTCTTCCCCCGCCAAATTAGTTGTCCAGTCATCCTCAAATGAATTAAAAGTGTATAGCCATTATCTAGATCAATCAGCAACGCTTTTCCTCGCCGCCTTATCTCTGTTACGGTCGCCCCATCCACATTTTTTACTTCCCCCTGAAAACACTTTCCCGGCTCTGGCACTGTCTGAACAATTTTTTTATTCAAAATAAACGGCTTCAACCCTCGCCGCACGGTCTCTACCTCTGGTAACTCTGGCATAATACCATCATTATACCACCCTATCCTTCAACATGATATAATTATCCTATGAAACGTACTCTCTTTAAACCAATCCTTATCGCTACGCTCTCCATTATTACCATCTTAGGAGTAGCCAGCGGCACTATTGCAATTATCAATAAATCTACTAATCGGGACATCACTACCGAAGTAGTCGATGTCCCTGGCTCAGAGCCA
>CALBZW010000008.1 GCA_937889535.1 uncultured Candidatus Saccharibacteria bacterium | reverse complement strand
TTAAAAAGCATCCCCGGCACGAAATGCCCCATTCCGGAAACTAGGCTAGGGTAAGCTAGGGAGTAGTAAAAACTAAGAGATTATGAGATCTACCCCTACCTAACCACAAACCTCTCTCGTATCATCTCCTTTGCTCCCTCCGGATCATTCCTAAGTGTCACCAAGAAATTAAACACCCCAATTCCATCCAGCTGTGGCGCCAACTCATAAATCCCCCGCGCCGTATACCCCTCTACTTCTACGCCGCTCTCATATTCCCTTTTCTCTAGCCATCGTCCGAACTCCCCCGCAATATCATCATACTTCATCACCTTTTCCCGCAATCTCCTCCGCACCACATCCGACGCCACGCCACGTTCATCCCTCAAATACCGCTCAATCTTTTCTTCCATCATTTCACTATCACCTCATATTTTTGACTCGTTACCGGCTCCCACCCCAGCCGCTCTCGCTCTTTCTCCATCTCCGCCCGCTCCTCTGACGACATCCTCTCGATATCTTCCAGAGTCGCCTGCTCGTCCAGGACATTCAACAACTCATCCGCAAAATAATCACTTTCCCGCTTTAATAACTGTCGTCTATACGCCTCATGCGTCTTATGACTATCATGTATATACATTCCGAAATTCACCTTATACGCTCTTCCGCGCTCACTCTCCGGATCATTCCGCACTACTTCCCGTTGTCGCATCATCCAAGCAATCTTCGGCAACCCCGACAAAGGCCGAAAATTCAGCGTCTGTTTCCGGCTAAGCAACACTTTACCCGTCTTATAGCTCAGGTACACCTTCTTATTATTTTCCAATCTATCTACAAACTCTAAATCAATCGGTCGCTCCAACCCCACTAATTCCGATAACGCCCTCGCGTACTTCTGCGTCAACTCTTCATTCTCGTCTATATCCCATAGCTCATCAAAACTCCCCACCCCTACTTGCCTCAAAAATCTCGGCAAATCCATCCCATGCAAAACTTTATCTACTTCCTGTTCAATCCCCGGCAAATTTTCCTCACCATACACCTCCGGATGCGCCGCCATAAAATCCGCTTCTTCCCGTTCTTTAGCTCTCACCTTCTCAAGTTTCGTCCCTACTAAGAACTCAAAAGCCCTCGCTTCAGTCTCGCACAATTGCCTCCGATACCCCTCATAATCCAAATCTGCTCGAACGTAAGCCTCGCTGTTATATTCATACAACTTCGCCAGCTCCCCTAACTCTTCCGAGCCCTCCCCATTTCTCACCCGTCGCATCACATCATGTTGATAGCTATGCCAATTTTCATGCGCCAGCGTCACTAAAACACTATCCATATCCCCGCCATGCTGCGCTAAATCTATCCGAATCCTATCATTATATTCACCCCCATTTATACAGCCACCCAAAGTCCCCTCATCCAAATCCACATCAGTCCTCAAACTTGGCGTCAGTGACAAGCCCAAGACCTCAGTAAAATAATCTTCCACATAAGTTAGTCCAATCTCCGGATTCTCCTGCAGTTCATCTCTCAATTCAGATAACCTATTCGTATCAATCTTCTCCGCAAACCTCATCGTCCGCTCAAGCACCGCCGCTATATCGACTTTTTCAAATACCGCCTCATTTAGCTGACGCAACCGCTCTGAACTTTCGCCCTCATTATCCCGTAAATCGTCGCCCCCCCCCACTAACTCATTTTGCGCCTCTATTACTCTCGCGCCAATCCCACGCTCTTCATCTCGGCTTCGCTCTCCCGACTCTACCTCGCCCCCACCTAGTTTTTCTCCACTACGCATCTATTTCAAACTCTTCACAAACTCCCGGAACAGCGGATGTACATCCAGTGGTCGCGATTTAAACTCTGGATGCGCCTGTGTCGCCACGAAAAACTTACACTCTGGCGCTTCGACAAACTCCACCAGTTTCCCATCCGGACTCGTCCCACTTACGATTAGCCCGCCTTTCTCCACCTCCGACAGATACTTTTGATTTACCTCATACCGATGCCGATGTCGCTCAACCACTTCATCCTTACCGTACACCCCCTGCGTCTTACTCCCCTCTTTCAATTTCGCCACATAGTCCCCCAACCGCATCGTTCCTCCGGTTGACTCTTTACCGCGCTGACCTTCCATAATATATATTACGTTCTCTCCCTCTTTCGCGCCAAACTCCTCACTCCCAGCACTCTTCAAGCCGCCTCGCCTGGCCGCCGCTACTACCGCGCATTGCATCCCAAGGCACAACCCGAGATACGGCTTCCCCGTCTCTAACGCATACTCCGCCGCCTTGATCTTCCCCTCGACTCCGCGTGTCCCAAAACCGCCCGGCACGACCAGCCCATCAACTCGCGCAAAATCTTTCTCCGTCGCCTCCTCCGCATTAATCCACTCTATCTCAATATTCACCTTATTCCACGCTGCCGCCGCTTTTAACGCTTCCGTCACACAAATATACGCATCATCATTCCCGACATATTTCGCCACCAGCCCCACACGTACCGTCTTAGCCCATTCTTTCCCTCTAAGCCGCGAAAACTCTTTCCACTTGCTCATATCTGGATCGCTGCCGTCACCTACAAACCGATTCAAAATCTCCAGCACCCCCGATTTCAAAACATTAAACGGCACATCATATACCGACTCAATATCCGGCAAGTTCAGCACCGCCTCTTTATCAATACCCGAAAACGCCGCAATTTTCTCACAAATCGCCCGCGGCGCCGGTCGTTCCGTCCGACACACCACCACATCCGGGATAATCCCAAACCCCCTAAGGTCCTTCAACGCATTCTGCGCCGGCTTCGTCTTTAATTCCTTCGACGTGTTAATCCACGGCACATACACCACATGTACATAGAGACAATTTCCCCTCCCCACTCGATTCGCAAACAAGCGAATCGCTTCAATGAAGCTCAGACCTTCGTAATCGCCTACCGTTCCCCCGATCTCTACGATATGAATATCCGACCCTTCCGCCGCCTTCTCGATTTTCTCCTGCACCAAATCCGTAAAATGCGGCACCATTTGTACCGTCTTCCCGTGGAATCCCCCGCTCCGTTCTTTATCAATTAGCTCCTGATACAACGCCCCCGACAGCACGCTCGAATATTTCGAAGTCTCGAAATCCAAAAATCTTTCATAATGCCCGAGGTCGAGATCCGTCTCCTTCCCATCATGCGTCACGAAGCATTCCCCATGCTCCACCGGATTCAATAGCCCCGCATCGACATTTAAATACGGGTCGCATTTCTGTATCGAAACCTTATAACCCTTCGCTTTCAAGATCGCCCCGATCGACGCCGCCGTAATCCCTTTCCCGACTCCCGACAACACGCCGCCAGTCACGAAAATATATTTACAACTCTTTTCTGTATTTTTATTTCGCATGTGGTACCTCCTTTTCCCACCCACATTGTTCTTATTTTTATCATAGCACAAGCCAATTCCTCCGCCCACTCTAGTAATTTTCCGTTTTACCTCTCTCATAATTGACTGAATCATAAGTTAATGATAAAATAAACACATTGCATGCTAACAACAACTACGTGTTGTTATTTTTATTAAAGGAGGGACTAGCATGAGTAACCTTAATAAACCATTCAACGAAAACGGACCTATAGTAATCCCAGAAAAAGATTTTAAAATCTATCAGTCCGAGCGAAAACACTATCAAAGCATACATCAAGCCATTATTGATTGGATTATACGACCAATTAATAACGATAACGTACGCCGTCTCTGCCTTCGTGATATACTTAGGCAAAACTACAATCACAGCTGCGGCTATCACAATATGGACGGATGCTATGTTGCTCTCCTGCGCCTCGATGACCTCGGTGGAATCTACCAAGCCCTATGCGACTCCGAAAAACATCGCAACGAATTCATTGAAGAAGCGATGTATAATATCGAACACCACCTCGTCCCCGATTCAAACAGCAGAGACACAACTGATCTCCTTGAGCTTCTCATTGTTCTTCAAAACGATTTTAAAATCTCCAAAATTAATGCAGAACAACTTTGGCAACTGCACTCCATTAACCAGTCAAAAGACCCATTAACGCGCGCTTGGGATGATTTCAAATTCTGCCAACGCGGAATGTGCCTCTGGATTAATGATGCGCATACTCCATCACACTTCTATGCTGAAATTCAAAAACGCTGCATAGCCGCCATCATTGATTGTATTAATGATTGTCAGGACATTATGCGACAACGAGGCAATGTTTTCAGTATTCAAAAACCTTTCGACCCTAATTTAATCGGTTATCTTGATCCACCGTCAACTCCAGAAGAATTCCTTATCCGTCTTTGCCAAACCATCGCCAGGCTCAATACATCTAAACCCAGCGAATATTGCATCGATGTCTTTGAAAATCATCTTGACGCCAATATCCGGTACCTTCCAACCGAACGCGTTCCGAAAATACTTATGAACCTCAATAATACCGACCTTTCTTGCCGTTGTCTTGAACGTCATATCGCTCTCATTCCGGACAAAGAAATCATCAAATACTGGTCATCCGACAAGTTTTTCCTCTACTGGGCTCGCGGCGTCATTACGTTGCATCGCCCCAACCGACAAGACTGCATAGCTAAAATCGACGCGTGCTTACTGAGCAAAACCGATTAATAACTTCATAGGCCCATTTCTTGCACCTTGAATTCACCCCGCCGCCCAAAGCGACGGGGTGTTTTCTTGGCGCACTACCCTTATCCGTAATCTCGTGTTATAATCACAGCAGTGGAAGTGTGGCCGAGTGGTTGAAGGCGCACGCTTGGAAAGCGTGTAAAGGTTTACGCCTTTCGCAGGTTCGAATCCTGTCGCTTCCGCCAGGAAGTAAAATCATCATGCCGTAGGTATGGTGATTTTACTTTTCTGTAAGAAAAGTCATGATTCGAGCCCAGGTTCGTAGGGCGAAGCCCGCTGAGGAGCGTCAGCGACGAAGTTTCCTGTTGATATTCATCTAAAAAGTTAAAGCCGCTCTATTGTAGAGCGGCTTTCCTTGTAGTTTACAAACTACAATCTATATTAAAGGGGGTCTTATCATTTTATCTTAATCTTTACGACGACTTTCACTCTAATCAGAGCGTTCTTGCTGGTATACCCTTTAGCAATCGCCGTAATTTTCACAGTTTTACCTTTACCAGCCTTCTTTGCCTTCACTACGCCATTTTTACTGACAGTAGCGTATTTACAATTACTGGATTTCCAGGTAACCTTCTTGTTCTTAACATTCGCCATGTCGCACCGCACTTTCAGCTTTATCTTTTTACCGACTTTCAGTGTTTTCGGTGCATTCGTAATAGTGATCTGATACACCTTAACCGGCTTCAGTATCTGTGGCTTCTGCGGTTTCACCGGCTTTAAAGGCTTCAATGGCTCTATTGGCCTCAACGGTCTCTCTATCCATTCCGGATACGTTGGCCGTATTGGCCGTATCGGTCGTATCGGCTGCACCGGCCACACTGGCCGAATCGCACCCGGAGTACTTGGCTGCGTCGAATCTCCCCCATTATTATTCGACCCTGAGCCAGACGTTCCGTCATCAGGTTTTGTCGTCTCACCCGGTTTCTCTTCCGGCTTAGTTGAATCGCCAGTCCCCTGATTACCAGAGTCTCCCGGTTTTTCAGTCTCGCCCGGCTTGGTTGTCTCATCAGGATTTTCATCCGGCTTCCCGATGTCGCCAGGCTTTTCTTCCGGTTTTTCCGTTCCATCCGGCTTCTCAGTCTCGTCCGGTTTTTCCGTCTCAATCTTCGGGATTACTTCATTCTGAGTGTATCCGCACCAACAGGAACGATTCTTTAATCCATCCTTCTCGGTCGTCGCTTCTTCAATAACTGACCACTCACTAAAATCGTGAGTTCCGCGACTATCCGATCCGGCTTCCGGACAATTCTCCACTCCGCATACGCAAACAAGCCAATGCGAAGCCTCGTCCCAAGCATAGCGCTCCCAGGAATGAATCACGAGCTTCGGAATCACTTCTTCTTGAGTGTATCCACACCAACAGGAGCGATTTCTCAACCCTTCTTCATCAACCGTGGGCTCTTTAATAACCCACCACTTGTCAAACGTATGGGCGCCCCTACTGCCTCCGCCAGCCTGTGGACAATCCTCAACCCCGCACTTGCATATCAGTAAATGCGAAGTCTCATCCCAAGCGTAGCGTACCCAATAATGTTCCTCAGGTTCAATGGTATCACCGTCATCGCCAGCAATTTCAGAGGCATCATCAAGCATAATCACATCATCCGTGACCTCGCTTTCTGCTGCCAATACCGAACCAGTCGGCATTAAGCCGACCATCAAAGACAAGATTAACATAGTTGCCAAAAATTTTGCATGTTTTAACATACTTTCGACCTCCTTTTTAATGTTCATGGCTAACCAAAGCCAACAATTTACTCTCTTAAGAGAGCAGGTTACAATGCCAGACCCCCTGGCAATATCTGTAATCCTATGGCGTCACGCCATAACGGTTACGTCTTCATTGTAGCACACATTACTAATTTTGTCAATACCTAAGATACATTTCTTTACTAACACCCAAACATCTTAAATAATAGATATAATATATCTCCACCGGCGCCACCACCATAGTACAGTTACCATTGGCTTTTGTCCGTAGTGGAATTGTTGACCTCGTCAATGGTCGCGTCTACTACATCGGTAGAGAAGGTGATGTCTGGGCGCATACCTCCAAATCATCCACCTACGCCTATTACTTAGGTCTCAGTACTACTTTTGTCGATCCATCCTATAACAACCCCCGTTACATCGGTCGCTCCCTCCGCTGCCGTACTTCCTCTTTCCTCCATTAGGCACTACCTGGGTAGAGGCAGCGGAGGGGGAAACCAATATAACGACTATCACTACTTGACGGATTCATATTAGAAATACCAAAGTTCAAACGGTAAGCATTAGTTGACGAGTTAACAGTACGCGGCCAACCGTAGCCATAGTTACCTATATTATTAACATAACCAGAACTAATACCAATATACCCGCTACGGACAAAAGCCAAAAGCATGTTATAATCACCCTATGACCAATAGAAATCCAGAGTCTGAGCCGTCCCAATCAACAACCGATATCAACTCTCAGGAACATCCTGGAATAGATGTTCCTTTCGCAGGCGAAAGGAACATCCTGGAATAGATGTTCCTTTCGCAGGCGAAACTTCCACCCCAACCATCAATATCCCCACCAAGAGCCCCAATCGCACCTGCAATTTCTATCTCCGCGAAATCGAGCGTCAGGGGCGCATGGCTGATATTGAATCTTTCCTTAACTCCGCGCTTCACCGTGGCTACCATGAACCCGCCTCGCCCGCTGAACTCAGTACTTTCGCTACCGAATACGCCGATTTAATCGACCCATGTCTCAATCCAGAAGACAAAGCCGCCCTCAAGCGTTACTCTGGCTATAATTATCGTCTCATCAACCAAGTTTCTCGCGGACAGTGGGACTATGACACCCTCGGTCAACAAACCCCAGAAAAAGTCGCCAACGCCGAAGAAGATATTGCGAACATCCGCCATGCTATCCAGGCTGCACCCGCCCCCGGTATCGACCTTACTACTCATCGCGGAACTAACCTTGACAGCTTTTCTAGCTACGGCATTAATTCTCTGAACGACCTTGCGAATCTCGAGAACAACCTCTTCCTCGAAACCGGTTTCACCAGTACTTCTCTCTCCTCAGACCATAGTTTCATCAACCGCAACGATTTCGATGACCCACTACGTAAATCATGCAACATCGCCATCGAATACCACATCCCCGCTGAAGCCAACGAAGTTATTGGCTTGCTTTCCCCAGATACCGCCTACGACAATCAATACGAAATTCTCATTGATCGTGGCAGTCTCTCCTACATCTCGGACGTCGAAATCTCTCCCGACCAAACCAGCGCTAAACTCCAAATGATGCTCATTCCCCGTCAAGTCTACGACCCCGCCACCCGCTAAATCCACTACTCTAGTGTTTAACAATCTTCTTCGTGACATCAAACTTCTCCATATACTTCCCTGTCATCAATCGCGTCTGAGCATAAAACGCCGCTACACTCTGATATGCAATCGCAATCACCGGCGACAGCACCCATTGCACTACCATCGCAAACTTACTTCGTTTCAACCCCTCCGGGCGTTGCGGTAACATCCTCAACGAAATAAATACTGTTACCAATATCCCCAACATCGCTATCATCTGTATCATCCCCACCACATTCGGCAAACTCCACGCCACTACCCCTCTCGAACTCAGATTCAGCAACATCGGCACCCAACCTCCAAACGCCACAATCGGCGCCATAATCGCCAGCGTCACATGTCCATCCAATAATCGCCAGAACTTTGCAAACAACGGCACAAACTTCATTCCTGGCCGCCGCTTTTTATCGAACAATCTCACCCCAACATATGCCACATCACTTGCTCCATAATCCCACCGCCGAAGCTGTACGAATTGCGCCTTCAACGTCGCCCGAAACGTCTCCGAAATCACCGCATCCTGATAGATCGGCACGTGTATCGGCACCACACTATACTTCCCCTCAAAATAAAACAACGAGCGCCAATACTGATGCCCATCTTCCACAATCGTTCGCTTACTCCAAAAATCCATCCCCTCAAGCGCCGCCAATGGCTGCGAATGTGACGCAAAATTCCTAAGTAAATGTGGCCGCATCGTACTTACCACGTTAAAAAACGAATTCGACATCGCCACCACCCGCATCGGCGCTGACGCTTCCCAAATATTATTCGTAAAAATCGAAACCGGCTGATAACTATAATGCTGTCGATCTGGGCGCACGATAAACTCATACGCTACATAATCCAAATATCTCTTGCTCATCCGGTTGTCGCTGTCCAGCGACGTAACAATCACATTTTCCTTCCGTATGCGTTCTTTTTCAACATATTTCGCTAAATGCTCGCCCGCATAGGTCAAATTCGGACCCTTCCCCACAATTTCACCTTTCACATCTGCCGGATGTTTTACTAACAAAAACTCTCGGAACACCCCGTCAAAGCGCCGTTTCAGCTCCTGCGCATTCGCCTCCATCGCCTCACCACCTCGCTCTTCATAACCCAAAGTAAAAATAATCCGCTCATTCGGAAAACTTGCATCTCGCACCGCCTCAACCGACGGCACCAGTGTCTCCAGCCCCTCATTATACGCCACCATAATCACCGCATGATAAATCTCATGCGGCTTCGGTTCAGAATCACCCTCTACGGTCGACATTAAGCGCAGATTTTGCACATGTTCCGCCAGACCATAGCTATCGTCACTCCGATCATACAAGCGTTCATACGCCGCATGCGGATCCTCTAAGTCCGCCAACCGCTGCGCCCAATTTACCCGTTCCGCCTTTTGCATCACCTCATATCCCTGAATCGTCCGAAACGCCGTCGCAATCGCTTTCACGAACGTAATCGCCACTACAATCAGCACATATATCGCCCCCAGCATCGGATTCAACCAAGACACTACAAACAGCGCAATCACCGCAATATAACTCAACGCACCTGGCAAAATCTCAAAAAACCGATACAACGGCGTCCGCTTCCCTTGCGGCAACTCCAAATCCTTCTTCGCCCGAGACAACACAGGCATTTACCACTCTCCTGTTAATCGCAAAATCACGACTACCGTCGCCACCACCAACAACATCGTCATCCCCACAAACGTCAACGCTAAATCTCGACCATATTTCTTATAAATCCTCAGTGTCAAGAAATTATGTACTACCCCAAAAATCACCGCGAGCAGCGGGAACGCCAACATATTCATCCAACTATCACGCCGATAGCCACCCGACAAACCCGCAATCTCGCCGTACACATCACCATACCCCACAATCACGACGGTATTCTGCGGTCGTAGCGTGAAAAGCGTAAACACCAAAAGCACCGCGCTCATCACCGCGAGAGCCAACATCGCCACCATCAGCGGCTTCTGCTTCTTCGTAATCTCTCGCCAAGTCGCCCGAAACTCCAACTTTGGCTTCTTCTTAGTTTTTTCGTCTTCCACTCCCTAATTATACAACAACTCTTTTCAAAATCGCAATACTCGCCCACATTTACCGCTTGCGCTTATCCGTAACAGAGTATATTACTCTTGCTCATCCCAATAATCCGTGCTATAATTACGCAAAGAGTTATCAGATAAACGCGAGGATTAAATGAAAAAATTAGTTATTGCTGGCAGCTCCAAGCTCCAAGAACGCGCCGCTTATTGGCGAGGGTATTTTGAAGGTCGTGGCTACGATGTTATCGACTTTCCTAGCTCCGTCTCGACCGAAGGTGACTATGCCGAAAACCTTACTGACATTTACACCTCATTCTATCAGAATCTCGACCGCGCTGACGCTTTCTTCCTCATGAACGAAGATAAAGATGACATCGGCGGCTATATCGGCCCAAGTGCTTTCGCTGAACTTTCCTACGTCATCATCGGTAATCTCAATCGTGGTAAAAAAACCGACATCGACATCCTCCAAATGCCATCTACTGAGCAGACTTGCTACGAAGAAATCAAATTCTGGCTCGACCAAGGCTGGATCAATGTTTACGATCGCCCCACTGGCAAAAAAGCTGCGCTTCCAGTTGAAGATGTCGTTGTCGAAACTCATCTTGAAGAAGATACCGATGAAACCGAAGAGAATGAATCTTCTGATGGTACTAACACGTCCGAACCAGCCCCAACCGCCCGTCCAAAATTCTTCATTAGCCCGCGCAGTGGCGAAAAAACCATCAACATCATCAGCTGTCGCAAACGCTGCCTCAACAACCTCAGTCCGGCCCATCGCGAATACCTTAGCGTACTTTCTCCAGAATTCCCCGCCTGGCTCCTGCGCTATATCGCTACCCCAGAAATGCAACGCCTCAGCGGCGTCAGCATGGTCAACGGTATCGAGTACAGTAGTCTCTATAGTTTTGAACATTCTAATACTGTCTTCGCCCACAGTATCGGTGTTGCCCTCATCGTCTGGCGCTTCACCCACGACAAGAAACAAACCCTTGCCGCTCTCTTCCACGATATCGCTAACCCCGCCTTCAAGCACGTACTTGATTTCATTAACGGAGATTCCGAAACTCAAGAGTCAACTGAAGAACGCACTAGCCAAATCATCCGCAACTCGCGCGCTATCATGCGCCAACTCAAGCGCGACGGTATTCTCGCTGGTGAAGTCTCCGATTATCATCTCTTCCCGCTCGCTGACAATGATGCACCAAATCTCGCTGCTGACCGCCTTGAATACACCCTTTCTAATGGTCTCTTCCTCTACGGCGCTTGGGATATCGATCAAGTTCGTCGTTTTTCAGACAACCTTACTGTTTTGAAAAACGAAAACAATATCGACGAACTCGGCTTCCGCGACCTTGATGTCGCACGCGACTTTACTATGAATTCCCTTCCGATGTTCGAGGATTACCGCAGCAACAACGCCCGCGCTATCTTACAGTTCTACGCTGACATTATCAAATCCATGGAGCTTCATGATTATCTCACAATCGACGATCTCTATACTATGAACGAGCGCGAAATCATCGACTGGATCCTAAGCTGCGGCGACAAAACTATTAGCAACGCCTTCCGCGAATTCCAACGCGCCACTAGCGTCTATGGTAGCAACGCCATGAAAAAGGATCGCTACTGCACCAGTGTCAAGACTAAAAATCGCTACATCGTTCCACTCGTCGCCAGCGAAGACGAGGCTGGCACAGATCAACGCGTCACCGAACTTTCTAAGACTGTCGACCGCAACATCAAGAAATTCCTCGACGCCAAACCCGCTAAATATGTCGGTTTCGACTTTGAGTTCACGCCATACACGGAATAAACCAGCCATCGGGCGGCTTAGCCGCCCTTTTTTGTGCTATAATGACAACATAGATTATAAAAAACAAAAAGGACAAACTATGTGTACGGCAGCAACTTACAAAACCAAAAACTCTTATTTTGGTCGCAACCTCGACTACGAATTTTCTTATGGCGAAACTGCCGTCATCATCCCGCGCAACTTCCCTTTTCATTACCGCGAAGCCGGCATCCAGGACACACATTATGCTATAATCGGCATCGCTTACATCGCCGAAGTTCCAACCAACTTCCGCGCCAGCAACCAACCCAAAGATTGTCCTCTCCTCTATGACGCCATCAACGAAAAGGGCCTCGGCGTCGCCGGCCTCAACTTCGTCGGCAATACCATCTACAATGAACATGTCGACGGCAAGGATAATATTGCCCAGTTTGAGTTCATCCCCTGGATTCTCAGTCAATGCGCTACCGTCGCCGAAGCGAAAACTCTCCTCTCGAAGATGAACTTCCGTAATCTTAATTTTAGCGACCAACTCCCCGCCTCCGAACTCCACTGGGAGATTTACGATGGCAAAGATACCATCGTCGTTGAATCCGTTGCCGACGGACTCAAAATCTACGACAACCCGATCGGCATTTTAACCAACAACCCACCTTTCCCAGAGCAACTCTTCAACCTCAATAATTATATGCATCTCTCCGCTTCTTCTCCGGTCAATACTTTCGCTCCTGGCTATAATCTCCAAGAATACAGCCGTGGCATGGGCGCTATCGGTCTTCCAGGAGATTTAAGTTCTCAGTCTCGCTTCGTCAAAGCCGCCTTCACCAAACTCCATTCCCTCTCCGCCGACGACGAGATAAGCAGTGTCAGCCAATTCTTCCACATCCTCCACTCTGTCGACCAACAAAACGGCTGCTGTGACCTCGGTGACAACAAATATGAACACACTCTTTATAGCTCCTGTTATAACCTTGAGCAAGGTATTTTCTATTATACGACTTATAATAATCACCAAATTTCCGCCATCAACCTCCATAATGTCAACCTCGACTCCACTGAGCTAAATCAACACCAAATCATCGAAATCGAACAAATTAATTACCAAAATTAGCATACACTTCCTCCGGCGCCACCACCATAGTACAGTTACCATTGGCTTTTGTCCGTAGTGGCGGCATATTCCTTAATTACAACCAAGCCGGATATATCGGAAGTAATGGTTATTGGTGGTCTCATACATCAAGCTCGTCTACTAAGACCCATATTCTCTATATTAACTCCACTGGTCTTAATCCATCCGGTAGCGATGTTCCTTATTTTGGATTTCCCCTCCGCTGGCTCTACCCAGACAAAATCCAACTTATTCCTACGTTACTAGTTCAACCTTACCCTAACAGAGGTGAATTGACGCTTTATATCCCCTTAATTAACTTATCCATGACTTACTCTAGGTTTAGTTTCTGGAATATAAAAGAGTTGAGCCGGAGAACTTGTTTTGGGCTTTAGCAAAAAGTCAGCACGATTACACTCGTGGAACTTTTTGCGATCCGTAGGAAAAGCCCAAAACAAACTCCCCGCGCGAAACTCCCAATTCCGAAACTAAACCTGGAGTAAGCTATGGAATAGTGAAAATAGGGGGTATAAAACACCAAAAAAACGACCCACCCTCCCGAGCAGGCCGCCGAAAACCTAAGTTCCCTACTGTGCTACCGCATCCAAATGCCGAATGAACAAGATATCATCGACAATTCCAATGCCCGCCGCCGCAATCATAATCCAGCCAATCACCATCGGCACCGCACTGGCGCTAATCACCATATAGATACCAAGCGCCAACATAATCATCGAAAGCAACAAGACATAGAACCATTCCTTGATTCCCGCTGTATGCATCTTGATCGCCGTATTCATCCGCACTAGCGCACCATAAATCATCCAAGCACCTACCGCAATACCGATCAACTTACCCAGCTGCTCCCAAAGCACAACCGCCAAAATCCCAAACACCAACGCAATAATACCGTAGAGCAAATCATTATTATAAAAATCATACTTCCCATGCACTGCAAAGTAATTAATGATTTTATATACGCCTTTGATAATCAAGAAAATCCCTACGACATAGAAAATCACCTTGAACATCCCATCTGGGTTAATTAAAAGTAAAACACCAAGCGCACCAATCACAATTGATTCCAGAATTGCCATCCAGCTCGCACTCTTTGCTCGCCGTACAATCGGACCATCATTCCGCTTAGTATTTTTTGTACTCGCACTACGCTTGCTTGCGCCCGCCTTTGCACTTGCGCTCTTCGCGCTAGAAGCCTTTGTCGACTTCGTAGACGACTTCTTAGTTGCTGTTTTCTTTGCAGCAGCCCCTGTTGCCATTTTGCCTCCTAATTATATGACGCTACGCGCCATGTTCAATTTATTTATTTCATTGTACTATAATTTTACGAAAAAATAAACATAAACTATTTCGCCACTACGTCGCTCAACTTCCCCCCATTCACCCGTAAAATTGTTCAACACCTCACCAGCCCTTTTCTCTTATTTTAACTTCTGCGCCAGCTTCTTACTCGTAAACTGCTTCGCGTTACACAACACCACAACCGGCACCACCGCGAGCACCGCTCCCATCATCACCACTATCCGCCAGTTCCACCCCACTAGCCAAATCTTCCGCGCCTCCGTTCCAAACCCCAAAACAAACGCCTGCGTCAGTGCTTCCCCATTCGCCATGCTCACTATCATCGCCAGCCCCACGCCAATCAACCCTGCTGCCGCTACCGCTATCACGCTCAACATCAACAAATACACCATATATACTCCCCGAATCTGCCCCCGCGTCGCGCCCATCGCATAATACAATGCAATCGTCTTCGTATCCTGACCGATTAACCGCGTATATGTCCCCACCTCAATCGCCACTACGATAATCATCAATACCACGCAAACTACCCCATACACTACCCATACTCCACGCATATTTCTCCGTGTCGCCACCGGACTACTTATTACTTCTGTCACCTGATACCGATAGTCCTCACCGCATTCCCCGAGCATCTGCCCCGTTTCCATACAATCATTCTCCGGATCTCGCATAAATTCTTCCGCTTTTTCTACATCCGGAAACTCCGCTAGCAACGCCTCTGTCTCTATTCCATCAACTTTCCCACTCACGACAAAATTCTGGCCTCCTCCCGTTTCCACCTGCTCCAAAACCAAATCTAGCGGGTTATAATCATCTCTCCGACTCACTCCTAGCGCACCCGTAAACGCCCCGCCCGGTAGCAAGTCCACTACATAATATCTCCCTTCATTCTCCGTTTCAACAATCTTTCCGACCGCCTCGTTCCGTATTCGCTCCGCGATTTTCACCATATCCTCTGCTTTCAGACTCGGCGCATACATCCCAATCCCCAGCCACCGCGCCGCCGTGCTCATCGATACTAAGACCGCAGTCTCGCCCTCTGGCACCTCCATCAAATCAGGAAAACCAGACCTCCCGAAAAGGCCCGAATCATCCCCAGTAACCCGATAAAACATCCCATCCGCATTTGCCACCGTTTCCGCCTCAATCACTTCCCCGCCATACTCCCGAATCTTCTCCTTTAGTTTCTGCTCCTCCGCCCCCATATCACATCCTTCCCCACATATCCGCGCATCCACGCTCACGCTAAGCAATACTTCACCATTTGTCGCCCGCGTCATCTCCTCTAGCGCCGCGTCTTCCACTCCTTGTATTATCAAGCACCCCGCAACTAGCACGCTCATCAACGCCGCCACCACGCCAACCACCAACGCTACTCGCCGCTTCTGCGCCAAAATCCCCGCCACGCCTAGTCTCAAATAATCACCAACTCTCACTGATCCTCTTTCAGTTTTTTCGCAATATGCTTCGCTCCAAACCTTCGCGACGTCAGCGCCAAGACCAACGGCGCTACTAGCATAATCATCCCCGTTACTTCCCAAAACCTCTGATCAATCCCCACCAGTCTCACCCTTGGCGCTACTACGAGCCCATAATACTCCTGCAACCTCACTGCCAAATCCCCTGCGTCAAGCACCGCTACTATCCCCGCAAGTATCAGCCCAATCCCAATACTCACCGCTACCGCCAGTAGACATAGCTCTACCAAATACAAGAAATAAATTGCATAAATATCCCCGGTACTCGCCCCCATTGACCGATACAGTGCCACCGTCGCCGCATCATTATCAATCAAATGCGCAAACGTCAACGTCGCGACTATCACCGCCACCACTAGCAGTACAACCTCAAAAAACTTCAACACCGTCCGCATCATCTCCACTTCATTAATAATATCTACTGTATTACTAAACAAATTCCCCACTCCAAACGCCTGCGGCTCGAGATTCTTCGCCTCTGGCGTATCCCGCGTCAAAACATAATCTTTCAAATCCCAATAATTCTCAAACACCGCAATACTCTCTTCGCTCACCTCCGGCTCCCAATTTTCCGCCTCCTCGTAGAAATACGCAATATCCTCTTCCGTAAACTCTTGCTCACCCTCCGCTTCTTCCGCCACTTCCATCGCCAACATCTCATCGACACTCGCCACCTTCTCCTGTCGTATCTCCTCAACCCGCGTATTTATATACTCTTCTATCTCTCCCGATCCATCGTTTACTACTAGTTCTCCCTCTTCAATCACATTCCCATACACGCCGCCTAGCACCAAATTCAACACACTCGCCTTCTTTAATTCCAGCGTCGTGCCACCGCCTACAGACAAATGCGCTGCATCCGTCTCCTGCTTTTCCGTTCCCCACTCCGCATACTCTTCCTCGGTCGGAAACTCCTTCCCCGACTCAATCTCCATCACTCCAATCGTCTCGCCGTCCAACGCATACGTCTTCAGCGTTCCAACTTTCTCTCCGTGATATTTCTCTAATCGCTCGTTCAACCTCGCTTCATTACTCCCGTACCGACTCTTCTTGAAACTTGTCTCGACATACACTTTTCCTCCCGTCTTCACGACCGATGCGTCGAGCAGCGTCACCTCCAGCCCTCTGAGCAAAAAGTTCACCCCCATTACCAGCCCAAACAAAATCGCCACCGTCGCCACTACGACCACACTCCGCCCCTTATATTCTGCGATATTCGCCCAACTTAGCCTCAGCGCATCAGACAGTCGTAGCCCCATCGTCCATCCTCACCGCTTCATTCTCATCTCTATTCGCACCTACAACCCCCACTCTCCCCTCTCGCACTTCTACTATCTGCGTCGCATACTTCTCAACCAGTGCATCATGACTCGCCACGATCATCGTCGCCCCCATCTCTACCTGAATCCGTTTCAACATCTCTATCACATTCCGCGCGTTCTCTGGGTCGAGGTTATTCGTCGGCTCATCTGCGAGAATTATCTCCGGGTTCATGAACATCGCCCGCGCAATACACGCCCTTTCTGCCTGTCCGCCCGACACTTCCGCCGGCTTCTGCATTAGTACTTCCGTAATCCCCAACTTCTCCGCCAATTCCTTCGCACGTGCTTCTCGCTTTAGTTTCGCCATTCCCGCAAACATCCCCATTAGCGCAATATTCTCGCCAATACTAAGCTGCGGCTGCAAATAAAATCCCTGAAAAACAAACCCCACCTTATGTCGATAAAACTCCGTCCGCGCCTTGCCCTTCAACTTCCCGGCATCCTGCCCGTCTATCACCACCGCCCCGCTCGTCGCCGTCTCAATCCCGCCAATGATACTCATCAGCGTCGACTTCCCCGACCCACTCACACCTCGCAACATTGTAAAACTACCAGTCGGAATTTCTAGGTTTACATCAAATAATACCTGCTTTTTGCCATAAGACTTATTCACCCCACTAAGCGTAATCATGATTTCATTATATCATATCACGCTAAAATTTGGTGATAAAATCGAGGAATTTTCGAATTTGAGGGTTTGAAGCGCGCCTTAGGGCGAGCGAGAAGCCGAAAAACGAAAATAACCGATTTTAACCCAAATTTATCTTATTACTACCGCCCTATTCCCCGTACTATTAAATATCGACTCAACCTGTGCTCGCGGCAAATCATAATACCGGCGCCCGTTCAGCGTCAACGGATCCGTCACCCTTTGCACCCCCGTCATACTATTATACCCCGTGAGTAGCATCACATGCAGATTCGCCGGCGCTCCATACCGCCACGCACTCGGCGCCACATAGCTCAACGTCAAATAAATCACTACCGGATTCCCCGCTGCCACTTCCGCATCCAGTGCATCCAGACTCGCTCCAGTAATATCCACTACATTCGCCCCTGAACTACTTCGACCAAACGCCGCCAGCGGCCCCGGAGCTATCCAAAACGGCGCATCGCTTCCCGCCGACGCGAATATATCTCCTCGAAACCCCGAAAACGGATCATCACTCTTCGGCATCATCTCCGCATACGTCCTAAGGTTCATTCCACCAAGATATCCCTTGTGCTGCAACCCCATTAAAAGCGATGCCGCCTCACAACCATTTTTCACCCCTTCGCCATTCTGACTCCAATATGGCACGCTAAGCGTATGCCATGCCGCCGCAATCGCTGCCTGTCGCTGGCGATATTCTTCCTCTGCCTTACGTCGCGCCTCTTCTGCAATCCGCTCCCGCTCCGCCAGTGCTTCCTCCACTTTTTTCAAAACCTCCGCGTACCTCTCCGCTACATCCCGCTGCGGTAGACTGTCAACTCTCGCCTTAATCTCATCATATTGCTCACGCGAAAGATCATCTCGCACCGTTTCCATCCCCCCATCCGTAAACATCCCCGGCACCGCCGCTACGATGTCAACCATCGCCTGATACTGTCCTTTTATCGCACTAATCCGCCCTTGTAACGCTTTCTGATAACTCTCCCTCATTTCACCAAACGTTTCCTGCATCGCCGTAATCGCCTCTGCATCCGTATCCGACTTCAAAATCCCATCCTGGAAAAATTCTTCCACTTGCTTCCGCACTTCCGCAAACTTCCTCAGGCGCGCAATTCTCTCTTCCGCCTCCTGCTTCTGCTTGCTATACTTTTTCGCTCGCACATAGCCATTCTCTGTCTCAATCGCCTCCAACCCCTCAACTTCAAACTCTAGTTTCGGCACTTCCTTCTCATAATCTTCGTAATACTTCGCCAAATTCTCCGCTACTCTCGTCACATGCGTTTCCTGTTGCAACTGATATTCATCCGCCCGCACTACTTCTGACCACATCGCCCCACCCAAGACCAACAAAAATCCCAGCACTACAATCAACACTACACGCACCCGGTAACGCCGTTGCCTCTTGCGTTCCTCTAACAGCTTTAGAGCCTTCTTCGTCAACTTTTTCGGTTTCGCCACTTTCTTCGGAGCAGGCTTCTTCACTACAGTTTTCTCCACTGCCGTCTTTTTCGCGCCACCTTTCTTCGCCGTCACTTTTAACGCGTTCTTCTCCACTACCGGTTTTTTCTTTGTCACTTTTTCTTCATCTCCCATTTTTGTACTCAAAAACAGTACATCATTACCATAATTATACCAAAAATCCCTCATTTTGTCTAGGTAGCATGCATGCTATAATAAGTTAGTGGAATTTCTCCATGGGAGTTACCGGTGGCACCTGAGGTCAAGCTCCAGCCATCCCCGCTCTCATCTAAAGATCGTGAAGTTACCCTTTCTCTATTCCTCGGGTGAATCCGAAAGGTTTATATATTGATATTTGCCATGGCTTTTATCAAAAATAGTAACTTCTCTGCCTCGCGTCTTACATTTTTCTGGCTTTTGTCCGTAGCGGGTGGGCAAATATTGATGGCGGAGCCATGAACAACGTCGGCCAGAACGGCTACTACTGGTCTCGTACTTCTAAATCCACTACTAACGCCTATGATCTAGCCTTCAACCCCAGCAATGTCAACCCGTCAAACAACAACGAACGTCGCGATGGTTTCTCCCTCCGCTGCCTCTAAGCTGCCGGTTCGGTGCCGATCTTTATAAGACTAAGTAAAACGGAGAGAAAATAAACTAGACAAATTGTCTAGTTTATTTTCTATGGTGCGGGTGGAGAGAGTCGAACTCTCGTCTCATCCTTGGGAAGGATACATAATAGCCGTTATACGACACCCGCTAACACCCCCATTATACTACACTTATTCCCCCGCGTCTACCTCACCCTGTGGCAACACCTCATCTAACCCCACCGTGATATACTCCTCCACTTCCCCATCTTGGTATAGTTCCTCTACCATCTCGCTAAACTTCGTAAACCGAATCTTAATCGATGCATGACTGACCTGCGTATCCGTCTTCTCAACCAGCTTCACATAATAATACCCATCGCCATTCGTCGACAAGAACCTCTCACTCACTTGCCCAACATCCAACTTCGCCGCCATCTCCGAACGGCCGCCATCCACATTCAAATTATCCACCAACTGCCCCGTCTCCTGATATTCAACCGCATCGCCCAGCCCCTCAATCACCGCCAGCATATCTCCACCTTTTTCCTGAATCAGTTTCTCCACCTTTTCCGCCATCTCTCGCGCGTCATCATCTACCGCCTGCGTCACTTTCGCCTTCATTAAAGTCAAATATAGCATCCGTCGATATTCCGTCCGGTTCATCCCGAAATTATCTCGCACAATCTTCAAAAAGCTTTCTTCGCTTCGCTCAACCCCGCCAACATTCCGATGCTCATCAAACGCCTCATCAATCTCCTCGTTCGAAACCTCAATCCCCATTTCTTTTCCTAGTTTCATCGCATAAGCATATTCTATTGCCGACCTCAATGCCGCCTCTTTACATCGTTCGCGCACTATATTATCGTCTTCTTCACCCCCTAGCTGCCCGCCTTGCTGTTCAGTCGTCAATAAGTTACTCCGATAAATCATCAAATAATCACTATACCGCACTTGCTCACCCGCCACCTTCGCCACTGGCACTGGTATCACCTGTGTCACCCGATACAACATATCCCCCGTATCTTGTATCTTATACAGCATCGCCCATCCCACGACAATCATTACCACAATCGCCGCAATCGCTACTAGCACAGTATTAACCATTAGCTTATGTTTCGCATACTGCATCGGATATTTAAACTTCCGACCCTGCGCCAAGACCTCTTCTCGCCGCTGTTCAACCTTCTCCCGCTCCGTTCGCGGTTTTTCCTTCAACAAACTCATCTTGCCACCTTTTCCACTAAATCTTGTAATACATTATAAATCTTTTCCGGTTTTCGCACCATACTAATCCGCATGTTCCCCACTTGCGTCTGTAAGAGTAATGTCCCGTAGCCGAACATTCCACCCAAAATCCCCGGTACTTCGTAACTAATACTCTGAATCTTGTCCAATCCCAAATCCACCACCGTCTTTCGGAATAGCCCCTTTTGCCGCACCTGGCGCACACGTTGATTTGTTACTAAGTAATACGAAAAGTGCCATAACATATAAACATACAACAGCCCTATCACCCCCACGCCAAGACACCCCAACCAAACATAAAACATATCTTGATTATCTCGCCATAGCAACATTGGAATTATCCCCACTACTCCCCAAAACACCAACCAAACCAATCCCCGCCACGCCGTCATCATATGTCTCCGAAAAATCAGCTCAACCTCTTCCCCCTTGCGCTGCCCCGGAAATGCTTCACTCATATCTATCTCAATTATAACACATTATGCTATAATATACTCAGGCCATATAAGAAACGGCCTGGTAGCTCAATGGATAGAGCAATTCCGTCCTAAGGAAGAGGTTGTGCGTTCGACTCGCACCCGGGTCACCATAAGAATACCCTAAGCATCTGCTTGGGGTATTCTTATATCTACAACCAGTCGAACGCCTTGCCGTCAGGCAAGTGCGTGCGTAGCGCAGCGCTGAGGAGCGTAGCAACGAAGTTTCGCACCCGGGTCACCAATAATAGTAGGAGGTGAGCAATATCTAAAACACCGTTTTAGATATTTTGAACCGACGCCCTATCGCAGAAGTTTGTGTAAGCAAACTTCTGTTTCGCCCCCGAACTCACGCAAAAAACGTCTTTCATATCTGGCTCATCGAACCCAACCTCTTCCTTTTCCTCCATTAGGCACTACCTGGATAGAGGCAGCGGAGGGGGAAACCGCAATGGCGACCAATGTCATATGGATAGGATGAAAAAACATCCGTGGAACTAAATAGCAAACGATAAGCCACATTAGTCGAATGCGCTGTACGTGACCAAATACTACCTTCATCACCTCCACCAAACAAGCCATTCACATAGAGCAATATCCCGCTACGGACAAAAGCCACAATAGAGCAATGGATTTTATACTTGTCATAACCGTTTTCGTGAGGTACAATTAAGTTACAGAGGTTGATTACCGTCTGTTATCGATATTAATCGTAACGACGGTAATTTTTTGTTGAACTTCGACATTGACTTCCGTCTCCGCCTTTGACCGCGAACGGTCACGCAGTTTGTCCAGCAAATCTAGAATCAGTTTAAGCATACGCCATACTCCTTTTTGTTTTTAATGTTCATAGTCAAACGAACATCCTCTCAAGAGAGCCCAATCCTCCACACTCCACTTGTTAATTGCCGCCCTACCCCACAAAATGACAAGCCGCCCATTGCTCTGTAGCGAGCCTACCATAAATCAAAAAATTTTAACAAGCACAAGTTCATTCAAAACTACATTTCATTCACAACACACTACAAAAAAGCACGCCCGACCCCCACGAACGTGCTGCTCTACTGGACTCTATTACCGCGTATACTTCTCGTTCAAATCCGAGTAATCGTACAGTTCGCCATCCTTAAACCAGAGCTTAATCTCTTTCTTTGCTTCTTCCTTGCTACCACTTGCGTGCACCAAATTCGGCACACCCATCCCCTTCGCATCCGAATAACCAAAGCTCATGTGCGAGTAATCACCGCGAATCGTACCCATTTCTGCCGATTTCGGCTCTGTCGGACCAACAATCTTCCGTACGAGTGGCACCGCCTCGACCCCCTCAAGCACAATCGCAATCACTGGACCCGTCATCATATAGCTCAAATTATAACGAAACGCCTGCTCGCCCCGCCGCGTAATCATCTGCCCGATATCCTCATAGTGCGCCCGATACTGATCTTCATCCGGCATCACCATCTTCATACCGACAATCTTCAAGCCAACTCGCTCAAACCGCGTGATAATCTCCCCTACAATCCCACGCTGCACCGAGTCCGGCTTCAAAACTACCAAGCTCCGCTCGACCAAATCTTTCTCTTTGCCCATACAAACTCCTTTACTTTTTCTTATTATAACACATTTATTCAGTTTCCGTATGGAACTTCTCGTGTACTTCTTTAAGATGCGGATCCGTCACGTGCGTATAAATTTGCGTCGTCGAAATATCCGAATGCCCCAACATCGCCTGTACCGACCGAAGGTCCGCCCCATTCATTAACAAATCCGTCGCAAAACTATGCCGTAAAGTGTGCGGCGATACATGCTTCGTAATTCCAGCGAGCTTTGCATATTTCTGCACAATCCGCTCCACCGACCGCGGCGTCAATCTCCGATAATCCCCACTCGTATCCACCACCTGCAAATTCCGGCTATTATTCAAAAACAGTGGCGCGAGCGTATCCGTTCGCTTCTCCAAATATTGTTCCACCCAATCTGCCGCCGCTTCGGAAATAAAAATCGGTCGATCCTTATTTCCCTTCCCTCGTACGATAAACTCCCGGCGCGACAAATTTATCGAGTCTCGATTCAATTTTGTGAGTTCCGACACACGCAACCCTCCAGAAAACAGTAACTCAATAATCGCCCGGTCGCGCAACCCCGTCTCCGTTTCCGTATCAATCTCCGCCAGCAATCTCTCAATTTCATCATACTGCAAAAACGTCACCTGCTTCCGCGTCACATGCGGCAACTCCACCAACGACGGCTCCAACGACTTAATTCCTCGCTGTGCCAAATATTTCAAAAACCCCCTCAACGCCACTAGATGATACGCCTGCGTAATCGCCTGCAACCCCTCACCACGTTCATCCTCCAACCGGTTCAATTTCAGCCGAAACTTCCTCAGCAGCTCCTGCGTGATATCTTCTGGAGCCAAATCATAATCCTTCCCGGAAATCTCCCCCGCTATTTCCAAAAAACGCCACAGATATCGCTTATAGTTCTCCGCTGTCTTCTTCGACCGCCCTTTCTCAACCTCCAAACTTTCAATAAAATCCTGAATCAGCTCCTGAACTTTCGGTCCTTCCTCTAACTCTCCGTTCATTTTATCTTCCCCAAATCTCCATCAATCACCGTAATCTCAAACGCCATTATCTCATCATGAAAATACGGCTGCTCCGGTAGCGGGTTAAGTGCAAACACCGGCTTATCAAAATATCGCGCCATATACAACTCGCAAAAACTGTTCGCCCCAATATACCCCGAAATCCCATTCTTCTCATAGTTACACATCAATACCGCATCCGCCGCCTTTATCTTCGCTGGGTGCTCATGAATCGTATCGGTCTCAAACTTCGCCGCCACCGGATCAAAATCTTCTTGCTTAATCAAACGACGCTTCACTCCATCCGGCAACAGAACCTCATGCCCCATCCCCTCCAACTTTTTCGCAATCTCCATCACTTCGTCCGTGAAACTCAAACTACAACAAATACAAATCTTCATCAAACCTCCAATCTTTAATCTCATTTTACCACATCCCCCGCCACCACCATAGTACAGTTACCATTGGCTTTTGTCCGTAGTGGGTATGCCAATACTAATAGTGGCGAGACCAACAACGTCGGCGACGGCGGCTGGGTCTGGTCGCGCACAGCTAGCGGTAATCCTAGCTACGCCTACCGCCTCACCTTCTATTCTACTAACGTCGACTCATCAGGTAACGGCAATCGCTACAACGCCTTCCCTCTCCGCTGACTCTAACCAGGTAGTACCCAACAATACAAGCAGACGAGACCGAAACCGTATAGTGCTGGAGACCACGTCAGTAGACGATTTGGAGAAAAGGACGCCCAATAGAAGCACTAATCTTCCTGAATGTCTCTTCAATAAGAGTATATCAACAAGATAAAATGTGATTGACTTCAATATATCGTTTACGAAAGACCTCAGAATCTTTGATTAAATTTTGTAAGTTCGTAAGAGCGTTATCAAACTCTGGATCATCAAAATACATTTTATTACGAGCGTAACCGGATTCACCATATTTTTCTATGAGATGATTTCGGGAATCGGCAATAATTTCTTCGATATTGGAGTCAGGATAATTACGCAATCTATAAGCATATGTACGACGGAGCATATCGTCAATATCTATCATAACATCAGCCGAGGTGATAATTTTCCCATAAATACTGCGAGGCGGGCAATCCTGCAAGGAGCGATGATCCTCGATAGCTTCAGAAATTAGACGGCGCTCAGCGTCCGTAAAGAAGGCTTGAATTGTAGTATCATTGCGAAAAATTTTGCTTGAAACAATCTCATGATGTTTCGGATCGACATGATGGCCAATGTCATGATAAGCAGCAACCGTATAGACAATATTAGGATTAATATCGTTAAGACTAGAAGCAAATTGAAAACTACGGCGAATAACGTACTCAATATGGCTAAGCTGGTGGCCAGAATCATTTTTAGTGTATTCAGGAAAGATATGTTTAGCTATATACTCTTTAAGTTCGAGATTAACTTGCCTATCCATATAAACTATTATAGCAAAGAGTCAACACCGTACGTCTAAAAACTCGCCTGCAACAACAGCGGCAAACAATTCCCCAGCACCAACACAATCACAAACGCCGCCACCAAAAACGGCCCAAAATGCACCTTCGTATTCTTCGTTTTCAGTGCCCCCGGAAGCGCAATCAAATCCCCCAGCAAATTCGCCAAGAAAATCGTCCAGAGCGATAACCACCAATCCGCCAGCGCAAGCGACAATGCTAGCGCCAACAACCAATCCCCTCCTCCCATCAACTTTTCGTGCGACCCTTTATAAATCACATAGCATGTCCCCGATAAAATCCCCACCCCAATCAATGTATTAATTATTCCCTCCAATAAATTCCCGTCATCCGTCAAACTCAACTCTTTCAACCGCAACACACACACCATTGCCCCAATAATAATCGCCAATATCAACAAAACTACCGGCAACTCCCCCCACTTCGCATCATACACCGCCAACACCATCAACACTACCAAAAGCACTAGCGTCACGACAAACACCGCCAACTTCACCGTCAATAACTCCGGATGCAACGTCAAAACCGTCCAATTATTCAAAATCGGCAACAAATATGCCCAACTCAACATCAAAAACGCCACTGCCAAGCTAATCTCCGACAAGAAATCCGCCACCCCAATATCCTTATGACAATTCCGGCATTTACCCCTAAGCACTAACCATGACACAATTGGAATATTATCATACCACTGGATTCGTTTTTTGCAATGCATACAAACCGACCACTGCCCCAAATCCTTCTTCTTTACCACATGATATCGCCAGCGCCACGCCTGACAACATGCAAACGACCCAAACACCGCCCCCAAAATAAACATCATCACCAAAATAAAGGTTGTAATCATTGTATCTACCATATCACACTTCATTATAATAAAAATTCACAATAAACACAAGCGTCTACAAAAAACTAGCCCTCACGGGCTAGTTTTTTCGCACAAGCTAACTTCTAGCTATTGTCATTACAATACGTACCAGAACCTTCAAGTTTATACGTAATTGCATAATCACGAGCATTCTCAGACTTCACGACACTCTCTTCTTCACCACACTTTGCATGCGTAACCAAGTAAATCATGTACTGATTTTTGCCAGTACCGAAGTTATCCGTTGGCGTCTCGAAGCTACCATCCTTATTATCGACAATCGTCAAACCATACATCCAGCCATCTGGATCCTTGTATGTATTCTCTGATGCGCCGCTAGCATTCATGTAATTACGAATCAAACACTTCGCCGAATTCTTATTGGTCGAACCACAAGCCCAGTTTTCCATTCCATTTGTCACTGCAGTTTCATCATACGCCTGAACATTCCCTGCTGTCGGCAACTTACCGTTGTTATTCGACTGATATTGTGTTATCTGACTTGCCAACGCCGACATATCATTCTTCCGCTGGGTATCACGCTGGCTTCTCTGCAATGCCGGAAGCGCAATAAATACCATCAAGAAGATTAAGCCCGCAATCGCGAGTACCAACACGACTTCAATGATAGTAAAACCACCTAGGTCTCCACCCCTCATTTTAGTTGTACTTTTACGTGTAGTTGCCACTTTATTTCCTTTCTTTTTGTGAACGACTTTTTAATTCTCAAACCTATTATAACACTCCCCTGACAAAACACAACCGCTTTTACGTTCCAATCTTGCTCACCAAACTGTAGATTGGGAACAACACCGCCGCCACGATACCACCAGCAACAAGCGCCAGCACTACCATCAAAATCGGCTCAATCATCGTACTAATCGCCGCGATTCGTTCGTCAAGCTCATCTTCATACACCTTCGCAGCTTTCCCTAGCATCTCATCAATCTTCCCCGACTGCTCACCCGTCGCCGCCATCTGCGGTACCAACGGCAGAATATACGGTTTGTCCTTTAGCGCAACGCTCAAAGGTTTACCGCTCCGCACCATCGCTGCCGCTTCCGTAATTTCCCCCTCAAGCACCAAGTTATTCATCGCTTCCCCAGCAATTCCCATCGCTTCCAACATCGGCACCCCCGCCGAGAGCAACATCTGCGCCGTCCGCGCAAATCGCGCATTATACAACCGCTGGAACAATCCCTTAAACACCGGCACATTCAGCTTAAACTGCGCCAACCATTTCTGCCCCACATCCGTCTTGCGGAACTGCACAAAAAACCACACCGCAATCCCTATCAAAATCAGAATAAACCACCAAAAATTCAACACGAAATTCGAAATTGCCACTAAAATCGACGTAGCCACCGGCAAAGGCTCTCCGACGTCCTTATACAAATTCTCCACCTGCGGCACCACCGCCACCATCATGAAGATAATCACCACAACAATCACGAACAACACGATCGCTGGATAAGTCATTGCACCACGAATCTTCGAAATCATACTCGCATCTTTTTCCTGCTGATCCGCCAACCGCTTCAACGACACATCCAACGTACCCGAAGCCTCACCTGCCGCCACTAGCGACAAGTAAACTTTATTAAACACTTCCGGATACTGCGAAAACGCCGCGTGTAAAGTCTTACCGCCCTCTACTTGCGCCAGCACATCTTCAATCATCGCTCGCGTTGGTTTATCTTCTGTCTGCTCTGCCACCATCCGAAGACTCGCCGACAACGGCAAACCCGCACCAATCAATGTCGCAAACTGCCGCGTAAAGATAATCCGTTGCTTCGAGCTCACCTTGTTCGTAAACTTCGAAAACAGTCCTCCCGCCTCATCCTCTGTCAATTTCTGTGGTATATACCCCTGTTCGACTAAAATCTTCCCTGCTGCACGCTCATTTTCTGCCTGCACGCTACCATTGACAAGTTTTCCCGTCTTTTTATCCTTGGCCTTGTATTTATACCTGCGCACTGCTAGCCCCTCGCCAACCTATCAAATTCCGCTACATCTACCGCATACCCGCGCGCCACATCATAACTAATCGTACCAGCACGCACAAACTTCGCCAATTCCCGATCCATCGTCTGCATCCCCTGGCTCATACCAGTCTGAATCGTCATATCGAGCTGATGCGTCTTCCCCTCACGGATAATACTCCGTACTGCCGAGTTTGTTACCATAATCTCCGTCACTGCAACCCGTCCACCAGTAAGCGCCGGCACTAACCTCTGACTACAAATCCCCACCAAAATATTCGCCAGCTGCGACCGCACCTGTGGCTGTTGGTGCGCCGGAAAAACATCAATCATCCTATCTATCGACTGTGCCGCACTATTCGTATGTAGCGTCGCAAACACCAAGTGTCCCGTCTCCGCCACCGTAATCGCCGCCTGAATTGTCTCCAGATCGCGCATCTCACCAATCAACACCACATCCGGGTCTTCACGCAAAATACTCCGAAGCGCCGCCGCAAAACTAAACGTGTCGTAATGCACCTCACGCTGCGCCACCACACTCCGCTTCGACTGGTGTGTAAACTCAATCGGGTCTTCAATCGTAATAATATGCTCCGCCCGCTCGGTATTAATCTTATCAATCAATGCCGCCAGCGTCGTACTTTTACCCGAACCCGTCGGGCCCGTCACCAAAACCAACCCATTCGGATGATCCGCAAACGTACTCACCACCTGCGGCAAACCCAGTTCATCAATCGTCGTAATCGTATTCGGAATCAACCGAAACGCCGCCGCCATATTTCCCTTTTCATGGAAAGCATTAACGCGGAACCGCCCTAAATCACCATACGCAAACGAATAATCAAACTCTTTATCCTTAATCAGAATCATCTTCTGGTCTGCATCCAGCGTCGAGAACACCAACCTTTGCACTGTCGCATCGTCCAAAACACCATAAGTCGACAGCGGCCTGAGACTTCCGTCAACCCGCAATACCGGCGGCAAACCCACCTGCAAATGCAAATCACTCGAATTGTGTCGGATACATTCCTCAAGTAACGGCTCAATCGTCACGCCATTCGTTGGCACTTCACTTTCCTGCACCAAATCATGCGCCGCCACTTCGGCATGTCCAACCATCTCGCTCTGCTCTACTGGCTTCGCCGCTTGCGCCGTGCTCTGCTTTGCTTCCGCCTTCTTTTCTTCTTTCTCTGGCATTACTTTTGGCGTCGGAATATCCGCCATCGTCACCCCCGCCGCTTTCTCAGCCTGTTGCACCTGCTGCGCTGCTTGACTCGCCCCACTCACCGGCTTTTGTGCACTCACCGCTGCAGTCTGCGTCCCAGCACTAGCGTTTTCACCCGGCACTCCAGCTTTTGTCACATTACCAGCATTACTGCCATTCCCTGCCGTCGGCACACCCAACGGCGGCACCGCACTTTGTGTCGAAGACGTTGCAATATTATTTACATCCGGAATATCCACCGGCGCAAAAGGCGATTTCATATCATTCGTATTTGTTCTTGTAGGCCCACTATTATCCATGACCCCATTATACCATAAACACTATCAATCGCCACCCCAAAATCCAAAAAATGCTCACGATAATAGAGCGACAGAGTTTTGAACTGGCGAGGATAGCGAGCAGGAAGAAGGCGTAGTTTTCTTCCTTGAGCGACACAGCCAGCAACGGGCGGCAAGGTCTTGACAATACCCTTTTAGTTTGAGAGAATGGGATTACGTGAGGTTTACCGCCGCTTGCGTTTGCGAACGACGGTAATTTTTATTTTGAACAAGGTAAACTGAAACGCAAAGCGCCAGATCTGAAACTTAATCTCCATAAAGACCTCCTTTCTCCTCTTCCCCATATATAACTTACTGATGCTTTTTACCAAAGTTATGCCGCCCTGCAGCCAGATTAGCATAAAATCAAAATTTTTAGCAAGTATAAATTCAATCAAAAACTACATTTTACCTATAATGTCGGTACCACCGGCGCCACCACCATAGTACAGCTACCATTGGCTTTTGTCCGTAGTGGGTATGTTAGCGTAGCTGACGGCAGTGTTAACAGCGCCATCAACGAAGCTTCACTTCAAACTCGCACCTCTAACTCATCTACTCATGCCTATATTTTTAATTCAAATCTTGTAGGAGTATACCTATCGGTCGGTGTCGTACGTTTCAATGGCCGTCCCCTCCGCTGCCGTACTTCCTCTTTCCTCCATTAGGCACTACCTGGGTAGAGGCAGCGGAGGGGGAAACCATGGTAGCGTCCATCATTAGTGGAAAAACTAACGCTAGTAGGATATAAACTTAAATGGTATGCATTGGCCGATGACCCCGCAGTACGCGACCAGCCATATCCACTACCACCAACATAACCAGCGCCACTTGACGGATAGATATATCCGCTACGGACAAAAGTAAGTGGTAAATTCCAACTTGTACACGGTGTACAAGTTCAATCTCATCTCAACAGAGATAGCTTGGTGTTTTATAATCCTTAATTAAGCAAACTATATTACTCTAGCTATACTTTCTGGAATATAAAAGAGCTAAGCCAAAGATGAGGGTTTGAGTTTTAGCAAGAGTCAGCACGGTTACGTCCGTGGAACTCTTGCGACCGTCAGGCAAAACTCAAACCCTCATCCTAGCGCGAAGCTCCAAAGCCAAGAACTAGTCTAAGGTAATCTACGAACACTGAGTTAGGAGATTATAAGACACCAACTACGCCAAATCACTCGCCACCCGATTCACTTCCTCAATCGTCGTCACCCCTGACAGCGCTTTCAAAATCCCATCCTGTCGCATCGTCACCGTCCCCTTCTCTTTTGCAACCCGCATTACTTCCGCCGATGTCGCATGCGACACGATTAACTTCTGAATATCCTCATCCACATCAATCGCCTCATACAACCCAGCTCGACCAGCATATCCGCCAGGCGAATCTTGATCATCAACACCTTTCACCAGTGTATAACTACTCTGCCCACCGACCGGCAAACCTGCATAGCCCAAGTCCTCACTTACCATCGCCACATCCTCCTGCGTCTTCGGCAGCAAATCCCCCACCACCTTATTCACCTCTTCCGTCTGCATCTCATTACTCTGGAACGTCGTCCGCTTCTGCGCCACTCGCCGCACCAACCTCTGCCCAATCACAGTATTTAGCGTACTTGCCAACAAGAACGGCTCAATCCCCATATCCAGTAACCTCGGCAAAATCCCCGCCGCCGAGTTCGTGTGTAGCGTTGAGAATACCAAATGCCCCGTCAGACTCGCCTGCACCGCCAAATTCGCCGTCTCTGAATCGCGAATCTCCCCCACCATTACCACGTCCGGATCCTGGCGCAAAATGCTCCTCAGCCCCGACGCAAACGTCAACCCTGCATCCACATTCACCTGAATCTGATTCACCCCATCCATCTTATACTCGACCGGGTCCTCCAGCGTCACAATATTAATTTTCTCGCTCTTAATCTTCTTGATCAACGCATACAACGTCGTACTTTTACCCGAACCCGTCGGACCAGACGTCAAAATCATTCCATTTGGTCGACTAATCCCCTCCATCACTGCTCGGAGCGCTCGCCCAGTCATCCCCATCCCCTCAATATCCATACTCGTTCCAGTCTTATCCAACAAGCGAATCACCACCTGCTCCCCCCACACCACCGGGCTAATTGCAATACGAAGATCCACTTCTTTATCCCCCACCAAAACCGCAAACTGCCCATCCTGCGGAATTCGGTGTTCATCAATCTTCAAATTCGACAAAATCTTAATCCGCGACACTAACGCCGGCTCAATCGCCTTCGGCAACTCCATTACCCGCCTGAGCACACCATCAATCCGACAGCGAATCACCAAACTATTCTCCAGCGGCTCAATATGCACATCACTCGCCTTACTCTTCACGGCAAAGTCCAAAATACTCGTTAATGCCTTAGAAATCGGCGAGTCTTGCGTAATCGTCTTAACATTACTATTCGCCCTTTGCTCGACTTCTTGATTCGTAACCTTAACGGCTTGCTTAACACCTGTAAAGTCACCTCGGTATTGCTTCAATACCGCCTGAATCCCCCCATTCGACGCCATCACCGCTCGTACTGGTCGCCCCGTCAAAGTCGACAGATAATCCACCGACTGGATATTTCCCACGTCGAGCATCGCCACAACCAGCTGCCCGTTGCTCTCGCCCAACGGCACTACCATGCTCCGTTGCGCCACCTCAAACGGCAACAACGCCAATACCTGCTGATCCATCTCCACCCCCAACAAATCAACATATGGCACCCCCATCACGACCGCCGTCGCATGCGCCAACATCTCATCCGTAATCACCCCCTTCGAGCTCAACGTCGCCACCAGCGGCTGTTTCGTCTGCACGACCTCAGCCTGCACCTGTGCTACCGCAGTCGCATCAACCAACCCCTCATTAACGAGAAGTTGTATTACTCGATCCAGCCCATCCTTCGTTAGCAGTGCCACGCCTACTCCTCCTCAGCACCAGCCTCATCTTCCCCCTCGTCGTCATCTTCTTCATCATCTGGAGCTTGCTCACGACCACACGCAATCAACTCAGCTTTATCCAACATCCCATTCTGGTCAATGTCTTCACAATCGCCTACATAGACTTCAATCGTCGGATTAATCGCCGTACCGTTAAAAATTTCCTCATTCGGCTCCGCCAAATCGCTCGTAAGCACCGTACTCACCGTCGTAAATTCTACACTTGCCTTATTCGGATCACCCAACAAGGCATTGCACGCCAAGAAAGCCGCCAACGTTCCAATCCCCGCAATCAGAATCAAACTATAAATATCTGAACGTTTCACTACTTCCTCCTCGTTTTATCACTTGCCTTAATCACCACCGTCTTCTCAATTTCCGCAGCATCTTCTAGATAATACGCATCCGCCAATGCATTTAGACTTAGACCCGAATTCGTCCACTCAATCGTTCCTGACGTAATATCAAACTCCCGCACTGACCGCTCAATATTATTCAACGCTCTTAGCACAACATCCGTACCACCTTCAACCTGCAACGTCACCGGAATCACACCAATCCCCTCAATCCGACTTTCCACTGCGTCATCCCGTGGCGTCAACCTCTCCGGTTCCCAACCCGTCAACAGCAAGACTTGGTTCAAGCTCGCCATCAAGGCCTCTGTATTTTTCTGCGCCGGCAAAGCATCCGGAATCACGCGCAAAGCCGAACAGACCTTCGACATCTGTAGATATTGCTGCTTTTCTAGCTCATCCGTCGTCTTCTCATACTTCTCGTTAAAATCAATCTTTTCACCCTTGTCGTCATAACACTTCTCATTCCGCTGCCGCGCTACCGATTCCAAATCAGTATTCTGCGCCATTTGCATCAACACTTTATATCTTAAACTATTAGTCACACTATTCAGTGACACTTCATTCGAGTTACAATTCTCTAACTCCTCATTACTCAACCTGCCGTTTTTGTCTGTATCGACACAAACCCCAACATTCCTGAGCGACTGGTCATAATCCGTAATCGCCTGACTCTTCGCCGAAATAATCTTTGTATTAAAATTAATATACTTAATCAAGAAAATCGACAGCACTGCACACGCCCCAAATACCAGCGAAGCAATCAACACTTCCAACATCGTCAACTGTTGCGCCTTCGAGATTTTCGATCTCTTGCTCGTCGCCGCCTCAACCTTAGCTTCCGCCATTAGTTGCTTCCTCCTCGATTATTCGTATTATTTGTGTTACTTGAGCCACTCGTGCTATCCTCATCTTCATCATCGTCACCGCTGCTATTACTCGTATTACTCATACATTCCCTGTCACCCTCAGCACACTCCGTCGCCGGCTGCGTAAACATTCCGCCAATCTGAACATACGAATCCGTCACGTTCTGCCCCACCGGGCCAATCGCCATCATATGCTTATTCCTAAAGGCAAAGAACTCTGGCTCGACCGTCAAACTTGCCGTAAATCTCAAAACTAGATTATTACTCTCATCACGTCCATTTGAGCTCGACGACACTGTCAACCCCTCCGGTGCCAACATGCAATCATTAGTCGAAGTCCACTTCGCAGTCTCACTATTCCCCTGCGTCGCTCCGCTATAATTAATACACGCGCTTTCAAAATGTTCGATTCCGTCAATCGTACCATTTAGTTCCATCATTCCACCCCGATACCAAGTATCGAACTGTGGCGTCCGCCAAATCTTCACCCTCTCAACCGTTTTCACAACGTACACTGTCCGACCATCAACTTCCTTCTTCTCTACCCCCTCTTCCGTCACCGTGATCTTCCCGTCAGCATCCGTCTCAAACTCCACTCCCGCGTCCATCAACTCATCCTCTGGTACCTCTTTTTCAGAAGTCTCTACCTCAGCATCCTTACTATAAAACAGTTCCACTGGGTTTTCTTCATCCTCATCTTCACGCGAGCTACTACCCACCGGCAAAGCTGCACAACCTTCCGCACCCAAATTCCACCAAGCGTAATAATCCTCACCTTTACGATACGCCGCTCCATCGCTGCTCGCTTCATCAATACACCATGTCGGAATCTCATTGCCATTCGCATCCACATAGCGACCATAATCATACTTCGTTAGCGCCACCCCCTTCTTAAACGACTCCAATACGCGGTAATCAATCAACGGCGCCATCCGCGCATCTGCCTGTGCTTCCATCCTAAGTGTACTAGCATCAAGATCTACCCTCAGCTCAGACAACTGCACCACGTCGCCCCCAGTCGGCAACATCGCTCCGAGTGCACCAAACACCCTCGACAACACCCGCTTGTTATTCGCGATTTCCTGCAATTTCCCTAACTGCCCTTGCACCGTCACGAGATCTCCGAGCTCCTCAAAACCCATCAATTTTGCCGACATCATCTCCAATTTTTTATCTTGGCCCGACATTGCGATATCTTGACCGCTCTTAATACTAAACAGCACCGCCACCACCCCAAGACTCGCCGCCGACACCACAATACAAATAAACAGCACGAGATTACGCAACTTCTGCGCTTTAATCATCTGATGCTTCACTTCTGGCACCAAATTAATCTCATACGTCGTATTAACGGTCGTACTCACCGCCTTACTCTGACTACCTTTCCCCGTAATCTTAGCAATCAACTCTTTGAACCGATCCATTAGTCGTTACTCCTTTCCGCCAAACCAATCGCCACCGCGAACTCGCTCGCCACCGGCTGCAAAACCTGCTGCTGCTCTGGACTTACCCGCACTAGCTGCCACGGGTTCCCCTGCGTCGTCGGCACATTCGTCTTTGCCTCAATATACTCTGCAATAAACGGGATCATCCCTGCAAATCCTGACAAGATAATTCCACCAACTGGCGCGTTCATATACTCCGACTGGAAGAATCGAATGCTCTTCGTGAGTTCCGAAGCAAAGCTTTCCAAAGTCGAATCGAGCGCCTTAAATACCTGGCCTTCAACTTTATCCTGCGCCAGACCAAACTTCAAAATAAACTGCCGCGCCTGCTCTTCCTTCACCGACAACGCCGACGTCACCGTCCGAATCAATAGCGCGAACCCACCTGGCACACTCCGCACCAACCTCGGCACCCCCTTGTACATCATCACAATATCCGTGCTTCGTTCCCCAAGATCAATAATCAATCTTGCATCTTGCGCACCAATTGGCGTGAGCGCTCTAGCCATCGCCAAAGATTCCGGCTCCTGCGCAATCACGTTCAAACCAAACAACTCCATCATCTCTAGCCGCGACTCTGCAAAACTCACCGCTGATGACGAAATCAAAACTTCCGCCTTCGTTGCATCATTCGGACACACCCCAAGCGACACATAATCTACCGTCGCCTCATCTAACGGCATCGGGATATATTTATCAAGTTGATACTTAATCGTATTCATCAGCTCGTCCTCCGGCTGATTATCAACTCGCACAATCGCCGTAAAAGTTTTTGCTGCTGGCATCCCTACTGCCACATTTTTCGTCGTAATTCCTGCCTGCTGTACCGCCCCTAAAATCGTCTCCCCAAGACGCCGAATACCAGCCGCTGACCCGTCTTCTAAAATCTTATGCTCGACCGGCACATACGCAAACTTTTGCAATGTCCAACCGTGCTGCGCATCGCCCGAAAGTTGTACCAAACGAATTGCAGTTGTCCCAATATCTAATGCGAAGAAATCGCCCACTCCATGGATTAAGCTCATGCTATTATTATATGCTGAATTCTCGCAGAAATCAACAGGTTTTTCACAAACGATCCCATCCGCTCAACCATCATCTTTACTCGCACCACACGACTTCCTTATCATAAATTTTTACCGGCAACGTCCAATCCGCAATCATATCCTCCTGTCCCAAATAGATCCCCGGTAGCGTACGGCTCGTCACTTCTTCTCGCGTCACGCACACAACCGACGTCTCACTTTCCCGTATTTTCTCTAGCACCTTCCCTGCCTTCTCATGGTATTCCAATGCCAGCACCGTCCTCGCTCCTACCACTCCAACCACAAGTACCAGCATCCCCGCTCCAACCACTTCCATCCCCCACCCTCTCGTCCACTCTCGCACTAGCAACATTACAGCCATTACTCCTGCCACATACGCCGGCAAAAGGATCCTCAGCGGCGCGCTCAACTGCATCGCCACTAATATATGTACCACGACAAACCCCACAAGCACCATCAACACCCTACGTTCCTTCTCTTCAACCGGCCACCATACCAACCTATCCTGCTTCTTCCGCAGCCACTTCCGCACTACTCTCATTCCCGCAAACACTACCAACACCACTACCATCGTCGCCACCACTCGCACCCCATTACTAACCACATGCTTCGTCAACTTCACAGCGCTCTCTATCGGTTTACGTATTACTTCGCCCAAACTCACATAATCATATTCCGTCGCATATCCCCCATCAATGTATCCCGACACCCCCGGACCGCCAATATACGCCACTGCCATCCCGATCACAATCCCCACCACGCCTAAAATCTCCCATATCCTCAACCTCTTCAGCACTTCCCCTACTTTCTTCTCGCGCACCATCCTTATCGCCAACACACCCACAAACGTTATCAAAAACGCCACCGGCGTCAGATTCGATGACAAGCCAAACACTACCCCAGCGAACAACATCAACCCCGCCTGCCACCACCGCCATCGCATCCCTTCTCCATGTACTCGCCTCAAATACCATAAGCCAAACCCCAATGCAATCACCACAATCAACAAATAATTATGTATCGCCGAAAACCCCGCATACAGCACTCGCCCGTGCGGAGTTAAGAAAATCATCAAAAATCCCAACGCCCAAATCACCGCGTCCTTTAGCTCCAATCGCACCTTCCTCCCCAGCGCCACATACGTCATCAAGTACAGCATTCCCACCCCGAGCGCCACATCGGCCAACCGAAACACTGTATCAACTCCAAAACTATATTGATAATTAAAGAAATTAATCACCGCCCAAGCATACATATCCGGAATTCGCGCATTATGTTGAAACGCCGCCCCCATATCCTCCAACACTGCTGGCTCCGTACCTGCCCCTTGGTACACATCCTCGCCCGACGTTGTAATCCCAAAATAGCTCACCACGAAAAACACCGCCGTCAGCCCAAACAACAACCCCGCCAGTATCTTCCTCATCACACCTCGTTTCATACCCTCAGTATATCACACTCCCGTTACACCCTCTACGCACTGCCGAAACCCCTGAAAAAACTTCTCAAACCCTTCTCCGCTCATCCGCATCTTACTATTCAACTCCAACTGCACGCAATTCACACCAGTTTCCCGATGTACGAAATTTGACACCGTATAAGGTCGCCTCGCCATAAACTTCTCATCGATCCTCGCATCCACTCCTCTCTGTCGCCAATTCTCCGCCAACCGCTCTATCTCTTCCTTACCACAAGCCACATTCTGTCCATCATTAATCCCCATATCCATATCAAAACCATGCTTATCCAGACAGCCATGAATATCAAACACCCATTTAATATTATGCTCTTTCACCAACTTCGCGATCTCTTCTCGATATGCCACGCTTCGTTCATCTTCCGCATAGTTCGGGTCATCTTCATTCTCCCATAGCCTCGTCACCCCAAACAAACCTAACTTCTCGCACAAGTATTCAACCACTCCGCCCGTCATTCCATCACGCTCTTTCACTGCACCGTTACGAATCTGACACACCGCATGCGGCGCCGACACTAATACCGGGACCTCCCCCAGAATCACCTGATAATTCGCCCCTTCTCCTTTTTCACCATGATAATCATTCGCCTCATACTTTTCATTCAATTCTGCAATTCGCATTATCCTCGCATCCGCCGCCTCGCGCCGCACTCGTCTCTCCTCGTCCACCACAAACTCATCTAATTTTCCGCTCATCACACCGCCTTTAACCAATAAAATCTTTCTTGATTTCCCCCAATCTTCCCCCGCACCGCATTATCTCGCTTTTTCACTATCCGGAACCCATTCCTCGCTAGCCACTGCTCAAACCTTTTTATAATCTCCCGTCGCATCTTTTCATTCTTCACCACCCCATTTACCAATTGGTCTGGATACGCCTCAAACTGCGGCTTCAACATCACCAAATAATCCGTATTCTTACCAGCAATACATTGCTTAGCATGCTGCAAAATCTTCGTTAAACTCACAAACGACACGTCCGCTAAAATTACATCAGGCACAGATATATCTTTATTAGTTATCGTAAACACATCTGTCTTCTCATGCAGTTCTATCCGCGTATCATACCTCAGCGACGCCTTCATCTGCTTCGTCCCCTTCTCAACCGCAATCACCTTCGCCGCCCCTTTTCTCAGCGCCAACTCCGTAAATCCTCCCGTTGACGACCCAATATCCAGCACCGTCTTCCCCCGAAAATCATAACCAAACGCTTCCACCGCCCCCGCGAGCTTCAACTCCGCCCGCCCCACAATTTCCTCGCTACTCATTTTCCTCTCCAAACACTTTCTCTACCTCACTATAAACGAAGAACGTTCCCACGACAAAAGTCACCCCTTCCCGCTTCTCTCGCTTTATTTCCTGTAACGTCTCCGTCAAATCCATTACTCGATACTTACCATTCGGGCAAATCTCCCGCGCCATCTCCAATAACTCCTCCGCCAGCGTATATGACTCTGTATCCTCCCCCGTCGTAAAAACATACTCCGCCCTCTCCCTAAGTAATACTTGTAAAATCCTCCGGCAGTCCTTTTTTCTGAGCGCCAAGACAAAAGTCTTCCTCTCGTCCGGAACATCCGGATAGTACGTCTCAACATTTTTCCAAAAGTTCTCAATCGCCGGCAAATTGTGCGCCCCGTCATACACCACTAGAGGATTGTCACATACCGTCTCAAATCTTCCTCTATGTACGACCTCACTCAGCCCCTCTCGCACTGCTCGCTCGCTAATCACCCACCCTCTCTCTCGCAAAATCCGCACACATTCTAGACAAATCGCCGCATTCTCCGCCTGCTTCTCTCCCCGTAGCGGCACCTCAATCTCCCCAAACTCCGTATCGCTGACTCTCACCCCACCTTCTATAATCTCGTATTCCGCCCCCACCACTTCCACTAGTTCAGCCCCCATTTCCTCGCATTTCCTCTGCACAACTCCTCGTGCCTCTTCCGGCAACTCTCCACTCACAACCTTTCCACCGGGCTTTACAATTCCCGCCTTTTGCCCTGCAATCTCCACCAAACTCTCCCCGAGGATATTCATATGGTCATACCCGATCGACACAATCACCGCCACTTCTGGCGTCACGATATTCGTACAATCAAACTCACCCCCCAGCCCCACTTCCAGCACCACAATATCACACCCCATCTCCGCATAGTACACCAACGCCATTGTAGTCTCGATCTCAAACAGCGTAATATCTACCCCGAACTCCGCCTCATATTCATCAATTACCGGTTGCAATTCCACGAGCAACTTCTCAATCTCTGCATCCGTAATCTCCCTACCATTCACCTGTATCCGCTCATTAAATCGCACCAGATGCGGCGACATAAACTTTCCGGTTTTGTACCCCGCTTTTTCCAAAATCTTCGCCATCATCTCGACCACGCTACCCTTGCCATTCGTCCCCGCTACGTGCACAAACTTCGTCTTTTTCTCCGGATGCCCCAACCGCGACATCAAAAACTTCATCGCCTTAAGCGACGGATTCTTACTCGTACTCAGACTACACGACCCCAACCAGTCCAAATCCCGCTTCGTCATCACCTATCCTTCCCAAATCTGAAAATTTTCCCCCTCGACCCGCACTAGCTGATTATCATTTAGACAAATAATTGGCTGCTCGATGTTATAAAATGCTTCTGGATTCTCTCGCAAAAACCTCGAAAACTTCTCCCGCTTTACCCCCTCCCGATTCCAATGCGGCTTAATCAAGAAATTCACCAAGTCCAATCCCCGATAATCGTCCAATTCCCCGACCTGTGCCAACGCATCTCCGCTCATATACCTCTGCGCCGATATATCATTACTACAAACGATCGCCCCCGCGCTCTCCCCAATATATGGCACGTCCCGTTCAAAAGCTCGCCTTACCACTGCTCGAAAATTGCACGCCTGCATCTGCTTCAGAAGATGAAAATTATTCCCTCCCTGCACAAACACCACGTCTTTATCACTCAGCTCCTGCTCAACTTCTCCTTCCGTCTTCCCCTCAATATCGTAGTCAAACACCTGCCATCCTCGCCTACCCAGCAACTCTCGCCCCTCAATAATCCAATCCCGCTTATCTGACGGGTGCAAATTCCCCGCCGTAATAACATAAGAAATCCGAATCTCACTCGCCTTCTTCCCAAGAAGACGTTCGATATCTTCCATTATCATCTCAGCCACACCCTTTCCCCGAAAACTCGACGCCAAATACAAATTTTTCATTTCTTCTCCCTCTTTCCCTCATTATATCATCCCTAGGGGCGACAATCTTGCTTTTATTTTAAAACTTTGATAAGATAGGAACATTGTTATAGTTAATTACTTTCGCCGTTTGGCGAAAGTAATTTTTAGATCAGCTTTAGCTATATCGCCTTCGCATACAATCCGTATCACCATACGCAACTCCTTTCTCCCACCATACCAAGAACTTAAGCTACTTATCGCCCCTAAGCCTCAGACTAGCATAAAATTGAAATTTTTTAGCAAGCATAAGTTCAATCAAAATTGCACTTCACTCACCATCAACAAAACCAAGCCCCGCCACAGCAAGCGGAATCTCAAAGATCGGCACCGCACGGGCAATCCTAGAGGCAGCGGAGGGAGAAACCGCCGTAGCGGTTCCAATTGTTTGACGGATTGACGTTTGTAGGATTCATGTTCAAGTTGTAAGCATTAGCCGCCGAGTAGGCCGTACGCGTCCAGTAATCGCCGTTGTATCCGGTATTGTTGACATAGCCATTCGCAAGATGCATATACCCGCTACGGACAAAAGCCAATCACCATTACCCTAGATGCAAAATTAGCAAGGAGTTACTTCTGCAACTTTTCGCCATAGCGAAAAACAGTCCCAACCTCAACCATTCTCCTAGAATTTCCGAGGGAACTCCACGATCTTTTAGAAACGAGAACATCCAGCAACCGGAGCCTGACCTCAAAATCACCCTCAGTTCCCATGGACTCATACCATCCACCCCCTAATTTTATCACATCCCTTATTCCAATATCCTGCACACCACTGCCGTTATCAGCCCCTTCTCCTTCGGCTCACTCTCCGCAATCATCAGCGTGAGCGCCACCAGTGCTCTGTCCGAAATTTTCGCCGTACCGTCTTTCATCAGCCCGTATTCATTCATCGTGAGAAACACCATAAACAGCAACGCCGCAATCCGCTTATTCCCATCAAAAAACGGATGATCTTTGATGATAAAATATAGCAGATGAGCCGCTTTCTCCGCCACCGTCGGGTACATCTCTTCTCCGCCAAAACTCTGATAAATCGTCCTCAGAATCCCCTCAAACTGATCACCTCTCAGCTTCCCAAACATCTCTCCTGCTCCTATCGCCTCCCTGAGTTGGTCAATCATCGCCACACACTCCCCCGCCTCCAGCATCTTCCGTGCTTTCGCCTCACTCCGCAGCCGGACAAATCCCTCATCATATTCCCGCAGCGTCCGGAACGTCTCCGCGTACTGCATAATAATTTCCAGCACCCCCTTCGCCTCATCGCCCATCAGCTCATTCTGCGCCATCAATCGCCGTACTATTCCCAGCGCCCCCGCCGCCTCTTCCAACTTTTTCTGCGGCAACTCCGAGAGTCGCCGCTCATTCACCGCCACCCCACCAACAATATAATTCTTCAAAATCTTCGTCGCCCAAATCCGGAAATCCGTCGCCTTCCGCGAATTCACCCGATACCCGACCGATATAATCGCGTCAAGATTATAAACCTTCATCTTACGCGTCACTTCACGCCCGCCCTCATTTTGAACTTGTAAAAATTCTTTACAAGTTGCTTTCTCTTCCAGCTCCCCCTCATTATAAATCTTCCTCAAGTGAATCGTCACATTCTGCGGCGTCACATCGAACAAATCTGCCATCTGCGCCTGCGTCGCCCAAATCGTCTCCTCACCCGGATTCAGATTAAACTGCACATTCTTCCCGCCCGTCTCATAAATTATAATCTCTTTTTCCATTCTACCTCACTTAGAATCTTAATTAACTATCTTTATTGTATCTCATACCCCTGTTATTTACAACCCCAACTTGTAACGCCATTACAAGTTCAAAAATAATCCTCCACATCACAGCACCGCCCCCTCCGGCGCCACCACCATAGTACAGTTACCATTGGCTTTTGTCCGTAGCGGATGGTTGCAGCTCGGTAGCGGACAAATCAGCCACGTCGGATATGAGGTGACTATGCGATCTCGAGTTTCTCATTCGTCTAATACTACCTATGTTTTATACTCCCATCCTACTAGTTCTGGAACATCATATAGTGGACCGCGTTATAACGGGCTTTCCCTCCGCTGCCGCTGACCAGATTAAAATCAAAGATTCATGTTATATTAAAAACATGGAAAAAGAATTACACTTAGCCAACGGCGAAACAATCACGCTAAACCTACAGACGGAAGAACTACCGTACCAGTTAAAAGTCTACTACGACGAAGTTGGCGAGCTAATACCCGGGTTCTTCCGTCACCCCGATGACTTATACTACGGGCTAGACCTCTTCATCGACATGACAACCTACGATATTCTATGCGATATCGTACATCGCCTACAACTCGCTGCACGTGACCAACTAGAAATCGTACTAGCCGTATTAAATATGGCACAAAATCGCAAAGGAATCACAAAACAAACCGGCCCTGCTACCCGAGCAGAAGTCATCAACCGCCACACTGGCCAAGTCATCGTCAGCACAGCACAAAACGACGGAAGTCCCGAAACGAACGAAATCTAAGCCCGAATAACAAAGTCAATATCGACACAACACAAAACTCGAAAACGACGGTATTTTCGATGCAGTACAAGAATGAACTGAACCGTGTAGTTTTTGAAAGAAACGCTCGCGGAAAGATTCGAAGAATCTGAGTAACGGAAGAAGCCGCACTACAAAGTACGGCGCCAGAGCAACGCAAGCTCAAACGCCGTAATGCACGAAAAGACCTAGCTCTCCTTACTTCTGCCGCTCCCGATATCCGTACGTCTCCGTATCAACGCTTACGACATCCCCCTGCTTGATAAATGCTGGTACCTTGATCACCACCCCCGTCTCCAGGGTCGCATCTTTCTGCACTGAGCTCGTCGTATCACCTTTGACCACGTCCTCGGTATAAGTCACTTTCAGCCAAATATTCTTCGGCAATACCAAGTTAATCGGCGTACCATTATAGAACTGAATTTCCATCTCATCGCCATCGCGCATGAAATCTTTCATATCCCCCACCATCTCCGCATTCAGCTCATACTGCTCAAACGTCTCCGGATCCATGAAATAAAACTTCTCATCATCCTTGTAGAGATACTGCACTTTCTTTGTCGTGACCTCCGCCGGCTCAATCTTCTCCTGACCCTTAAAAGTCTTTGGCAGCAGCGCACCCGTCATCAAGTTCTTCACCTTGACATTCACAATCGAACCGCCCCGCCCCATCACTTTTTGCGAATATTCGACTACCTTATACGGCTGTCCATCCAGCGTAATCAGTACATTTTTCTTCAAATCGGTTGGACCATACATCTATAGTTTACCCTTTCTCTTCAAAATTATATTTCGCTCTAGAAACTAGTTCCTAGTTCCTAGTTGCTAGCCACAAACGGCAACAACGCTAGATGCCTCGCCCGCTTCACCGCCACAGCCAACTGCCGCTGCTGTTTCGCCGTCAAGCCAGTCTTAGAAATCGGCTCAATCCGACCATAAATGTCAATGTAGTGCTGCAACGTCTTGACGTCGCGATAATCAAAATACAAATTTGGATTAACTTTTGCTTTTCTCATTTTTATACTCTCCTTTTAACCTATCTGCCACCCTTAGAATGGAATTTCATCCAGATTAATCTGATCGTCTGGCACATCGTCCGGCACAATATCACTACCGGTATCTACCTCTTCAGTCGCCGCAGCCTTACTGCCACCGCCTCGGCTTCCACCGCCATAACTACTCCCCCCGCCATTGCCACCATTATTTCCGCCAATGAACGAGAAATCTTCAACGACAATCTCAGTCCGCGAACGTCGCTGACCAGAATTTTTATCTTCCCAGCTCCGCTGCTCAAGTCTCCCCGAGACCAACAACTGCGAACCTTTCTTGATATACTGGCTAATAATTTCCGCTGACTTCCCCCACGCCACGCAGTCCAAGTACGACACCTGGTCCTGCTGCGCACCACTCGAATCTTTATACGAACGGTTTACCGCAATCGCAAAACTACAGACCTGCGAACCACTCGGGGTTGTCCGCATTTCTGGGTCGCGCGTCACGTTCCCCGCAATAATCGCCTTGCTAAATCCGCGCACTATTTCTCCTCCTCAGCTTCCGTCTCCGCATCATCCCCATGCGCTTTGCGGGCCGCCTGTTTCGCTTCAGCCTTGAGTTTCCGCTCATCGACCGTCACGAGCAAATGTCGCAAGATTTCATCCGTGATATTGAACACGCTTTCGATCTTTGCTGGCGCTTCCGCTGGCAATTCAAGCTCATAGTAATAATAAACCGCAAAATCCTGACCCTTAATCGGATAAGCCAATCGCTTCTTCCCGTCGTTTTGCTCTTTAGTAATCTTTCCCCCATTCTTCTCCACTAGCTCTTTAACTTTGCTAGTTGCTGGCTCAAGATTCATCTCCAAATCTGGGTGAATCAGAACTGTAAGTTCGTAATTTTTCATTACACTCCTTTGGTTAAAGCAAGCACGGCTCTAATGCCATCATCAAATCCGGCAAACACCTGCTCACTGAGTTAATATACTCTACAAGTATATCACCTCTCCTTAGCCTTGTCCACCCCCGTTTGCCAACTGGTCAAACTCTTCCATGCTTGTAATCAACACGTCGCGCGGTTTATGCCCATTCGCCGGCCCAATCACCCCAATCTCCTCCAGCCATATCGCCAACCCCGAAACAAAGCCGTGCCCCTTCCCTAGCCACGTCTGCAACGAAGCCGTCGAAAACTTTCCATTCTTGAGTGTAATCTCAATCGCTTTCCGCACCACCGGATCCTCCGGCTTAAATCTCCCGCTCAGATCAATCCCGCCATCACTCCCCATGCTCACCCCCTTAATCTGCACCTGCTGTGCCACCACTTCATCGTTATATTCCGGCGCCCTCTGCGCTCTCAGGAAATCTGTCACCTTCGCCACATCTTCATCGCTCGCCCACGCCCCCTGGATTCGTCGCGGCTTCCCCATCATTTCCGTCGTCAGCATCAGCATATCGCCTTTCCCGAGCAACTTCTCCGCCCCCGTCATATCAAGCATCACGCGCGAGTCAATCTGGCTCCCCACTGCGAATGCAATCCTTCCCGGAATATTCGCCTTAATCAACCCAGTAATGACTTTCACTTCCGGCCTCTGCGTCGCCAGCACCAAGTGAATCCCCGCTGCACGCCCTTTCTGCGCAATCCGCACAATCGGCATTTCAAGATCCTTCCCCGCCATCATCATGAGATCCGCCATCTCGTCAATCAAAATCACGATATACGGCATCTGCTCACCCTTATTCTCCGCATCTCCTTCTGCCTTCTTCGCCATCTTCGCGTTGTAATCAACGATATTTTTCACCCGCTCTTCCGCCATCAACGTATAGCGTTTCTCCATCTCATTCACCGCCCACTTCATCGCACTTAGCGCCTTATCTACCTGAGTAATAATCGGCGTGAGCAAGTGTGGAATCCCATCATACTGTGCCATCTCCACCTGCTTCGGATCTACAATAATCAGCTTCATATCACTCGGTGCATTCCGATACAGCAGCGAAGAAATCAACGTATTCGTCATCACCGACTTACCCGAACCCGTCGTACCTGCAATGAGAAGGTGTGGCATCTTCGCCAAATTCCCTACCACCGCCTTGCCAGAAATATCTTTTCCTACTGCAAACGTCAGCGGCTCCGTCGCATTCTTCCATTCTTTACTTTCCAACACGCCACGCAATCTTACATCTGCCGATTTCGCATTCGGAAGTTCCACCCCCACCGACCGCGTCCCCGGAATCGGTGCTTCAATCCTAATCTTGTCCACCGCTAAATTCAACGCCAACTCTTTATCACGCGCCAAAATCTTCGACAAATTCACCCCCTGCGGCGGCTTCATTGTATACTGTGTCACTCTCGGACCAACATTCGCCCCCTCCATCTCGACATCAATCCCAAACTCCCCCAGCGTCGTTTTAATAATATCCGCATTCTGCTGTATGTCCCCCGGATTCGCTGGCGACTGCTTTTTCTCCAATAAATCAATACTCGGTCGCTTCCAATTTGGATCATTCACTGCTACGAGCGCCCGCTCCGGTTCTGGCGCCGCTACCGCTCCAGGCACCACCGCACCAGCTCCCGCCAACTTCGCTGCTTTTCCAAGCTTCATCTTCCCTACCGGCTTCGCTACTTCCGCTTCCGTTTCTTCTGCAATCGCCACCCCCTTATTAATCTTCAACTTCCCATCCTTATGCTCCGCTACGTCTCCATCTTTCGCGCCCCGCCGCATCACCTTCTCATTCTGTTTATCTTCCTTCTCGCTTGTATGGAACATCCGTCCAATCGCCCGGAACACCGTCACCGGATTAGTCTGCAAGATAAACATCGCCGTGACAAACATCAATACGATATATATTAATACTGCCGCCGCATGTCCTAACTGCAGCATAAAATCATTCATCCATTCGCCCAACATACCGCCCGTCGGCACGTTCACCCCATGCGTCGGCACACCAGCTAACCCTGACACCCATACGATCATCAGTAGCGACGCCGCCCACATTACCACCGGCAACCGATTATCCTCACTCCGAAATATTTTCACCGCGAGCCACACCAGCAGTGCCGGTATCAAGAACTCCGCATACCCAATCCCCCGATAAATCGCCCCGTCAATTGCCTTCAGTACCGGCCCACCATCACCTAGCCAATTAAAAATAAACACCACCGCTAGCACTAACATCAAAACCGCCACCACCTGCCGCCAGAAACCACCCGGCAACTCATGCTCCGGCGCGACCTCCTTCGCCCGTGCTTTCGCACTCTTTGCGCTACGTGTAGACTTCTTCTTTCCAGACGCTTTTTTCGGCGCCGACCTCCGTTTTGCCATATGTGTACATTATACATCAATCTTTCAATTTTCCAAACCCCTTACGCACATGTTATAATGTTACCAAATAATCTAAGTAGCGAGCATCACATGGAAAACATCACTCAAAACCTTCCCGACGTCGACATCGACCAGGTCACCGAAGCCAGCCAACAAGTCGCAAACGGCGCCACTGACACCGTTAAGAGTATCAGCGATTACTTCGGCGTCGACACTCTTATCATTTGGCTAGTTGCGCTCGTTGCCATCGTTTTCGTTTGGCGCGTCTTCAAGAAACTCGGCAAAATCGCCCTCATCCTCATCATTATCGCCATCATCATCGCCGCCACTGCTGGCACCTTCTTCCTCTAATATCCCCACAAACATGTAGAGCAATGGGCATTTTACGCTTGCCATAATCGTTTTAGTAAGGTACAATTAACTTAGGAAGAATGATTACCCTTTGTTGACAATCGTAATGATGACAACTTGGGTAATTTTTTGTGAAGTCCGCTGCGAACGATTACGCCACTTTCTCCACAAGAAAAGAATCAGTTTTAACATGTTCTATGTTCCTTTTGTTTTAGTGTTTTTACTTACGTTCAAACACTCCAAAAAGCCTAGATTCTCCACACTCCATCTTTTAACTCCACACCCTACCCCACAAAATGACCAGCTACCCATTGCTCTGTAGCCAGACTAGCATAAAATTGAAAATTTTAACAAGCACAAATTTGATGTTTTTCGTTTTTCTCCTCCCTCTTTCCTCCATTAGACACTACCTGGGTAGAGGCAGCGGAGGGGGCGACCAACCCAACGCTGGCCGTAGCTGGAGGGGTAAACGTAGGTAGTATCCGAGAGCAGAAGGTAAGATTGCTCCGCAAACCAAGCGGTACGCGACCGGTAGCCAACTCCGTTTCCGGTATCGGCAATGGCACCGTGATCAAGATAGATATACCCACTACGGACAAAAGCCAAGAACACCTCTAGGCATATTTTAGCTAGGTTAAACTTTTTTGAAAAATTTTAACTATATATTCGTATTTCACCCCTGTTATGATTATGAAGTAAGGTTAAAAATTTTGGAATTATTTTAACCTCGTGAGATAGCACTGGCGGAAGTTTTTACAATCTCTTGAACCAGTACAATGCCACTAGCGGCACCTCCGGCGCCACCACCATAGTACAGTCACCATTGGCTTTTGTGCGTAGCGGGTATGTGAACTCGAATCTTGGACGCATACTTAATCCAGGAACCGAAGGTAACAGCTGGTCACAAACCGCCGCAACAGACACCGACGCATACTATCTACGCATCAACAGTGCACAAGCAGGAGCAATATATTACTACTACCGTTATTATGGTCGCCCCCTCCGCTGCCACTACCCCAACTTATACACCACGTACAAATTCAACCCACTACTTACAGGAGTAAAAACCATCTCATATCACTTAATTAAACTATTCAAAGCAAAAAAACATCACCACACCCCGAGGGCAACGGTATCAGATATAGGGCGCAGTTCTAAAGGGCGAAGTCAGTAGGGATGGAGTACGAGGAAGAGGTGAAGCACGCAAAGAGGCTGGGCTAATTGCCCTGCCTCTGCGTACTGGAACCTCTGACGAAGTAATCCGCCCTAATGACGAGCCCCCTACTCTACGTTCCTCATGCTAAGACTCAGCCTCCCCCGATCATCAATCGCCACCAGCTTCACCCGTACTTTCTGCCCCACCTTCAATACATCGCTCACGTTCTCAATCCGCTTATCGCTAATCTGGCTCACATGCAACATCCCGTCCACCCCCGGCAAAATCGTCACAAACGCCCCGAAATCCTTAATCGTCGCGACCGTACCGTCATACACCTTCCCCACTTCCGGCTCCTCGACTAGTCCACGAATCCATTCCAAAGCTTGAGCAATCGCCTCATTCTCCCCGGAAATCGTTACCAATCCATCATCCGCAATATCCACCATCGCGCCCGTCTCACTCGTAATCTTATTGATCGTCTCCCCGCCTTTTCCGATAATTGCCCCAATTTTATCCGGATTCACCATCAGCTTCTCAATCCGCGGCGCATACACCGAAATCTCCTTGCGCGGTTCTGAAATCACACTGAGCATATGCTCTAAGATATGCATTCTCCCCTCGTGTGACTGCTCAATCGCCCTCTCGAGAATCTCTACCGGCAACCCGTGCACTTTCATATCCATCTGAAGCGCCGTCACCCCCTCCGTCGTACCCGTCACCTTGAAATCCATATCCCCAGCAAAGTCTTCCGCATCCATCAAGTCGGTCAAAACATACGCCCTGTCAATATCATCCGCCGTAATCTCCTCCCCCGCCGGCACATTCATCATCAGCCCCATCGCGACACCGCTCACCGGTCGCTTAATCGGCACGCCCGCGTCCATCAACGCCATACAGCTCGAACATGTCGCCGCCATACTTGTACTACCATTTTGACTCATAATCTCCGTCACGCTCCGAATCGCGTACGGAAAATCCTCTTCACTCGGCAACATCGGCAAGAGCGCCCGCTCTGCAAGATACCCGTGCCCAATCTCCCGTCGCCCTGGCGAACCAATCCTCCCTGGCTCCCCCACCGTATAAGACGGTGCATTGTAATGATGCATATATCGCCGCTTCCCGTCTGTCACTTCCATCGTATCCACAACCTGCGCAAAGCTCAGTGGCGCCAAAGTCACGATGTTCATCGCCTGCGTCAAACCACGTGTAAACAAACTCGAACCGTGCGTCCGCGGCAAAATCCCAACCTGACTCGACAATGGCCGCACTTCGTTCAATTTCCGCCCATCCGGCCGTACGCCATCCTCGACGATTCCCCGCCTTACTTCATGATGCACCGCGAGGTCAAACGCCTGGTCATATTCCCCCTTAAGTCGTTCATCATAATCCGCGATTTTCTCTTCTTCAGTCTCCCCCTCGCCCAGTTCTGGCGCAAACTCCGCATGCATCTCTTCCTTCAGCTGCTCAATCACGCTCTGCCTCTCCAGCACATTTCCTCGTACCTGATCCCCCGCATGCGCCTTATACCAACTCTCCGCTTTCTCCTGTACACTCTCATCCGGTAATACCAATTCATAGTCCTGCGCCTCTGGTTGCACCTTCTCAGCTAGTTCTCTCTGTGCATCCAGCGCTGGCTGCACATTCTTCACCGCCCAGTGCATTGCCTCGATAATCATCGCCTCCGGCACTTCATCCGCCCCCGCCTCGACCATCATCACCTTGCCGTCTTTACACGCCACGACGAGATCCATCATGCTCCGCTCGCGCTCCTCCGGACTCAAAAATGCCTTGAACTCGACATCCACGCGTCCAATTCTTAGTCCTGCTACTGGCCCATCAAACGGCGTCCCCGACAACATCAACGCGCTCGACGCGGCAATCATCGCCACCATATCTGGCCGAAAACTCGGATCCATCGACAACACCGTCGTCACGACCTGCACTTCCTGCCGATACCCCTTCGGGAATAGCGGGCGAATCGGTCGATCAATCAATCTCCCGACCAACACCGCCTCATCCGCCGGCTTCCCCTCACGCTTAATAAACTTCGAACCGCTAATCTTCCCCGCCGCGTAGAATTTCTCTTCATAATCCACGCTCAGCGGGAAAAAGTCCTGTACGACCGGCCTTTTACCGACGACTACCGACCCCAATACTACCGTATCACCATAGCTCACCAAAACGCTCGCCGTACTCCGAAATCCTACCCGATTCACTTCGAGCGTCAAAGTCTTCCCGCAAAGCTCCCGCTCCACGCGAATCACCTGCTTACCGCTCGGGTTGATAATATCCATACTCTTCCTTTCTCGGGAAAACCTCAGATAAAAGCCTTCTCGCGAAAAGATTTTTATCTGCCGTCTTCCCAATAATTATAATTTTCTCCCCACCCCATTATACCACATCTCTCATCCAACCGCGCGAACCGCACCTCGCCCCCGTTAGCACTTTCCCACCGAAATCCACATCAAAATATTGACTTTTTTGTTCGGGTGTGCTATAATAGATACGATGCGCCGCAAACATCCCGTTTCCGGCCTCCATCGCATCTTATCAAAAAGGAGAAATACAGAAATGACAGATTCATTAGCAGTGACCGCAGACGGTCAGCCAAATTTTTTGGCAACAATTTTCAGCATGGCAGCTAACATTCTGCCAAAAAGGTCATCTTTTGTCTATCAACGCGCAGACGAAAGCCAGGAGGAAATCACCTTCCTGCCTCCCTGCGTTAACGCGGCCAATTCTAACGCAGACCGCAGAATTACAATTACTAATTGTCCCCCCGTAAACGCGCATGAGCTCAACTATTGCGCCATTGAAAGAATCCTGAATCACATTAAGGATTCATACATTTTAGGACAATACGATGACCCGGAGCTGGAAGAATACTGTAATAATCGCAAAGTCGACATCAAAGAACAAGACTTTTGCTTCTGCTTAACTTATATTTTTAACCATGACGACAATAACACACTCTCGGTGGATTTTTACGTCAGTCATACCGACGACGCTCCCGCCTGGGGTCAACATGTCAAGGCTAAAACAACTAAGCGCAGTAAAGCAACAAAGTTCGTTTCTGCGACTCCGATGTCGCAGAAAGAGGTTAACCTCTTTGCCGATGCATTCATTAGACAATGTGTACGTGCCCTGCGCAGCTACACTACTTTAGTCTACAACTATGCCCTCGACAACAACGTACCGCCCGATTATTATAGCGCCGATTTCCCAAAATAAGCCAGACAGTTCCATTCGGAACACCTCCTTTTTCCCTCTCCAACGCTAGCCTAGCTAGCCGCGGAGGGGGATTTCTATTTTGCGCATTTTCCTCACATAAAACCACCAGCACCACCACCATAACATAAATTTCTACACATACTACCGCCACCACCATAGTACAGTTACCATTGGCTTTTGTCCGTAGCGGAGCAACTAGCGTCTATGGTGGCAACGCCAACAGTCTAGGAACTAACGTCTACTACTGGTCATGCACTTCAGCCTCTTCCACTAGTGCACGTTATCTTGGTGCTTACTTAGACGGCAATGGCGTCCACCCATCCAACTCCAGCAACAACAATCGTTACAGCGGTTTCTCCCTCCGCTGTCTCTACCTCCAATCAAAAAACTCCCCTCATCCACAGACAAGAGGAGTCTTCCAGCCAGAACTACTTCCGTAGCCCAAGTTCAGCGATCGTCTTCTTATAAAGATCGAAGTCCGTCCGCTCCAAGTATTTCAGCAACTTCTTGCGCTGACCAACCATCTGCATCAAACCACGCTTCGCCATGAAATCGTGCTTGTTCTGCTTCACGTGCTCAGTCACTTCCTTGATCCGTTCCGTCAAGATCGAAACCTGCACCTCTGGTGATCCCACATCACTCTTGCTCCGAGCGAGCTTGCTAATCGCCTCAGCTTTTTTCTCTCTAGTAATCATATATCCCGTATTATATCACACCTTTCGCCCCCAGACAACCCCCTTTTCTCCGCCTCCTTTTCCTCCATTAGGCACTACCTGGGTAGAGGCAGCGGAGGGGGAAACCGACACGTCTGGCATCTGTATTAGAAGGATTAATATTGATCATAGAATTAAGAAAATCATACCCATTCACTCCAGACGTTGCACTACTCGACCAATATTGACCTACGTTGCCTACTTGCCCATTACGACCAAAGTATAAATCGACGTACCCGCTACGGACAAAAGCCAATGCCTCGATTCAATAGAAGAAATTCCCACTAACAAACAAAAATAGGACGACAACATTTGACTTTTATAAAAACTCGAGTAGAATAGGAATTACGATAAGTTAATTACCTTCGCTTTTTACGAGTGAAGGTAATTTTGATTTTCAAATCAGACTGAACGCATATACGCCAGACACGAATTCGTACTCTCATACACCGTATCCCTTTCTCCCACCTATGACCAAGTAAAGTACTAAATTGCCGCCCTGCAATCAGGCTAGCATGATTGCAGAAAAATTAGCAACCTTAAGTTTAATGAAAAAACATCCACACATCCTCCTCCGGCGCCACCACCATAGTACGGTTACCATTGGCTTTTGTCCGTAGTGGCTACGTGAGCATTGTTACCGGCTCGTCCGGCAACAACGGCTACGGCGGCTGGGTTTGGTCACGTACAGCGTATTCCTCGACCTACGCCTACCGCCCCGTCTTCGATCCTACCAACGTCTACCCGTCTGATAGCAGCTCTCGTTTTCTTGGTTTTCCCCTCCGCTGCCGCTACTCCAACTTGTTCCCGTATTATAAGTTCAACCATACTTTAACGAGGGCAAGTTAGTGCTTTTACAATCTTAATCAGACTGTTTTGTAGCTTGCCCTAGCCTAGTTTTAGGAATATAAAAGAGTCGAACCCAAGGTCTGTTTTTGGATTTTAGCGAAAGTCAGCGAAGTTACGCCTCCGGAACTTTCGCGACCTGTCAAGGTAAAATCCAAAAACAGACCTTGGCGTGAGACTCAACATTCCTAAAACTAGGCTAGGGTGAGCTAGAAAGTAGTTAAATCAAAAACTACTACACCCCCTCCGCCCCTTCCACCCTATACTCCCCCACCTGCGTCCGCCGCAGCGCCGTGAGGTACGCCCCCGTCCAGAGCGCCTTCCCGATATCCTCCCCTAGCGCCCGAATATACGTTCCACTCGACACCTTGCATCTTATCGTCAAATCTGGCCATTTATAATCCAAAACCTCTATCTCGTAAATCTGAACCTTCCGCCGCGGCATCTCCACCTTCTTCCCCTCTCGCGCCAATTTATACGCCCTCTGTCCATTAATCTTCACTGCCGAAAACGCCGGCACCGTCTGCCAGTTTTCCCCAACAAAGTTTTCCACGCACTTTTCCACAGCCTCTTTGTTCGGTTTTTCCGTCACAATCCGTTCAGGTATTTTGTCACGAAACCTCTCGTCCGTCAAATCTACCTCTGTACTAGCCACTACTTCCCCCTCCGGGTCACCCGTCGTCGACACTTCCCCTAGCCGTAGTATCGCGATATACTCTTTATCCAATTTCAGAAATTCATTCGCCCGCTTCGTCCCCTTACCTACGAGCAAAATCAAAAGCCCCGTCGCAAAAGGATCGAGCGTCCCCGTATGCCCGACCTTCACCTTCTTCCGTTTCTGTCGCACGACGCCATCTTTACCTTTCACCTCAATATACCCCGCTTCTTCCGACAACTTCCGTCGCACTCGCGCCACTACTCCAAAAGAACTCACCCCCGCCGGCTTATCAACCAAAATAATCTCGCCCTCCCCCAAATCTCTATTTCCGCCGCCTAGCTTCCTGTTATCATTCATGTTTACATATTACATTAAAACGTCTAGAAGTCAAAACCAACTATCTCCCCACTAAAACATGTGGAAGTCGAACCGGTCATCGCTCTGCCGCTCTTTCAAATCTTCCCGTTCATGATAAGTTTCACAAGATTCATGACGCCCATACCAACATCTACCGCTACTCATCCTAGCCTCCTAGTGCATCCCTGGAATCTGAAAAGCATCACTCTGTGTCGCCGCTGTCGGCGTATTCCCCGCCCCAGCTGCCGCAGGAGCGCCTGTATTTCCCGCCACAGTATTAGCCGTCGGCAAAGCCGGAGGCATCATATCCGCTGTCGGTACCGGCGCTGGCGGTGGTGGCAAAGTCACCCCGCTCGGTTTCGCCACCGGCTCCGGCCCCTGAACCGCTTCCACTGGCGCCACCTGCGCCGCCGGATTAGTACTAGCATTGCCAGAAGCTTGCGCCACCGGATTCACACCAGCAGTATTAGCAGCATCCTGAGTCATCGAGCCAACATTAGCACTATCAGAAACCACTGGAGCCACCGTCGGCGTTGACACCACTGGCGCACTCGGCATCGCTGTCATACTGTTTTCGCCTATTCCCGGCTCAGCCAAAGCCTGCGCCATCATCTGCGCGTAATCTTTCCGCTCACCCGCTGCTGGCAACGGATTCACCATCCCCTGCTGCACTACTTGCGGCTGTGCTACCTGATTCGTCGTCGCAGTCATCCCCGCAGGCTGGCTCGCCAAACCCGCACCAGAAGCCCCGGCCGCCGCTGCATTCGCAGCCGCTGCTGCCACCGCCTCATTCACTGCCGCACTTGCCGCCGCAGCGAGCTCCGCCTGACTTGGCTCAGAAACCGAAACCTGACCTACCTCAGCCGACTGCTCGGGTTGAGCCGCAACCGCCGGAGCCTGCTCCATCTGCGTCTGCGCTGAATCAACTACCGGCGTCACTACTGCGCCCTGAATCGCAATCTCCGGACCACCGTTAACCAGTATATCATCATGCGCCACCGCCAAATCCGTCCGCGGCGCCGCTCCCGCACTATATGCCCCCGAATCATTATCCATCACATGCGCCGATATGAGCTGCTGATCTGCTCCCATCGACATCAATTTTGAAGCTAGCTGCATCGTATCCGAATTCGTCCGATCATTCGAGAACCGCCCCGTCGCCGCCACAATCCCTGTCAAGAGCGCCGTTGCTGTCTCTTTATCCAAAACCACATCTTCGCCCTGCATCGCAAAAATCAGCTTCGTCACCATCTCCGACACCGAGCTCGCCCCCGGGTCACTCCATTCAATCTCGGCAAACTTCCCCGGCGCATCGATCGTAATATCCACCGTCGTCGCATCATGCATAATCCGCCCGTGCTCCGCCAATGCCGAATCCAAGTCCGCCGCCGATGGCACACCCAGCGCCAACACCAAGTTCACATTATAATCACCGTGCGAGAATTCCAAATCTTCTTCTGTAATATTCGACTTATACGGCGTAATATAAACCTTTACAAAATCACCATCAAGCTTATAACGCAAATGGTCGGCCTTCTCCTTGTTCAAAGCGATGATAAAATCTTGTAAACTATCCGTATTCGTCTCAAACGTCCCTTCTGGCTGCAAGAACTGCAACGCATCCGGCGTCACCCCTGAATAAATCGCTGTTGTATGCTTCTGCAAACTGTCCAAGAAAAGTGTCAAACCAATCGCCGCCGCCATCTCGTCCACCGACGGATCACGCGACAACGCCACCAAGATATTCTCCGAACTCTTAATCTTATCCACAATCTTCCGCACGAAAACATCATTTGACGCCTTCGGCGAACCCGCTACTCGCGGACCTGGTTGTTTCTGCGGCGCCACTACTTTCTGCGCGCCAGAAGCTACCCCCGCCGGAGCCGTCCCCGCAGCCTGAGCTGCCCCTGCCGGCTTCGCCGCCGCACCCGCATTCGCCTGTGTTGAGGCTGCCGGAGCTACACTTGGTGTTTTTTGACTTTGATTTTCCATATTTTTGTTTTCTTTACCCTATACCCCCATGATAGCACACATTCTCTTAAAAGTCAATCCCCTTTATGCTTATTCTCCGACAAAAAAGCGAGGCCTAGGCTGCCTATCCAGGCTGCTGTACCTCGTCGCGGTGCCAAGCTTTGGTCCCATATCAATACCATACAAGGTCGCATAGCAAACACACGCTCACTACACACCCATTATCTCAAACTCACGAAATTTGTCAACTATCTCACCATTCCTGTTAATCACTATAACATTTTTAATTCTCTTCATCAAACCCATCTGCCGCTCGATTTCTCTAAGACTCTTTTCGTCCGCCAAACCAATATATCGCAAATCTAACACTATATTAACAGATTGTTTCAGGGCTCGCCGCATAATATTTTCAATAGTTCTACTATTTTTACCAATTGGCGTCTTAATCTCCCACTCCCTCCCCATAAAAACAATATCCGGCATTTTGACGAGCTGCGTCTTCAAAAATCTCACATCATATCCAGTATTCACCAAAATCTTCGCCACGCTTAATTCGTTCTCAGTGACACACGTTCCATATGGCAATACAACTCTAGCTAGCTTCTTTTTCATTATTATCTCACCCTAGCATAAAATAAGAAATTTTAACAAGCATAAATTTGTTGTTTTTCATATTCTCCTTCCTCTTCCTCCATTAGGCACTACCTGAGTAGAGGCAGCGGAGGGGGAAACCATCGCGACGCTGCGAGTCGTTTGATAGGTAGATGCTGCTGAAGTTGAAAGCTATACCATAGGCGTTAGTAGCGGATCTAGAAGTATGAGACCAGAAGTAACCGAACCGACCGACGAAATCCGTGGCTCCACTACCAATATTCGCCCGCCCACTACGGACAAAAGCCAATGGTAAATTCCAACTTGTACAGGCTGTACAAGTTCAATCTTATCTCAACAGAGATAGCTTGGTGTTTTATAAACCTTAATTAGATGTGAGATATTGTCTTAACTGTGTTTTTCGGAATATAGAAGCGCTGAACCGGAGAGTTCGTTTTGGACTTTAGCAAAAAGTCAGCGTGACTGAACGGAACTTTTTGCGATCCATAGGAAAAGTTCAAAACGAACTCCCCGCGAAAAACGCCCATTCCGAAAAACATAATTAAGATAATATCTTAGCTAAACAGAGGCTTATAAGACCAACCCCTATATCTTCCCCATCACCCTCTTCACTCTCTCAATATCCCCCTCCCTTGTCGCATAGCTCAAACTAAACCTCACCAGCGGCGGCAATTTCATCACCTTATCCAAATAATAATGCACACAGAAATACCCCGTCCGCGCCATAACCCCCTCTTTCCCCAGCGCCGCGCCGAGCAAGTGCGAATCTAACCCCTCGACATAAAAACTCATCGTCGGATTCGCCTCATTCCCAACCATATGAACTTTCTCCCGAGAACGCAAAAACTCATCCAACTCTCGCGTACAGCTCTCCAGCCTCTTTCTATCCTCTTTCGTCCGCGCCGACAGCCAATCAATCGCCTCTCCGAGCGCCACGATCTCCCCCCACGCTTGCAGCCCTGACTCAAACACCGTATATATATGGTCCTTATTCCCCTCCGCCGTCAAAAGATATCGCTCCTCGAACACATCGTCCACCATCCCCCCGCCGATAAACGTCTGTTTCAGCTTCGGCACTAAATCTCTCCGCGCCACAATTACCCCTAGCGACGGCGCATACATCTTGTGCGCCGAAAAACACACCGCGTCCGCCTCTGTCTTCTCCAACATCTCATAATAATGCGCCATCGCCTGCGCCGCATCAATAATCACGAGACCCCCGTCCCGATGCACTCGCTCTACGACTTCCTTTAGATTCACCAATCTCCGCCCGTCAAAATTCGCCGCACAGTTTACCACCACGACCGCCCCCGCAAAGTCTTCATCTCCCATCAAGAGCGCACCATTTTCATCCCGTTTCAACACCACCCGCGGCACCCCCAACCGTTCACTCAGCGCCATCGTCGCAAGAAACGGCGAATTATGCTCAATCTCACTCGTTACCACTTTCTTCACGCATTTCGGATCCAGCTCATTCAAAATCAAATTAATCCCATAAGTCGTATTCAGCGTAAAACTTACAAAATACTCTTTCGATTTCAGCTTCAGCAGCTTCAAAACTTTCCGCCGCGCCCCTTCGACCAGCTCGTCCGTCTTCTCTCCCCACGGATATTTCACCCGCTCCCCACAAGAATTATGTTCAAAATAATATCGTTCCAGCGCCTCCACTACCGGTCGCGGCCTCAAACTCTGACACGCCGCATCCAAATATACCGTACCCTCCCCCAAATAATCAAAATCATTCATACATATATTTTACCATATAAAAAAGCAGCTATCCCTAGCCAACTCACTAAACTACCGACCAAAATCACACGCTAAACTATTCAAACCAAGCACAAAAAATGCGACCATCTGCCTAGTCGCTAAACTAAACCGTTTCTTCTAACCAAGAAATCGCGCAAATAGTCGCATTTTTCTCCTTGGTCAGAATTGTCAGACATGTCAGACAAAATTTAGCTTAGCTGCGCTAATTATAACACACCTCCGCCTCATCTGGCTAGCCCCAAATTCTAAAAACTTCGCCTCTACCCCACATCACTCCGGCCCAACCACCCTAAGCCCTAAAAACAACTCAAAATTTAAACCGCCAACAGTGAATTCATTTACCCAAAACTACAATTAACGCACATCCGACAATAGCCACAAACAGCCCCATGACGCCAAAAGCCACCCCCAAAATTATCTTCTTTTCTCTTGCAAAATCCATCGACACCTTCCGCTGCGGCATCGGCCCAAACTTTCGTCTCTCTGACCTATCATCATTACCATCTCGGCACATCCCCGAACTTACCGACTGAGTCTGCACCGGCCCCACTGGGTCAATCCTCTCTACTGCCATTGCCAAATTATTTTCTAATTCTGCGCCTTCGTCCACCGATATCTCCTTGTATTGTAAGTTTAGTATCTCACCTCCTCGGAGCAACCTCCTAAACGCCCGTATCTAAACCACCTGATTTTGGAGCTAGAATCAAAAAAGGGCACCGCGAGGTGCATCACTCTTATTACAGCTACCTAAGTTTTACTTTGCTAGCCTACAAGGGTACTCTCGGCGCCCTCACATCTAACAAAGCATGAGCCGTCCAAAAAACCAGCAGCTGTATTTATAATAAAAGTGATGCACTTTAATTATATCACAGTTTCACAAAACTCAAGTATTTTACACCCCCAAGCTCATCGCCGGCACAATATAAATCCCCGTCTCCGGATCTCGTGCTATCATATCCATCTTCCCCACCACAACACACATAAATACTGGTGGCTTTACCATATTATTCGCTAGTCGTACAAGATTTGCCTTCGCCGCATCCACCTGATCCGCTCCCAATTTTATCTCCATCGCCGCATAATCACCGTTCCCAAACTCCAAAATCGCATCTGTCTCTAACCCCGTCACATTATCCCGAAAATGCCGCACCTTTCCCCCGAGCACATCCATGTACACCCTCAAATCCCGCTCAACTAATGCCTCGAATAGCAATCCAAAAGTCCGTAAATCTTGGAACAACCCCTCAATCGTCACTCCAAGTAACGCCGCCGCCAAAGATGGATCCGCCAAATGTCGTTTTGCCGCTTTCCCCACCCGTTCTTTTGAACGATAATTCCCATTATACGCCGGTTGGTCATCTATAATATATAGTCGCCTCAGTACATCCAAATAATCATCTAGTGTCTTCCGACTTTCAATCACCGCTTCTCCGCTTACATTCTCGTCAATATCCTTCAATAAGGTCTTCGTCGCCGTGAGCGACGATTCATTTCTTGCTAAACTTCGGAGTAGCGCCATCATCTTGTCACTATTCCGTCTTTTATCGGCATGAATATCCCACTCTACAATCGCTTCTATGTAGTCTTTCGGAATCACCCCTGCATACCTTTTTGCTGTCTTCTGATTTGACGGCCAACCACCTCGTACAATCGCTTCGGCAATCCTTTCCAGGGCTACCGATTCCTGCAAACTATTCTTTAATTCCCCCTTGTACATTTTTGTAATCGATGCTGCCCCATTCGACAATCCCGTCTCGAATGAACTCATCGTCCGCATGCGCACCGTTCCAATCCGTCCTGCACCCGAATGATGTATCTTGGCTTTCTGCTCCTCATCTGCCAGCCGCGTCGAACAAGTGAGAATATAATTCCCTTTCTTCTCGGTCAAATCACACCTATGCCGCACCGCATCCCAAACTTCCGGAACTAAGTTCCATTCATCAATTAATTCCGGCTTCTCCTTGTCTAACACTAAATTCAGATCCAATTCCGCCCGTTGTCTCTCTGTTTCGTTATCCAGATACACTACACTATTTGCAAAATTCAAAGCCGTCCAAGTTTTTCCGCACCATTTCGGTCCTTCAATACTAATCGCTCCAAAAATCCTCAAGTACTCACGCACCTGCTCATCGCTCAATCGATCTGTATATTTACTTTTTCGCAAACTCATACCATGATTATATCATACTTTTCCACCTTCACTACCACTTTTTTAACCTCTTCACTACCACTTTTTTAACCTCTTCACTACCACTTTTTTAACCCTACCCGCCCCTCTTATCTATGTTATAATGAAAAGTACTTATGTTAAAAATCGTCTTCCCCGAATTCGACAACCCCATTATCCAAGAAGCGATTTCTACTCACGACCAGCTCCGCCGCGCTAACCAGCCGCTCCAACATCTTTCCACTTCCTGGACCGAGATCAAGGCTATTCCCGCGCCCGACCTCGCTACCGCCTGCCAAATGGTCCGAGATGGCACCGCCGATACCATGATCGCTGGCATCGAGCACAGTACCCGCGACGTCATCCTTACCTGCCGCGACCATTTCCAGATGGCGACCAACCCCGAGACGAAGCAACCTTATAAAACTTTCTCCGGCCTCGTTGTCATGCGTCGCGACTCCGAATTCTACCTTCTCTCCGACATGGCCGCCTGCAAGCACCCTACCGTCGATCAGCTCCGAGAAATCGTCGAACAAACCCACACTTCCGCTAAAAAACTCCTCCCCGATAGACCGCGCATCGCCATGCTCTCTTTCTCTACCATTGGCAGCGGCGGCAAAGATACTACTATCGACATTATCCAAGAAACTCTTACAAGCTTCGCCGAACGCGATATCTTTATCGCCGGAGAAATGCAGCTCGACGCCGCCGTCAATCCTCGTATTGGTCTCGACAAAAGCCACCCTGAGAACGCCAACCCCAAAGCCGACCAAGTCGCCGGTAAGGCTAACGTCCTCATCGCCCCTGATCTCAATTCTGGCAACCTCATTTACAAAGTCTTTGAGCAACTCGCCGGCTTTACCGTCGCTGGACCTATCCTTCAGGGGTTTGACCGTGCCATCTCCGACCTCTCTCGCGGCAGCACCGTCGCCGACGTCATCTGGACTATCGAAGTCCTCGCCAAACTCATCAAATAACAAACAATGAAAAGCCCTCGGGCTTTAATGACTAATACAAGTCACAAACCCGAGGGTAAAACTGATGAATCTCTTCTTATTCTTAATGCAGTGCAATACATTGGTCAGGTTGGCAAAGCGCCATCAAACAGCCGCGGACGCTCTGCCCAATACGTCTATCAATCTCGTCCTTACATCCGGAGCAGTTTTCACATATCGAAAACTGCTCCACAAAACCTTTTGTCTCTACATTGGCGTCCTAAGACGCCACATCTTCTCCTGCAACACAGTAGCTTCACGCACACGCGAAAACTGCAGCAACAATCAGTCCACGCGCCGAACGTTCCTCGCTCACCATAAAGTCTCACCGCCAGCACAATCCTGGCTCAAACTATACACTGACGGTACAATGCTTCGTTTCTTAAACAAAATGTTACATAACTGACGCCGCCGTCTTTGCGGCCTCAAAGCGCCACATCGCCGATCTTCATTTCCTGCTCATCGCAGAAGTCGGACCTCTGATCTTCAAGTGATTCATCCTCCTTTCCAAAGAACTTGCGCCCTTCTTAGGTAAAACGTCATACATCGCTCGACACCAGCTCAAGCCTTCAAGCTGAACGATACCATTGCAACTCCCTAAGCGAACGTAACTCTTATTATACAGAAAACTATCTCCCTGTCAACCCCTAATTTCGCCCAGATAACTAGCCAATCACACTTCTTGGGGCAATACTCAGCTCATACGGATCCGTCGGCTCCACCCCCGCCTGTATCTCAAAATACGCCGCCGCCCCCACCATTGCCGCATTATCCCCCGCAAATCGCCTCTCTGGAAAAAACACTCGCAATTCCCCTTCGCGCGCACCGCTCACAAACTCATTTTTCGATTCAGACACCCCTAACAGCGCTTCTAAGACCTTTTGCTTGAGCACCGCACTCGCACTCACCCCTCCAGCTACAACCACGCTCCGCGCCTCTGGATGGCGTTCCAGCGCAATTTCCAGTTTTTCTAGCAAAATCTCACACGCCGTCTTCTGGAAAGACGCCGCAAAATCCGCCCGCTGCTGCTCTGTTAGCATCCCTGCAAGCTCGTACGACGGCGTACTAATCGGCACTCCTAATTCCACCTGCACTGCTCTCAGCACCGCTGTTTTTAGTCCAGAAAACGAAAAATCCAACCCCTCGACTTTCGGATGTGGCAACTTATATTTTTCCGCACCCCCCTCAAGTGCAGCCTTGTCAATGCTCGGTCCACCGGGATAGGGTAGTCCCAAAATCTTCGCCACCTTATCAAAACACTCCCCCACGGCATCATCTCGCGTCGTCCCAATAATCTCAAACTGATTATGATCTCGCATATAAATCAGCTGCGTATGCCCACCTGAAACCACCAACGCCACTAGCGGGAATTCCGGCTTTTGTCGCGATCTTTCCAGCCAGGACACCTCAGCGTCGAGAGAGTTCAAGGAAACAGGAGTAGCGGAACGAGCGGTATTTAGCATACCGCGAGCGAGCAACGCATCTGTTGACGAAGAAATCTCCGGCGATGTGGAGTCCTCCAGCCAGTTCGCATAAATATGTGATTTCAGGTGATGCACCGCATACAACGGCTTCCCCCACAAAATCGCCAACATCCTCGCCGTCAACGTCCCTATCAGCAACGAGCCCAACAGCCCCGGCGTATGTGTCACTGCTATAGCATCAATATCACCCTTAGTCAATCCAGCATCATCCAAAGCCTTATGTACAACCGGCAAAATCGCCTCCAAATGCGACCGCGCCGCCACTTCTGGTATTACCCCACCATATTCCGCAAAAATGTCAATCTGCGACACCACCACATTACTCAAAATCCGCGTACCATCTTCTACGACCGCCGCTGCCGTTTCATCACAAGAACTCTCAATCGCCAAAATCCTCATTCCTCTATTATACCATATTTCCCCCACCCCGCCAAGCTCCATATCTCATCTCTTGACTTTTTCTCCAATCCTTGCTACAATAAAAACATATTCGGGGATACCCGCAACACTCCCAGTCGCAAGGTTGGGAGGAAATTTTTAATGTATACCATATAATCTATCAAAACCAATCGCTACTGCATCAAGGTCGCTCTCCGGTAATGTACCCATTCTACGATACAAACGCAAGACGCTAAAAGTACGCGCCTGAGACAATACGGCAACAGAAGTCTTACCCTGAAACACAAACGGGACATACCAGTCACCTTCGTGCATTTGTGAAGTCAGTGGAATCCCCATAAACCCAAAACGACTCAACTTCTTCAACACCAATACTGGCCACGAAAATACTTCACTCTTTCCATTGATTTCCACCCCAACATTTTCACCAATCGCGCACCACCAAATCTCACCCTCCTTAATCGCAGGTATCCTACGCAGACGGTGAGTATTTTTCTTCACTTCATTCCATTCATCAAAACGTTTTTCTTCCATCATTTCCTCACCCTACCACAAATCAAAAGATTTTAACAAGCACAAGTTCAATTAAAACTACATTTCACCCACGAACTCCACCCTCCCACCGGCGCCACCACCATAGTACAGTTACCATTGGCTTTTGTCCGTAGCGGCGGTACTTATCTTGATAATGGCTATACTGGCAGCCTTGGACTAGGTAGCTACTATTGGTCATGTACATCAAAAGCCACAATCAATGCTTATGGTCTAAATCTTAATACTACGGATGTCGACCCATCAAGTACCAACATGCGTTTTGCTGGTTGCCCCCTCTGCTGCCTCTACCCAGACGTGAAAAGAGACAGGAATACTGAGATATATGTAGTGCTTTTGGAATATAAAGACGATAAACCCAAGATTTAAGTTGGAGTTTTAGTAAAAGTCAGCGGGGTTACGTCCCCGGAACTTTTACGTCAAAAACTTCAACTTAAATCCTGGCGTGAAACGTCCCATTCCAGAAGCACTACATATATCTTACATCCTCCCGTCTCCTCTTCTCATGCTATAATATCCTCATGAACCAACACTTTCTTCAATCCCCTGCATGGGAAAAATACGAACAACTCGAAGGCCACCAAACCTTCCGCCTCGAAGAAAAAGACTTCTCTGCCCTTGCCATCCTCCACTCCACCCCCCTCGGTAACTACCTCTATTGCCCCTACGGACCAACCTTTAAAACTGCCAAAAATCCAGAAAACACCCTTAAAATCGCTCTTGATTCCCTTTCCACCCTCGCCCACGAACAAAACGCTTTTTTCGTCCGCATCGAACCCACCTTCCCCCTCTCTGCCTCTACCGCCAAATCCCTCCACCTCTATAAATCCCACGACCTCGATCCCGCTCATACTTGGGTAATTGACCTTACTCAGCCTCGCGAAGATATTCTGAAACAGATGCGAGCCTCCAGCGTCCAATATTGGCGTAGTAGCGCCAAAAAAGGCCTCCAAATCCGCCAGACGAAAGACCCAGAAGAAATTTCCATCCTCACTTCCCTGCTCCAAGCCGTCGGCGAAAAAGACAATTTCCAACCCCAAACCGAATCCCACCTCAAAAACCAGTTGACATCCGGCTTCGCCACCCTCTATATCGCTGAATTCACCCCAGAAAACCCTACAGACTCCGAAATATCCGACACTGAAGCCCCTGCCAAAATCCCCCTCGCCGCTTCCCTCGTCTACGACGATGCCACTACTCGTTTTTACGCTCATGCCGCCACCAGCAATGAATATCGCAAAATCAACGCCGGCATCGTCATCCTTATCCAAATGATTCTCGACGCCAAAGATCATGGCGCTTCCACCTTCGATTTCTGGGGCATCACAACCTCCGAAGACCCCAAACACCCCTGGTACGGCTTCACAAAGTTCAAAAAATCCTTCGGCGGCCACCAAGTCAATTACGGTGGCACCTGGGATCTCCCCCTCTCCCCTATCAAATACCATTTTTACCAAATCATCCGTCAAGCTAACCGCCTAAAACGCAAACTCCTCCATTAATTATCATTCCCTGCCAGTCATCCGGAGCTAAAACTCCGGATTTTTCAAGTCACAATCCACTTCCTCCAGCCTGGCTTGTAGCTCATATTATGTCATAATTTGCTTATGTTTTTCTATCTTTTTCACCACAATCAACATCGCAACAACATGGCAATTCCATCTCTTTCAGCCTGGCTTGTCATTCCCCAAATTCCCTATTTTAGTCTGGCTTGTGAGCATCCACCCCTATTTAATATAAATAATCCAAAGCACCAAAATACAACACAGTAGTTATGCTTGTGCGTGAAAACACTTGACAAACAAGCATAAGCATTGTGCTATTGTCTATCCCAAATTTTGCGACCCTACGGAAACAAAACACCTTAACAGAATCACCCCGAACTGCGCCCACTTGCCCAAATTCGTTACCACCATTATACCCCTCCATCGCCCAAAACACAAGAACTTTCAGTCGCCGAACACAACAGGGCAGGGAATCGGCAGCGCAGGGAGAACCCATAGTAACGACGCCAGTTACCCGATGGATTAACATCTGTAGAATCAGTGCCTAGGGGATAGGCATTAGTAAGCGATAAAGATGTACGTGACCATACAAAACTATAGCCACCGACATCTCGCGCACTACCGGAAAACTCCATGCTAGAACTGACCCACCCACTACGGACAAAAGCCAATGGTAACTGTACTATGGTGGTGGCGCCGGTGGTACCGGGAGTTGTCTAACGCAGTAATCGTCTTCACTCTCAACGGGGAACTACCACTCCACTCTTGACATTTTAGCAATTCTGTGCTACAATAGAAGTATGGTACAGTCCTACTGCACCATCGCAACTTTACCATGACTACCACTCCTACGTTGAAGACCCGAAACTAACAGGGAACTACGTTAGTAGCATTGAGCGTTACCACCCCGGCGACCCCAATGCTACCAATGTAGCCATACTCTACAGTCGACGGACTTTAAACGGATGGAGAAAAACTATGAATAATCAGACATTTTTGAAACTCAGAGAGTTAGTTGAAGTAGCCGGCATACTGGATCTCAGCCTGTTGCTGGAAGACCGTATCAATCTCATCGCTTATGACGCGAAAGGGAAGATCAAATCCAGTAATTTATATGACTACGAGGACGACAGTATTACCAGTCTGGAAACTCATCTCAACGAGCTCGCCGGCAAACGGCGTCAGAAGTGGGAACCGGAGTTCATGCGTCTGATGTCGTCAATCGCAGCCCTCAACTGGGATGCAAAATTCGATGACTTGGGGGTTACCCTGTATGACGAAGACGGCGCCTCTGCTATGTTCACTTATGGCGAATTTGGACTCTATGAGATGACCGAATTACTTACAGACGCCCTGCTCGAACAGCACACTGCTAACCTCGAGGGAACAACTCCGCATGCTGTCGCATCAGGCATAGTTCATCTCACCGGCGGTTGCGCTAAGCATTGCGGCGGAAACTGCAACAACTGCGAAGGTTGCAATAACGATTGCGGCAATAAAGCCACCCCGGCCAACACAGAGACGCAAACAGCAGAAACTGACAAGTGCTCAAAAGGGAACTGTGATAACTGCGACAATGATCACTGTAAAAAGAATCCGAATGTAGCCCTGCTCATTTGGAACAAGCTCGACCAGGATCAGCAGAATCTTATCTCTTGTAGCTTATCACCTGAAGATCAGGAAGTTCTGTTCGCGGCTGTGGGTCTGACCAAAGAAAATTCATAGAAAAGTCATGGAAAATGCTCCTAATATTAGGAGGGGACCGGTATACCGGTCCCCTTTTCTTTTTCAGAATAT
>CALBZW010000007.1 GCA_937889535.1 uncultured Candidatus Saccharibacteria bacterium | reverse complement strand
CTGCCCTGGGCAGCGATAATAATCCTTATTATCGCTCTGCTGCTCTTAATGGTGAAAGTTGTCACCGGCAATGAGGTTCTGGTCGTCACCGGTGTCGGTGCAACTAAGAAGGTCACTGTCAAAGCCGAAAACGGCGAAGAGCAGATCACTTATGTTCCCAGAGTCCGGATCGCTGGCGCCAGCATCGTCATTCCGTTCATTCAGCGGGCGCGCAAATTCGACATTTGCGTCGAAAAGGCCAACGTTACGAATGACACCATGAAAACCGTTACCGGTGTTGAGATTGTACTCGACTGGGGTATTTCCTATGCGCCGAACGCTGACACCGTAGAAAGTCTTCTGCCTTGTATTCGTCAATTTTTGGACAAGAAAAAAGACGAGATTCAGGAGATTATCAAGAACGCGGTTGCCGGCGGCATGCGTGCAGTTATCTCAACTATGAGCCCCAAGGAAGTTATGGTCGGCAAGGAAACTCTGGATGATTTGGTACAGAAAAACATCTCTACGCAGATGGCCGAGCTGGGCTATAAAGTCCAGATCTACATCCAGGAAGTACGCGACGCCAATGGCAGTACGTATTACAAGGATTTGGCAGCCGAAGATCGTGAAACTCTGAAGCGCGATGCCGCGAACATCACGGCCAAAGCTGATCAGGAAATCCGCGAAAAAGCTGCCGAGACCGAACGTGCTGCCAAAGAAGCTGAGCTGGAATCTCAGGTAACGATTGCTGCGAAAGAAAAGGAGACTTCGGTAAAGAAGTCCGCTTTCAAGGCTGAGCAGGATCAGGCGGAAGCTGACGCCGCAGTAGCCGGTAAACTCCGCGCGGCTGAGCGTGAACGTGAAGTCGTGGAGAAGAACGGACAGGTTGAAGTCATGCGTCAGGAACAGGCTAATCTCGCGGCTGAGAAAGAACAGGTTGTAAAAATTACCCAGGCCGAGACGGCCAAGAAAGAGGCAATTATCAGCGCCGAATCCGAATCTCAGCAGAAACAGATCACGGCCGACGCCGAAGCCAGCGTTGCACTGAAGAAAGCTGAAGGTGAAGCTAACGCTCGCAAGGCTGAAGCAACTGGACAGGCAGAAGCCAAGAAAACTCAGGCTGCGGCCGACGCCGAAGCGATTCGCATGGAGGCAAATGCCGAAGCCGAGAAGACTCGTTTGACCGGTGAAGCCGAAGCTGCTGCAATTAGCGCTAAAGGTAAAGCTGAAGCTGAGGCGATTGAAGCCAAAGGTAAGGCTGAGGCTGAAGCCGCTCGTGCTTTGTCTGATGCGCAGGCTGCGAATGATCGCGTCAACTTTGAGATTAAGAAACTTGAGATCGAGCGCGATATCCAGATTCAGGTCGCAACGAATGTTGCTCAGGCTATGGCACATGTCGGCGAGAAGGCTACCTTCTATGATTTCAACGGCAATAGTGGCGGCGAAGGTAATCTCTTGACCAGTGTTTTGGGAGACATCCCTCAGCTGATGAAGAAAGCTAATCTGGAGAACGAAGCCCTGAACGGCAAACCTGTGACGGAAACGATCAATGATCTGGTCAAAGCTGTCGTTGATCCGTTCCAGGCTTTGGCTGAGAAGAAAACAGTCGTCAGAGACGGTGCAGCCGAAATTCCGGAAGACGCAAGCGCTACGGCCGAGACCGCGCAGTCAATCGAGGAGAATACACCGGACAACACATCCATCGACACCGAAGACGATCTCGACTAAGCAGAAAAATCTAATCGCAACAAAATGTTTTAAACTTAAACCCCGGGCCTAGGCTACGGGGTTTATTTTTTAGTTCTCAAGCTTCAATAGATTACTTGTAAGTCCTATGATAGACCAGAATTTCTCAACTTCTTCGTCGTATGGTATCTTAGCAAACAGCTCGTCATAGAGATCTTTTAGTCGGATAAGTAATGATTCATCAAACATAGCTGCATTTTCGGCCACAAGGCGCCGAACGGTGTCGGTGGTTTGTTTATTGCGCATAACGTATTGCTCTATATATTCAAAACCTTGATGAGATGTTAGCTTGCCATAGATTGAAACATCTTTAATTTTATACGCTAGAAATAGGGGAACAAAAACGAATTTATAGATAGACGTTTCACTCATATCTTGACCGTAGGCCGCGTTACTGAAATAAGCGTCACAGAGTTTTAAAACGTTTGCATATCGATTTGCCTCGCGCATGCTAAAATTCAAATAATCCATAATATCCAGCGCATAGTAATCGCTTGACGTTCCTAATCTTAATGAGAGATACTTTTTCATATCTATCGCGCTGACGCTAACATTTAAATCAAAGATTCTGTCTAAATAGACGCCGCCATTCAGTTTACCTCCATAATACCCGCTGACAATATTGCTTAGCTCGGGCATATTTGTGGCCACGAGAAAAACGATATTTTCGTTAGAAAAAGAGTGTTTTATGGCCTCTAATAGCTCTACTGCGTATGTCGGCTTACACCGATCTAGATCATCAATAATGTATAGAAATTTCAAGTCATTCTTTAATTCGATTTTTTGTTTGATTAAATCTGATATCTCTTTTCGGATTTTCCTAGCCCTGTTGACTTCCGGCACAAGCTTCGGTTTGCCATCCCCAATACAAGAAACATCAATTAATCCTTTGGACACTTCCTTCACGAAACTTCCGACATTGACGAGTTTGGGTAAAGATCTGAGCGCCTTTTCTCTAATATCCTTTCTCTCATTGAAGAAATCTCCTAAATTCATGAGTAACGATTGTGCTGGATCTGTCGCGTAATCATTTTCCCATGCATTGTAGTAGCATGGTATGTAATGCTCCTTGAAACTATCTATTAACTCACTATCAACATTCTTTATTCCGGCGTATTCGTTTTTATCAGTAGGCCAAATAGCTTCCAGCTCTTTAACTAGAACGGTTTTTCCCGACCCCCAAGCGCCATCAAGCGCAATAATTGCTCCGGATTCAGATTTTAAGCAGTCCAAGATTCTCAATATAGCCGACAAGTCTCTATTCCTCCCCAAGGAATCGTTCTTTAGAAAATCTTTCAGATCACTGTCAGTTATTGGCCTATCAATTTCCATTTTGTCCTCCTATTGGAATAAGAATAGTATATCACAAAAAACCACTCACTCATGCTTGGTAATAAACATAAATGAGTGATAATATACGAAATCTTTACGCCATGAATGTAGGAAACAAGATTACGATCGGTTACTCTTTATGGAGCCGCGATCGGGATTTGAACCCGAGACCCCTTCCTTACCATGGAAGTGCTCTACAGTCCAATTGGCGAACTTTCATCATACTACCTAGAAATAGGTAGTTTTTTGTTCCATCGGGGCTTCAAAGTTCGTTATCTTGGAGGCTCCGTAGAATTAAGAAACGGCTACGGAATACCCGATAGTTTAGGATGATTAACAATTTGGAAGCTGATAAGAATAACAATAATTTTATCGGCACAATTAAGGCTTTGCTGAGGTGGGATTACACGAGTATTTCCTTTAGTTAACTTACGCTAATGTCTTTGTGTTACCTCGCAAAAAAGAGTTAGCTAATCGTGTTAGGCGAAGCCTTGATTGTGTCGATAATCGAGAGGAAAACAAATAATATGGAAAAACAAAAAGATAACAAGGTAGCCATTGTAGGCGTAATTGTCCTAACTGTCATGCTACTGCTCGGCGTCATAATAAATCGCGAGCGAGATGCACAGTTTGAACAATACGCCTTGGCGAACGACTGCGAATGGGTCTGGCAAGGTACGAGCTACGGCGACGACCGCGACTTCGTTTGTAGGTAGAGCGGAACAGGAGAAATAAAAATGAGCGGAACTAAAGCAGGCGGGTTAAAAGCTCGTGATACTAATCTGAGAAAACATGGCGAAGACTTCTACAAGAATATCGGCCGGAAAGGCGGCCAAAACGGTCATACAGGCGGCTTCGCGGCCAATCCAGAGCTAGCGCGCACCGCCGGAAGAAAAGGCGGATTAAAGTCTCGTCGTGGCCGGGCAAAGAAGCCGCAGGAAAATCCAGCCCCTGAGTCAATGTCAGAGTCTGAGGGCAAAACGGAACAAAAAGGAGGTAATAGTGAGCAAAAGCGGGATAGTCAATAAAGTTACGGCTGAACGCTATATGACGATCAAGCGCTACATTGAAGAACGTGATTTAAGCTGTAGCGACGATGTGATGGTGGGCAAGGTGTTTGGCGTTGGACGATCAACGATACGTATGATTCGGAATACGCGCGACTACGAGGAATACCAGGCCAAAAATAAGTCATACCATAAGCCGAAACAAGCGAGCCATAGGCGACAGGCGATAATGCCGACGTCGGGTTTGCCGTTGGAGGAGTTGCCGATCAGAAAGCAACAATTCGACAGCTCAGTAATCATGCTAGGTGGAGTCGGCGCAGCGGTTTTGGTTGTGCTACTCATTCTGGCGGTCATAGTCGTCTGGCTAGTGTTCAAGGAATTCTATGGAATCTAAGGCAAAGCCAACGACCCAAGTTAAGGTCATCTACGCTGAATATAACTACGAGACAAGCGAATATCGACTTAAATTCGGCGACGCTATCATCGATAAGTCCGGTTCGGCGACAATCCAAATAGCGATGTTTGGCGCGATTAAACGTCGACCCGGCGGGTATCTACTAGCTGAGCAATTTGAACATGACTGGAAAAAATGTATTCAGACACGCGCCAAAGAAATGGCGCAAAAGATAGTAGAAGAAGGTGGTGCTCGAAAGAGTTAAATGGCGAGTTCTCGACTTCTCGCAGCAGCCACAGATTCTTCACTAATATTATGGGCGGCAGATCTCGCAGTTGGTGTAACACGCTGTCGCTCATGCTACCCATAGCTCAACGGTAGAGCGCCAGAACGTAGTTCTCGGGGACACCGGTTCGACACCGGAGGGTAGCACCAAGTACGCGACGTAGTTTAATTGGTCAAAACGGGAGCGTTTAGCTTATGCGGTTCAGTTGCGGGTTCGAATCCCGTCGTCGTGACGCGCGCAGAGCAGACCAGAAAATGACATAAACCAGGTAAAGGTAAGTCGTCATAAAGTCCTCCGGTCGGTCTGCTCCATCTGCTGGAATAGCGCAGAGGGCAACCGCAGCAGGCTGTAAACCTGCCGTCCATATGGACTTCCTAGGTTCGAATCCTAGTTCCAGCACCAAATAATTAAAATAAGAGAGGTAATAATGAAATTAAAAAGCAAAAAGAGCGGAGAAGAGTTTTCACTATCCAGTATCGGCATCTCAAGTGGCCATGGTGAATTTACTAGATTCACTAACGAAGGCTCGCAGGTAAAGATTACGCTTAAAGATTCTGAAGGTCGAATTTGGAAAAAAGACCTATCCGAGCTAATGGAAGAATTCAAAGTAACACCGGAAAAAGCGAAAACAGTGTTTGACCTAAAAGAGGGCGATACATTTTACATGGCGAGAACCTGCTGCGGAGAGATAATTGCTGTCGAGCAGATTTGGTTTGATACGACAGATCAAAGACTAGCGCGAAGTATTGGCGGAGTTTTTATGACTGAAGCAGAGTTAAAGCGGGATCTCGATCGCGAAAAAGCGCGTGTTTATCTTGAGGCTCATTCCAAACGTTTTGAAGAATGTGGTAAAGACCAATATGAGGTCTGTTATGATCCCAAGGATGGCGAATTTTTCGCAATAAAATGCTGCGGATGCAAATCCGTGCACAACATTTATTTTTCTAGCGAGAGTGAGGCGCAGGAGAGTATCGACGACGATGCGAAATACTGGGAACAACTGTTTGGTGTGGAGGTAACGAAATGAAGGTTCTGGCCGGCGCGGCCGTCGAACATTGGATTGACAAAAGAAAGCGCGAGGGTAAACCGATTGCGTGTGAAGGCAATTATATCCGAATTCCAGCAAATGTGTTAGTCGAGTTCCAGAAAATCCGCAATCAAGGCCAAAAGAAGAAGTTGTCGCTAATCGAGCAGCAACGACTATGGGAAGCGGAACATGGAGGCGCGGCATGAATTACTATCTCAAAGAGACTATCAAAGATTGGTCAGTAACATTAGTGATAATTATCCTTGGTTCCTTCATTGGCGGCTGCGCAGCTATTATCGTCACTAAGGATGTAATTCAGACTCGTCCAATGGTTTGTCTTGGTGGCGAGTATTCGATTTTTTGCGAGGAGGTCAAGAATGGAGAGTAAAGTGAAGAGGTATAGGCTAAAGAAAGATTTGCCAACGTTTAAGGCTGGGAATATGTTCCGATTGGAAGACACCGGGTCTCTTTGGTGGCATGGTCGCGATAACGGTCAGCCAGAAACAAAGAGCGTTGTTAAAAATCAACTTCTAGGAACAGGAGAACAGGGGTGCAAATGGGG
>CALBZW010000006.1 GCA_937889535.1 uncultured Candidatus Saccharibacteria bacterium | reverse complement strand
TAGACTCTAACGCGTCAGATAATTCCGAGCCTGAGCGTAAACCGAAACAAGTCTGCCGTAAAAAGTGGTTCTCATTAACCGATACCTGGGAATGTTGGGAGGAATAATGAAGCACGGCAAAATTATTTATCTTATGCGGTATATGGACGCGCCCAGCAGTACGATAGAGTATTCTATGGGAGTGGCCGTCATGAGGACTACCTTGTTCGGGAAGAAGAAAATTGATTACATAAAGATCTCTGGGTTCGTAAACGAGGAGCTGAAGGTTGGCGACGAAGTCTATTATCGTTTCGACAAGGACTATCCATCAAAGTGCTGCGTAATTAAGAAGGAGGAGAAATGAACGAAATTTTAATTATTTGCGATATTGATGGCGTCTTAGCTAATTGTGAACATAGGCTTGAACATTTACAAAGGAAAGAATACGGCGCATTTTACGGAGTCAAAATGGCAGACGACATTGTAATCGAGGAAGGACGCTTACTGCTCAAATCATTACGCGGTAGCGGCCCCGTCTCAGAAGCCATATATTATGCTACTGGTCGCCCAGAACGCACACGAAACCTTACGCTGAATTGGCTTGAAGCGTGCTGTATACCTCAAGCTTGGTCAGAGCGTCTATTTATGCGTAAAGATGCTGACCATCGTCCATCGCCAGAATTAAAAGTCGAACAAGTGGAGGAAATACTCAAAGTTAGAAATGTAATTAGCGGTAGCAGCCCCATTGATGGGCTTAAAAAAATGGCAACCAAAATAATTGGTATTTTTACTAGTGAAACGGAAAAATTACCAAACATCTATTTTATTGATGATGACCCGAAAAACGTTAAAGCTGTTTGTGATAAATTCCCATTCATCACCGGCATTACGTTTGACATTAAAAGAATGGAAGAACAAGGAAAAGAAAATGAGTAACTTCACCGCCCGCACTCGTCTCCGGGGCGAGGTGACGTATCACAAAGCCGAATGGCTAGATAACTACTACGATCATGGAGCGTATGGCGTAAAGTTCTTGGATGGACCACATGAAGGAGAAGTTCATCCAGCTAGGAACTGTGCCATTGCGAAGGATGATAATTATTTATTAGGAGGAAAATAATGGAATTTATGTTAGGACTTTTAGCGGGGATTATCATCGGAGTGGTGGGAATCTGTATAATCGGGGTGTCTCTGGCAAATAAGCAATAAGGGGAAGAGAAGTGAAAAACGATCAGCAGAATGAGATGACGCTAGTCTATCACGGAATCGTCTACTCCAAGAAGAATAGCAAACGTATTATACCTAATAGTAGGACTGGACGAGTGAATTTGATTTCTAGCGCCAAGGCACTAGAAAATGAAAATGACATGATTAAGCAATTCAAGTCGCAAACCCGAGGAAAGAAGATGCCTTCACCGGTCTTTATTACGTTCGATATGTATGAGCCGAACTTTGTGCTGCGGGATCTCGATAATCAGGCGACATCAATTCTCGATGCACTCGTTCGGGCTGGGATAATCGAAAATGACAATTTTCGCCATGTCATTGGATATACTGTCGGATTGGCCGGTATAGACAAGAGTGACCCACGAGCAATCATACGCATCGACCATGAAGAGGGGGTTAAGCGTGAAGCAAGGGTGCTAAACTATGAAAATCGACGCGAAAAAGACTAAAAACTACCGTTACAACGACTGGCTAGAGTATTTTGGTCAGTTGCCGGCGGCAGAGTTGCAAAAATCTCAAGAAGAGTTAGCCGACACTCTACCGAGCGAGGGCTACGCCGCGCTGATGCGGTGGCTTGAAATTTTTGAGAATCCGTCAAAGATGGATAAACTCTCGCAGGGTCGAATCAAAGCACAAAAGGAAGCCAGTATTATGGAAGTTGCGGTTGGCGATGATGATGAGGCATTCTACATGGACCTCATTCGTAAAAATGTATCGGAACTCGAAGGCGCAAGCCCACAAGAAGTGGCGAGGCTGAGCCAGAATATCAATATCTATCGTAAGCAGCTCCAAGAGATTCGCTCGCATAAGCCGAAGGCGAACTCAACGCTCAGTCGCGTCTTAAAAGCGGCAGATTTGATGAAGGCGGACAACAAAACACCAAAACCGGCGGCGAAGCGCAAAACTACGACCAAAACCGCGAAAAAACGTATCACTCAGAAAAAAGACCCCTCTAAAACGCCGCCTAAGGCTAAGAAAAGCGTTAAAACGATAAGTAAGGCGTCTGGAGAAAAAGATGGCTAAAAAGAGCTATAAAGCCTGTCAGGAGCCAAGGCTGGATATTTACCGAGACGGTGACACGCGTAAAGCCGAACTTCTATTCGATTTACTCGATGAGTACGGCACGCCGCTCCATGAATGGCAAAAATTAGTCTTAAGGCGTTGGCTAGCAGAGGATGACGACGGCAAGTTTGTAAACCTCGACTGTGGCTTGTCAGTTCCGCGCCAAAACGGCAAAACGGAAATCATCGTTGCTCGCATTATTTATGGTATTATTTTTGGACGCAGGATCGGTCTGTTTACTGCGCAAAAACAGAAGACGGTCGACGTCGTCAAAAAACGTGTTCAAGATTTCTTCTACGAGAGTCCGTATAAAGAGATTTTCAACTTACTAACACCAAGATTTAGAGACAAACCCCGCAACTACGATTATATTGAATTTGACAATGGCGCCAGGTATCAATTTATTACTCGGACGCGACTTGGCGGTCTCGGCATGACGGTTGACGATCTTATTAACGACGAGGCGGCCGACATGCTCGACGCGCACCAGGCAACGCTTGTCCCAACAACGTCTGCTGCGCCAAGCGGCAATCCACAGATTATTTATTGTGGAACGCCGCCAATGGCGGAAACGGTTGGCGAAGTCTTTGCGCGTGTTCGGCAGCAAATCATTAAAACGGGCGAAGGTGTTTGGACGGAGTGGGGCGTCAAGGAGTTGACTGACAAAAACGACGTTGAGGCGTGGTATAAGACGAATCCATCGCTCGGCAAAACCTTACTACAGCGGGTTCTGGAAGCCGAGGCGCGTTCGCTCAGCCCCGACAACTTTAACCACATGAGGCTCGGGTGGTGGAGCGAAGCCGAATCTAAGCGCGCAATATCGCAGAAGGAATGGGATGCGTGCGTGACGGAAAAGCCAGATTATGACGATAGCTACCTGCCAGTTTTCGCAGTCAAATTCGCGCCAGACCGCTCGGCATTTAGCCTAGCGGCAGCCCAGCCACTCAAGAATGGTCGCATACATGTTGAAATAATTAAACAACGTCCAATGGACGAGGGCTTCGGTAGACTGACGAACTGGCTCTACGAAAGGCGACGGAATTGCGCTCAGATTATTATTGACGGAGCGACGGGACAAGCAATACTATTTGAAGACTTAGTAAGTAAAGGTGTACCTAAACGCAAAATCGTCCAACCAACCATGAAGGATATTGTCTCCGCGCACCAATTCACCTATGACGCGATCACACGCGGCGAACTGAGCCACTACGACCAACCCTTGCTAAATCAGACAGTGCGCATCACTAAACAGCGATCTATGGGGCGCTATGGCGGGTTTGGATGGGAGTCGATGAGCAAGGATTTGTCGACCTGCGCTTTAGATGCGGCCACATTTGCCTATTGGGGGCAAAAAGTCTTTGGAAAGAAGTCGAAGTCGCGCGCTACTATCGAAGAAAATAATAAAAAATGGCACGACATCCTCTCGAATCTATAGAGGGAACACGTTTATTGTGATTCCATTAGTTACAACAATAAAAAACGCAATAATCTTCACAAAACCTATTGACTTATCAAAGTCGCTTTGATATAATGAGAATATAGCAAGGGGATAGCAAAATTAAAAATCGGCGGTAGAAAGGAGGAAAATGGAGATAAAGATTATTATCCCAGAAGGTTACGAACTTGATTACTTCAAAATCAAAAAAGTTACCACTCCAGCGAAGAAGAAGTAACTTCACTTAATGATAACATAACGGAAAGATAATGTCGACCCCTTGCTAAAGCCGCCGATAAGAAAGGAAGAACTTATGGATAATGATCCAACTATTGCTATCCCCAAATCACTGTATGACGAGCTAATACGCAAGGCTGAGGCATATGACAAAATGAATATTGGTGCTAGTGTTGGCGGCAAAAAAGCTTGGGCTAACCTCACTCCCGAAGAGCGCTCTGCTCGGGCGAAGAAAGCAGTCGAGGCGCGGATTAAGAAGTACGGGCAGAAGACAAAAAAATAACCCCCCACTTTGCTTTTGTCACCAATTCTTAGATACTGGTAGTGGGTTCTCGACCGCCCCTATGTTGTCGCCCGGCATCTTAGCGCCTTTACGCTGATTACAGCCACGATGAACGAGCTGGAGATTCTCAATATCATATGGCGACCCTCCCCGAGACACTGGGATAATTTCATCAAGTTCCGGACTTAATGGCGTGCCTGGTGGCAAAGTTTTATCTACTTCGCGCCCACAAATGCCGCAAACATCTTGTGAGGCGAAAACGCGCTTGCGCAAGTCGCTACGGAGCTTGGGATAGCGCTTTCGCGGGTCTTTTGGTGACGAGTATTTGCGAGTTTGAGCCATAAAATAATTATAACATAATGTACTTTTTGGTTTGGAAAGCATAGGGGGGTAGGTGGGTGTACCCTCCCTCCCTTAATCCACCCGCGTGTATTGGGACATTTTTCACACGAGAGAAAAAATCGAAAAAGTGGACTGCGCCAAAATCGCCCTATATCAGGGGTAATATGTTATAATAGAAGCAATATTAGCTACGTTTACGCACGGTTAAAGCGGGTAATCTTTTGCAAAGGGATCGTATGGCAAAAACGAATAATAAAACCATTGAACTTTGGGATGGGTATGAAGTTGAAATCGATGAACAGCTTTTCGACGACGCAGATTTTCTAAGTGATTTTGCGGAGGCGGCTCAAGAAGGCAAAGCTAGTGAGGTCATAATGATGTTGTTCGCAATCGTTGGCGGAGAAAAGACGTACGAAGATGCCCGTAAATACATTACAGATAAATGTGGCTATTTTTCGATGAAAGAATTGCGTGAAATTACTGACAAGATTGAGGATCGTTTCCCAAAAGCTGGGAATCGTGCCTCGCGGCGTCAGAGCTGGAAGCGGAGATAATCGAGGCTGACTTTCAGCAGTATTATCATATCGATGTCGAAAGAGAGAGAATCGTACAAAAACGTTTTCGACGTTTTTGCCGACTTCTACTCAACTTACCGTTCGAGTCACGGTTTATCCAAAAATATAGCCCGACCAAGGACTGGGATTGGGACAAAGAGGTTCAGTCCCAGATTCTACATGCGTTGGATGTTATCAGCTGTCAACTTGCCAATATGACGAAAAAGGAGGGTAAATCACCAGCAAAACCGCAGCCACAACTCCAACCAGAGTATGTCAAAAAGGCCAAGGCTGAGGCGGAGATGAACCGAAAGGAGACGGAACGTATGTCGACTAAGGACTACGACGAGATGAAAGAATTTTGGCAAGCGTATAACTGTAATGTAAAGGAAGCTCAAAAGTGACAACTAAGATTCAATACAACTACAAAGGGTTAGAGCAGGCAATGCTCACCGGGTCTGGGATAGAGCGAGTTGAGCGCGAGGTGATGGAGCAGAAACTATCGGAAATTCAGGGGCAGTTCATTGTTGATTTTGGGTTCACAGGTAAATTCAAAATCGAATCTGGAGAGGCTCAACCTGGAAAATACGGTACGACGCGCACAAAGTTCAAGATTGTGGCGGCAGATGTTAAAACTGGGGCAATGCTTAAACAACATCCTGGATGGCTAGGAAAATTTATTGACTAGACGATATCGGGGGTTATTACAATTTTAGTGTATGGCTGAGGTCTTTGCTGACGAAAAGTTGCGATGCCAAGGCGCGCCGATATAATACCCCGACCGTTTAGCCATTCATCTAATTCTTTGGATTTTTTCATCGATAAGGGTCCTACACTGGATTTTGCATAATAAAAACGGTATTCAAACCCCTTAGGAGTTTTACATCTCTTAGCGCGTACTGATACCCACCCCTGAAAAGTTTTATCGGCTATTTTGGTAATTTCTGGGATTATAGATGATGAATAGGTAATGCTGGACTCAAAAACATCGCTTGTCTCTGCGATAGTCAGAACAATAGAATACTCTCCGCTTTTTTTTGTAATCTTGCCGTACACGGAAACTGGACCATGTTTGCGAACGATACCAGTCAAGTCGGCTTCACTAAAAAAACTCGTGCGCACATACCCAAGCCAGTTTTTTTCGGTCGTACCCGTCGATCCGGCAATATTGACATTAACAAAAGGCATCTCAGGCCAATTACGAGTAACCTGATAGCGCGATCTTGGAGTAAGAGTGAAAAGTATAGTAGATTCCTCATATTTTTTATATAATTTGCGCAGCTGTTCTTGTCGATACTCACATCCCGAAACTTCATATTTCGCGGCGCCAGCGGGGATTTGCGGTATCTCCGGGGCGCTATTTTTGCTTTTTCTACTTAGGTTAAAAAACATAAGACCTCTCTAAAACTCTCACTGAGAATCTCGCTAAAACCCAAAAATGGGTCAATGTTGATATATTTGTCTAGAATATATTTCAGGTCTCAGTAATTAAGACCAACATTAACCCATCTTACGCTGAGACCGGATTAAAATATATTCTAGACACTCCTATTATACCAAAATTAGAGATGTTATGGTATAATAATCTTAATATCACTACGTTTACGCACGGTTAAGCGGAATCACTACTAAAGGGGTGGGCGCATGACCGAAACGCAGCGCAATTACTTGGCGGATTTAGCCGCACGAAAAGGCGTTAGACTGAAGGACACTGACAATCTGTCGGTTAATGCCGCATCAGCCAAAATCGAGGAGCTGAAGGCTTTGCCGGACGCAGAGTTTCGGGAGATTACCGAAGACGAGGTCGCGCATATCCAAAAAATCGTCGATAAAACTAGGGAGGAGCTCAGACAATGGACTTTCACCCAGTAGCAATCGACACCGCCAGCAATATCTTACCAGCCGTAAAATATATCCTCGGCCTGGATATTTCCCCAGATGACAAGAAAACTAGAATCGCTAAAGTGATCAACCTCATTGGCTCGGATTTTTATACGCAGATGTTTGATGCCAACAGCCAAGTTTTTGATAGTACGGCCATCGGTACAACCGACTATTCACAGATGACTGACCAGATTGAGAATTTGGCAACGAAACTTGTCCGGCAAAATTCACTCGGTAGAGTAATTGATCCGATTGTCCGAGAGTTCTATGATTCGGCGCTCGGCAAGGCGCAGAAAGAGGCATTTCGGAACGCGATATCGCTCGACAAACACCCCACTTTAACTCGTACGGTAGTTGGAAAGTGCTGCGAATGGTGCGACAAGAAGCAAGGAACATACACCTATCCAAAGGGCGAAGATTTTGCTCGACATGATAATTGCGACTGTTTATTCACAACGTCCGGGTACAATAGTCGGAATGGGGTTCTTAATAATTACGTCAAGCATAAAAATACGCCAGCCCGGCAAGAACATCTTGCGCCAACTCTAGAAAAACTACGTCAAACCGAGCCAACCGAAATGACAGTTGGGCTCTCGCAACTATTAGAGGGGCAGAAAAACGTAGTTGGCTTCGGTAGCATTCAACGTGACGGGGCAGAAGCTCTAGGCGTGAATCGTAAGGCGTCCATAACATTGAGCCGCGGCTACGCACTCCATATGGATAACTCCGGCCATTTTTCTGGCACTGGGTTCGGGAAGAGTGGATACGACGATGGCAGTCCGCTTACTATAGCGGAGATTAACAATATTCCAACGATAGTCCAAAATGCTAAAGCGGACGAAATTATACCAGCCGGGAAAAAACGAGGGCTTCAACGGTATATCGTTTTGGGCGACGCCAGAGATCGTCAAATTGTCATCGTAGAGCGTAAAAGTAAAGATCATATCGGTATTGTAACGTCGTACAAAGCAAGCGAAGGGCAATATCAAAGGTATATGTGGGAGGCTATGAAAAATGCGCAATAAAAATCGGAGCCACTATACGGCGGCTCCTGTACCTGTCGGGGATAGGGTGCCGAAGCCTCCAGTCACACGTCCGAAACGGCCGGCAGGTCATGCTTATATTATACCACAAAACAGGAGTAAATCATGAAATCAATCCCAGTTACATTCAAAAATAAGCCAATGCCAGACGGTACTGTTGTGACTTTTACGATGAAAGGCTGCTTGGTGGCCAATACTGGCTCACCGACTGCCGCCAAGCCCACAATTCAGATTCATCTACCTAAAACCGATAACCGAGACATCAACGGAGCCTTCGTGGAATATGCTGGGCATGATTATCACGTCGTAGACACGACTGCGGCGCAAATGGATCCGAACACCCCAACCCCTTGGAATCGCTATGCGATTGCTGAGCGGATTAGGATGTTATAGGTAATAAAATAACGAAAGGAGAAAATATGCCTATTTATCGCAACAAAGAAACTGGTCACGAAGTCGAAGTAATGGCCGGAACTCGCCTACCAAAGGTTTACGAGAAAATCGACAAAAAATCGGCTACCAAAAGTGGTAATAAGCCGAATGCTGACGACGCTAAATCGGACGAAACGAAAGACGCTAAGGCAGATAAAGCGCCGGCTAAACCAAAAACTTCCAATGCCAAAGGTAAGGGAGTAAACGCGAAGGACAAGATCAAAGACGGCACTGACGATGCTAAGTCGGACGAAACGAAAGAGTAAGGAGTAAGTATGAACGGAGGCGGAGATAATCAAATTGAGCTAAAAAGTTACGCTACACCAGCGGACTTAGCGGCGGTTTGGCACACACTGAGTGCCGAGGAAGAATCGCGGGCGGAAGCCTTGTTGGCACAAGCCTCAAATTATCTCCGCCAAATCGCTTTGAACCACCAGACCAGTCTCGACGATCGGATTGCGGCGGATACCACTGGAATTTTGGGAGAGAATGTAAAGATGGTTGTCGTAAACGCCGCCCAGCGTGTCATGAGTTTGCCGGAAGGAATGCCAGACGACGCGACGCAATGGACGCAGAGTGCGACGCCCTACTCGCAGTCAATCGGTCTCAGCAGCGGTGCGGCATCCAATAATTTATTCTTCAAAACGCGCGAGTTAGAGTTGATTGGGCTAGGCTCAATATCTGGGCGACCAAAGATTGGAATTTTAAGAGGAGTACGGTGATGAAATGGAGTAAGGAAAATGATAGTAGGCTAAAACGGTCGTCAGAGAAGTATAAATTTTATTTCGGCGATTATGATTATCATGACTGCGCTAAAGGTAAACTTGCCAATGAAGTTCCTAAGTCTCACCTCGGCTGGGGTAAGCGCGCCGTGGAAATGCGCGCCAATAAAACTCACTTTGACTGTTTCGAGAATGATGTCCTCGGGCTGAATGAGATTCTGCGCAAATATAAGGTAATCGAGGCTTTCGACAAGGTAAAAGAAGATATTTTGGTGGCTGGCTGTGGGTTCCTCGCGCTCGCCTACGACAAAGTAATGCCTTTTACGGCCGAAGAGGCGACTGGAACCTATAGTTGGCGCGAGCAAAACCTAAAGGACGGATATGCGGTGTTTGCGCGCCAATCTAAGGATACACCAACTCCAGCCCGACCCGACGCCTATATCGAATACGAACCCGGCGAAACTATCACACATGAAGATAAGAAAGATAAGACCGACACTAACCCGACCGGACGACCGCTAATCGGACTACTAACTTATAATTCCACTACCAAGCGACCTTTTGGACGCTCAGTACTCTCGCGCCCGGTGCGAGATTCAATTATCGATGCTAGCCGGACTACTCGCCAAGCGATGATTGCGGCCTATTATTACAATACGAAGGTGGATGTAATCCTAGGAGCTGACGTCGACACCCCGATTGATAAGGTAGAAACCCGCACTGGCGATATTCTCAAGATCGGCATGAATGAAGACGGTCAGATTCCCAAGGTCGGCGAATTCGCCCAACACGCTATGGCGCCATTCAAGGAAACGATTCTCATCTCGGCCAATAATTTCTGTGCTGACACCAAACTTAGCCTCGTCAACCTCGGCATTACGACCGACGCACCACAGTCAACCGAAGCCTTGGAAATTGTCAATGACGACCTTAAAGACGACATCCTAACTTGGCAGTTGGAATTGGGCGAGCAACTCAAATACTTCGCTGTTACACTATATATGTATAAAAACGGGATTAAAAAGATTGACGATAACTTACAGGCAAAAATCAATGCCACTACGCCGATCTGGAAGCCGGTCTTTGCTGCTGATGTAAGCAAATTTGGTGACGGTTTGACTAAAATCGCGCAAAATGTGCCAGAAATTATCAAGGCTCGTTCAATTTGGCGCAATCTCGGCCTCAGTTCCGAGGAAATCGATATTATGGTGAACTCTATTGGGGATTCAACATTGTAAGCATAAGCAAATACATATTCTTGACGCCATAGCAAATATGCGCTACAATAAAAATAACGTTATAACTTTTCGGAGGTAAAAAGGGTGGACTTTTACGTTAAGAACGATTCGGGGGAATATAGTAAAGCAACTGAGCAACAGATCGAAGAACTATTCAAAGAGAAATCTGAAAAAATCGTTTCTGCGAAGCTCAAAACGCGTCGGGAGAAGATGCGTGCTGAAATGGAAGAAGAATTGCGTAATGAACTTTCTGAGAAAGTCAAAGCGGAAATCGGTGATTCCATTAAAGCGGAGACTCGTAAAGAAGTAGAAACGGAATATCAGAAAAAACTCTCGGAGTCCGAGTCGAAAGCGAAAAAATTGGATATTGAACTACGCCGAAAGACCATTGCCGCTGAGTATGGTTTTAAGGTGGACGCTGAACAATTCTTAGGGGATGGTACTGACGACGAAATGCGCGCCAAGGCCGATGCTCTGAAGGATAGTTTTGCGCCAGGTCAGTCCTCTAATCGAGGAATCGAGAAAACAACTAGCGAGCCGGAAACGACTGGCTGCGTCACTCTCAACTCGTAGGCTAACTTAGTAAAAGTTCTCATATATTTATCAATAATATAGGAGAAACTTTATGGCATTTGCTACTGTCGATGTCGCTAAACAATTTAGTGACGAATCTTTTGTTGCCAAAATTCGTGGCGGCGTCATTTCTAAATTAACTAACCGTCTACCGCAGGTCATGATCGGCGATACCGAATACTTTGACCTCAGTGGACGCACTAAAGGTGAAGTCGTCGGCGAAGCGGCTGCTAAATCCCCAACCCCGACCGCGCATCCATTACGCCACATCAAGACCGTCAAGCTCCAATATACAGAGCGTTTTTCCGACGAGTTCTTAGTGTTTAACGATCAGAAGAAGCTGAACATCATCAACGAACTGGCGGCAAAGTGGATGGGCTCCGACTTCCAACGTGACCTCGATACGATTGTCATTCATGGTATCAACCCACTAAGTGGTCAGCTCTCTACGGTCGTTTCGGATTACATTACGAAGACCGGATCAAGCATTCTCGTTCCATCTACTGGCACGACTGCCGATGACATTAATACTGACCTTAAAACCGCCGTCGCCGAAATTGCCGATGAGTTCGGAGCCAACGGTATCGCTTTCTCGAACACCGCCGCAGCTAAACTCGCCGGGCTCAAGACGGCGGCTGGCGTTCCAGTCTATCCATCACTCGGCTCATTCGGGCTCAACGTCGAATCCTTCGAGGGGCTTAAGGCCGCCGCCTCGAAGGAAGTTGGTGAATATAACGGCGTACAGGCTATCGTTGGTGATTGGGATGCCCTGCGTTGGGGTATTGCTGCCGAATTCCCAGTCGACCTCATCCAATATGGTGACCCAGACGGTCAAGGCGATCTCCGCCGCTACAACCAAGTCGCTTTGCGCTACGAGGTAATCTTCGGCTTTGGTATTGCCAATCCGGATGCTCTCGCCGTCATCATGACGCCGCCAACTACGGACTAGCCAAACAGGAGGCGGGATAACCCGCCTCCGCCAATTTAAGCGTAAAAGGATGGGAATATGAACGAAAATACTAAAGAGAACAATAAGGATAATATCACCATTGGGCTACCAAAGCCGGGTGGCGCAGTTTATTGGGCGCCGCTTGGCACGGATTTGCCGACTAACGCCAAGGATTCACTCTCTGACGCCTTCGTAAATCTCGGCTACGTCACGTCTGATGGCTTGACGATCTCCGACGCCGAAGAAACCAACGAAATCGAGGCATGGGGCCCAGAAACAGTCATGACGAGCCAATCCAGCTATGGTGTCAATGCGACTTTCAACTTGCTGGAAACTAGCCGTGTGACGGTCTTACAATTCGTCTACGGCAAAGACAATGTCAAAGTCAACGAAGATGGCAGTTTACGTTGGCGCAATACCGGTTCGCAGTTACCGCGCGGTGTCTTGGTTGTGGATACACTTCAAAACAACGGAGGAGAACAGCCGCGTATTCATCGCCACATCTTGGGTGACTGCCAGTTTGTCGACCGCTCCGGTGACCGCACCTACAATAATACGGACGCCGTATCGTATCCGATCAACATGAAGGCCTTTAAGTTCAAGGATCCGGAAGACGAGACGACAATGACGTATGATATTGAATATCTGTCGGCATTGGAAACTACGACTACGCCGGCACCAACCGAACCGACGGAGTAAAGTCTATGGACGGAGTAACACTCGGTCAAATCATGGAAGTAGCCGCGTGGCTTGTGGGAGCCGCGGCTACTCTCGGGGGATTATGTAAGTTATTCAATGCGGGGCTGAAAGTCGCATTAAAACCGCTCAACGACAAAGTTGACGCTATCGCTGACAATAATAAACGCATTGAATTGGAAGCGCATAAAAACTTCCTCGTACGATTTCTTGCTGATGTCGAGCAGGGGCAACCTATTGACGAAATCGAACGTGAACGTTTCTACGAAGTCTACAGTCGTTACACTAGCCCGGAACTAGGCGGCAATTCGTATATTCATAATAAAGTCGAAAAACTAAAGTCCGCCGGAAAATTATAGAAACGCGGCGGTGCCGCCGGCAAAAAGAAGATTGGTGCCGCTACCGGCGCATTATATCATACTTTTTGTATTGTTTTTTTGTTCAAAACGCTATATAATCAAGGTATTGAAGAACTTTCAAAAGTGTATTAAATAGTCGACTGCGGGGCTATAATTTTTTATTTTGTAGATCCACAGTCGCCTATTGGCGAACAGATATTTTATCTGGGAGTATCAAAAAATACCCATTAAGGGTATTTTTTGATGGCGGCAGGTAAGGGATTTGAACCCTTGGCGCTAATTTATCTGGGAGTAAATCTTCAATTTCACGCGCTGGTTTTGGAGACCAGTGTATTAAACCGCTCTACCAACCTGCCTTTTCGGTACGTAAAAACGCACCTGTCGGAGAGAGTAGGCGTCGTAAAAGACTTCTACTCCATTAAGGAGGTGGTAATTAAACCTACGCTCCCCAGCAGCTGCGTTCTTGCTGCTTTTACGACTATGACGCTTACCACGGCGTATTTGTTAAAGTAGAGAACTGTACCTGTTTGTATTCCTCCCTACTAGCACTCGTTATATAGGAAGTGCTAGCGCGTGTCAACAATTTTTTCCAACATTTGTAAAGATTATGCTTACAGTGAGCGTACCTATGAAACGTATCGAAAAACAGGCCTATTTTGTGATATAATATAAGCAACGTACACGCACGGTCAAAGCGGAATTCAGCAACTAATTTCGCAGGGTGGGAACCGTGAGCAATACTTCTATTGGCACGGCATGGATTCAAATCAAGCCGTCGCTTAAAGGTATAACGAATGACCTCAAACAAGAACTAGCTGGCGCAGAAACAGCGGCTACGAGTAGCAGTAACAAAATTACTGGGATTTTTAGTGGGCTTGGCAGTAACCTAAAAACTGTGTTTTCGGGTGTTGGCAAGATTGCTATGGGGACTTTTGCCGCCGCAGGCACAGCCGCAACCGTAGCCTTCGCTGGGATCGGTAAAAGTGCGCTCGCAGCTTACGCCGACTGGGAACAGTTATACGGCGGTATCGAAACGCTATTTGGCGACGCGCTAGATACGGTCGACAGTTATGCTCAACAAGCCTACAAAACGGCTGGTCTTTCTGCGAATGAGTATATGGAAACTGTTACAAGCTTTTCAGCCAGCCTTCTTCAGGGTCTAGGAGGTGACACCGCTAAAGCTGCCGAGTACGCCAATCAAGCACTTATCGACATGTCTGATAACGCCAACAAAATGGGTACCGATATGGAGCGTATCCAGGATGCTTATCAAGGGTTCGCTAAGCAAAACTACACTATGCTTGACAACCTCAAACTCGGTTACGGTGGCACAAAAACCGAGATGGAGCGTTTACTGTCTGACGCAGAGAAAATAGCTAATAAAAAGTTTAGCATTGATAGCTTTGCCGACATCACCGAGGCCATTCATGTCATTCAAGGCGATTTGGAGATTACGGGGACTACAGCAGACGAGGCTGAGAGGACTATTTCCGGCAGCCTTAATATGGTCAAGGCGTCGTGGAAGAACTTACTTGCTTTCATGGGCGGCGGGACCACGATGGCGTGGAATGATATCTTCCCAGCCTTCGTAGACAGTGTAAAAATCGCTGCTAAAAACCTTGAGCCAGCCATTAAAGATATTGTATCGAACATCGGAAATCTATTCGGAGAACTTGCCCCGATTCTGGTTGGCGTGTTACCGGATTTAGTCAGTAGCGTCATATCTATGCTAACGAGTATTATCCCGCCAGTACTTGAGGTGTTACCAGATATTATCGGCGCTCTCGTCGATGGCATTGTAGACTTCATCTCCAATGCCGATAACGTAACGACCATCATCGACGGGTTCGTTAAGCTTTTCGTTGCGGTAGCGGCTGGGGCTGGTCGTATTGTCACTGCCATTATTCCATTACTACCAGAAATTGTTGGTCAAATCGTTAATAGTCTTGGCGAGGAGTTTGCGAAACCGGAAAATACCGGACCGATTCTTGCCGGCCTCGGACTTCTAGTTGGCGGCACCGTACTCAAGACCGTCGGTACAAACTTACTCTCCGGTCTCAAGGAACATATCGGTAATCCATTCTCAAAGTTTTTCAAAAAGAATATCGGCACGGACGTCGCAAACGAAGCTAGTTCGTCAGTCTCTAAAGTCGGCAGCTCGCTTGCCTCAAAAATCACCAATCTTGGCAATACGATTAGTTCGGCATTCAAGGCACTGGGAGATATCTTAGGCTCTGTCGTCGGCGCCGTACTGGAGCCGATCAAGGTTGCCTTCAAGGGTATTGGTGAAGCGGTTGCTGGATTCTTCAAGGCTTTTGCCGATCCGATGATTGCGGTTGGCGCGGCCATGTTTACGGTTGCAGCTGCGGCCATTGCAGCCGCCGTTCTACTCATCGGCGCGGCGATTGGCGTCGTTATGCCAACCATTACGACATTGTTCAATGAGGTACTAATGCCGCTTGCGACATTCATCGCGGAGACCGTACTTCTTACTCTCACGACACTAACTGACCTTATGATTAACTTGACTAATTCGGCGCTCATCCCACTTGGTGAGTTTATGACCGGCTCATTCATCGCGATTATTGACGCTGTAACCGCCTCAATCGTTAATCTAACGCAGGGTGCGGTTATTCCATTGCTCGAGACTCTCAGCGGAACATTTACTGATGTCTTGAACTCGGTCTCGGGTCTTATCACTGGAACTCTTAACGCAGCACTAGGCGGTATTGCGAACATTATAGAAAAAGTCGGCGACGGCTTCACGAAAATGGGTGAGGCAATCAGAAACGCTCTCGACGGAGTGAATGGCATACTCAGTACCTTCCGCGATATGATCATGAGTATTGCTGACGCTATCGTTGCTGTGGTTGCGCTCGCAACCGGACAGAGCATTGATTACGGTACTGGGTTCGCTCATATCAGTAAGGCGGCGATGGGTGGTCGCGTCGAGGGAATCGGCACCGATACCAGCGATTCAAATCTCTATGCGCTCTCGAAGGGCGAATACGTTATCCGTGCAGCTGCGGCGCGTCGGGCTGGATATGATAATCTCGACCAGCTTAATGAGACCGGCAGTATGAATAGCGGCAATACTTACAACGTGTCAATTTCTATCGATGGCTACAACAAAGACCCAGAAGAGCTCGCCAATATCATTAGTCGAAAAATTGCCTTAAAGACGCAGGGAGTATATTAAAATGTATGATAAATTTTACATCAAGAAGTTCATCCGCGACGATGGCGTGAGCCTCGAACTTGACGCCGAAGAATTATATCTCGACGTCGATAATACTCTGCTAGTCCGACCCGAACCAAATACGACGGCTGTCAGTTTTACGGAGGCTGACGGCGGAGAGATGTTGCGTCAGCGCCTCGATGTAACCGAGCAGGTCATCAACGGCGTAATCGTTCCAAAGACGACGCCGTACTGGTCTCTAGTAGAGAAGCTAGTCGGATTTTTCAAAATCAATCACACCTACAAAATTATCTACGTTAAGAAAGACGGTGCTATGTTTGCTATCAGTAATGCTTGGATTAGTACGTCGCTTCAAATTCCGCCGACCGCCCGTGAAGAGTACTCAAAATGGACACTTGGCCTTACGCTCGGCAACGATTATTGGCGCGAATACACGGAAAACGCCAGTGGCGAAGAGACCTACGCCAATTCCGTAGAAATTCCTCTGCTCACTAGCGCAGTGGGCGGAGAAGACTGGGATGATGTCGGTCTCGTTCTCGACGACGTAGGTGAAGTCTGGATTGCGGGCGGGGGCGGAATTCAGTCTATCATGATTAGTTCGACCACGACGATTTATCCAATTTGTAAAATCGTTGGGCCGTGCGTTAATCCAAGAATTCAAAATAATACCACGGATACAGAGGCGGTTTACAACGGCACGGTCGCAGATGGACAGACACTGATTATTGACTTTGAAAGCGGCGAAGCAAGGCTTGACGGAGCGCTCGTCACTCGGTTGGTCACCGGCATAATTTCTTGCGTGCCGGGAGAAAATCTGATTGGATTCAATAGCGACGGCGGGTCGACCGATTCGGCTCTGCTAAGCTGGAACAACATTATTGGATAGGAGGAGTATGGCGCATAGATTATTGCTTTATCTGGGAGATACGTTAATTGGCGACGTCAATAAGTTTTCCAAAAACCGTCATCTCACCGAAACTCTTAAAAGCGAAGCTTCTAGCCCGTCAGCCGATACATTCACTTTCGAGATGAGCTGGAAAAAGTTCCAAGACCTTGTGCGGGTTTATTTTGACGACAATCCGGCCAGTCTGCTGAGGTTTGGTAGGACAAGAATGGTGTTCGAGGAAGACGGACGCGTGCGCTTTGCGGGGTGGCTTGCCGCTGACCCACAGCGTAGCGGCGTAGCCTCAAACCAGACGCTTAGCCTCACTTTTTACGAACATTTTGCCCGGCTTTCTGGCGATGTTGTTTGTGCAGCCGACGATAAGATGTCACCAGTAAGAATCTTCAATAGCGTGCCAGCACACCTCTATGTTCAGCAGCTGATTAACGAATTCATGACACGAGCGGAAGAGGCGGGTGAAACCTTAAACTGGAGTTTTGGCAAAGTCAGCACGCTAGGCAATAAGACAATTACTTATAAAGATTTCCCGACTGTAGCCAAGGCACTTTGTGACGCCATGAATAATGTCCAGGGCGCGGGGAAGTTTGATGTTGTTTTTCGTACCGATCCAGAGAACTATGACCATCAGTTTATCGACATTCTTAAGCCTCGAGGCAAGGCTAAAAACATCATCATCGAATATCCCGGCGAGGGCGTATACAAACTATGGGCGAGCGACTATTCGACGGAAGAGACTAATGATTTTGCTAGCGAAACTTTGATCGCTGGTAACGGACAAATTGGCAGCCCCGACGAGATGACTGCAAAACTCGGCGTAGCCATTGATACAAGTTCGGTTAGAGACTACTGCTACTATCGGCGATATGAAACCGCTTCAAATCTCGAATCACAAACGGCCGTCGACGATTACGCGGCTACACGGCTGGAACAACTCTCGTTTGGTCAAAAAACGCCAAAAATCGTACTTATCGGACGACCTATTGCCTGGGGCGATGACGCGAACGAAGATAGTGGCCTTGCGCTTGGGGATACATTTTATTTTAAGGAAACGACTTCTGACGGGTCGGATAATAGCGGTTATTATCGAATTATTGCGCTTGATACTTCATGGGACGACAATGGTGTGGCAACCGTGCAGCCGACCTTACTTAAGGAGTCAGATGTTTGATAATACCCAGCACCGGCTAGTTAAACTTAGGAATGAACTAAATGCTTATAAAGTGTCTAGCCCACTGAACTATGGCGCACTCACTCATCCGGAAACAACGCCCGGCGGAACGATTTCTGGCATTGTCCATGACTACGAGCCGATTCTGAACAACATGATCTTCGCTCGCTTTTTGGCGCGATTTACTCGTACTGATGGCGTAAACTTAACGCCATATGTCGACTTTGCGTTTGATTACACTGTCAACCCGAACCTCAGACAGCAATATGTTGCGCTCGGCTACTCGATCACCGGACGTGACGTTGAGGCGTGGTACGAGCGGTGTTTTACAGGTCATATCATAGAAACCGGGAGTAATTACGTCGTTTACGCAATCGACGCTAATAACTATTGGTATACGCTGACTAGCAATGCGCAAGCAACTGTCACGCTCAACGTTCAAGCCCTGTCACCGGTTGAAGGCAAATTAACATTGGAGAGAGTTTATGGCTAGCGTAGAGCAACAACTAACCGCACTAGAATATGAAGCTAACGCTCAAAAGGTAGCCTACGAGCAGGCTGCAACCTCGTTGCCAGTCTTTACCGTCGGCGCCGACTTCACAACTACACGTAACGAGCTACAGATGACTTATGGAGCGGCAGGTAGGACGGAAAACGGGATCGAGCGCGTTATCGTTACATTGGATACCGAAAACGGTGCTAATACGTTAGCGACACTCGAGCTTAGCACTGACGCCGATTCTGCACCGAATATCCGTCGTACGGTATATAAAGGCGGCGCACGCTGGATTGTGACCAATCAACCCAAGGTTCAGTCCGGTAGTTGGCAGTCTGGAACTTGGGAAGCAACCCATTATCATTTTCAGGTGCAGTCACTCGTCAGAGGATCTTTAAGCGTAGAGAGTATGACATCATGAGTAGAACCGTAGAACAGCGTCTTAATACGCTAGAAAGTTTGATAAAATCCCTCAAGGCAACCTTCCCGGTTGCTGGATCACTGGTACAATTCACCGTCAACAAATCACAAGTATTTGGTGTTACTCTACCAGCTAATGTGACAACTACTGTTAGAGTGAAGTTCACACCAGATAAGAATTTAGGACAGAATAATCTCATCACCCTCGCGGCTGAAACTACTGGTCTAAAATGGCCATGCTCCTACTATGTCAGCCCGCAAAACGGCGACGGCACCTTAACGCTAGTTGCTATGCTCCCCGGCGCCTTACTGGAAACTACCACTGTAGAACTTCAAGTTACAGCCCTTGGGACTACGGCTGGTACTTTTACGAGAATCTCCTAGTGTGGTATAATTTAACCAATACACCAACTGCTTTTATTATCTAAGCAGGAGACTGTTATGGGAAAGTTGGTGTCAAAACTTAATCTCTACAATATCAACCTAAAATCGATTATTAGCGCTGTAGCCATTCTATTGCTTGGCTTACTCGCTGGCTCTGGCATCGGTCTTAATATTGCACCAGACGGCAATATCACCATTGAGACTGACTATGCGATCGAGTTAGCCGACGAACAAGTTCCGACACTCATCGAGAATGCCGAGGGCGAAATTGAAGAGTTAGCCGCTCCGACCGTCGAAAGTATCGACGGGAAGCAGGCGATCGACGAAGAGAAACTAGATTTTGGACGAGGAGAATACCACGACATCTCGAGCCCAGACGCCTATAAGAACGCCGTCCTCGGTAAGTGTATCGACTTAGACGGCCTCTACGGCGCGCAGTGCGTCGACCTCTTCGCCGACTTTCACTATAACTACACTGGGCGTTGGCTCTCGACAAATGGCACGGGCGCAGCTTATGGTCTCTGGGATGCGCGCGACTATAACGCAGGTGATGATTACATGCTTATTACCGACGTCACAGAGCTCCAACCGGGCGACTGGGTGATTTTCTCTGGTGGCCAATACGGTCACGTTGGGATGAGCCTTGGCTACTACAACAATGGCTACGTTGCTCTACTTGGAGAGAATCAAGGCGGCTCAAGCTGTATTGGTGGCGGCTCGTCAGCCAACATCATTAATATGTCTCTCAAGACTTTCCGTGGCGCTTTCCGACCAAAGACTTACGTCAAACCTGATCCGGCTCCAGAACCCGAACCGCAGCCAGAAATCCCCGTCAGCGGCTGCGTCCAGTGGCATGTCGAGCAGGGCGACACTATGAGCAAAATCATGCTCGAATGCGAAAACACCGTTCAATATGGCGAAGCCATGGATGCCTATGCGAAAACTTGGTATAGCCTCGTCATCAAGCCCGGCCAGAGCGTCTACGATGGCTGGACGAGTGAAATGGGTTATGGATTATACTATAACGATGATATTGAGCATCGAGTGGAGGAGTAGATATGACTAATCCTGGTGATATTGTACGAGTACGAGCACGACGTGGCGGTCGCGCAAGCATCTATGAAGCAAACGGTTGGTGTCAAGGGTTTACTGATGGCTTGCTGGATGGTAACGGCGTAATCCCAAATACGGTGGCTGACCTAAACGTCTTAGTCGGCGGCACGCCAAGCTGCCCGGACGTCGTCTTGGCGAAGAATCCGGCCGGGTATCGCATTGCACTCGACCTCGTCGGCCAGCAAGCGATTACGCTCACGACGCCTGCATCCAATTCGCGCATTTCCAGTATTGTTGCGTATACGGACGACTTGTCGCTCGCAACCAACCAAAGTAACGTGACTGGTAGTCCAGCGTCTTGCGGCCTCATCATCGTCAACGGTGCAGCCTCGGCTAATCCCGTGCCTCCTACCGAAACGGAAATCCGGGCAGCGATTACTGCGGATGGCGCTACCGGTTCGCAGGCCTGCTATGGCGTCATTGCGAGTGTAACAGTTGCATCTAACGCAACAACGATTACGACTACTAATATCGATATCCAAAGAGCAACCTTGGCTGGTAAAATTGCGTCGCACAACGTTGATTGGGAGACAATGAAAGCTTTTGTTCCTGACTATGCGAATATGAGTACAGACAACCTTATCACCGGTGGAGGTATCCTCACTGTTCCTGGCAACGGGTGGGTGTCTCTCAATCTCAATGCTTATACCTTTAGTCAGACCGAGGTGATTGTAAAAGTTAACGGTAAGCAAATCGTTGACTATATCACGGAAATTAAAGGTAGCAACGGAGCTACGCCGAATGCCGTCTACGGCATAATACCGGTTGCAAAAGGTGATGTAATTGAGATTAGTGGCAATAATCCGAACTGGAACTTTAGGCGAGGCTATTTCATCCCGGGAAAATGGGTTTAGGAATTCGAGTTTTCATAGACCGTATTTATCTAACGCGAACAACTATTGAGCAGTAAGGAGCTGAACAATATCGCTCTTGGCAAATGTAACACAGGCCGTTGCCTTGGGCCGCCCGGCCATACCCGTCACATTAACCCTTTTGCTTTCATAATCTATATAAGCTGATATACCTTCACCGCTTCCGCCACGCGCTGATACTGCGATTGGCGTGCCATAAGTTTTCATATCGGGCGCCAAATCAATATAATGTTGTGCTGTAAACGGCGCTACATAGGGATTAGATTGTAAGGTTAAACTGTATTTCTTAACCGTTATCGTCTCTCCAAACGTCTCCCAATCAACGTTGTGCGACATTGAAAAGTAGACTAGCCACTATTGACAATGAGACTAAAGTGCGCTATTATAGAAGCATAAGATAACGAACTTTGAAGCCCCGCCTCTCGATGAGAGGTTGGGGCTTTTTAGGCTCCATAGGTACAACTTGGCTCAGACGCCGGTCGCGCTCGAATCACGTCTAACCGTACATAATGTTTTTGTGAACCCACGAAAGCAAACAACCAAAAGCCGTGATGACGAGCGGTCGGGCTTTTTGGTGTAATAATTTAACAGGAGGTAGATATGGGGAGCGTACAGGGAATCAATGAACTCATTGACAATGGCAATGGTAGATTTCTAAAGAAATCTCCAATGACAATGACATTGAGTGGAGCAATTAGGAAAGAGGCGCTAGCGGAAGAACTAGTCGATGCCAGAGTAGACGACATCGTTAAGCAACTTGGCTCAGACGCCGGTCGCGCACTATTTTGTGACGTAGCACGATTTATTAGCAGCAACTACATTGATTGGGCGCTTAAAATGGCGACTCAGCCAGGAATAAGATGTCCGGCAGCACGGTTTAATAAGCTCTGCTACAAACAACTGGTAAAATCACGACTTTACCAGGAACAAAAGGCGAAGCGGCAATACTATCGCCACGCCTACTCGGCAGCCTAATATCTCAAAAAGGTTCAACTCCTCCCCTCGCAATATCAAACCTTAAGCGGTGGGAGGAGTATTTTTATGTTAATTTCGGAAGCATTCAATATGTATAAGAATGATTACATGCGGATGCGTAGGCAGTCTCCCAGAACAGAGGAAACACACGATTATGTTTCCAAAAATCTATCAGCTTTCTTCAAGAATAAAACTATAGAGAGCTTAACTATAGAGGATATTCGGAGGTGGGTAGAATGTATTAACAAAACAAGATCATCGAACACCGTGCGCGGATATATCATAAAATTACGTAGGGTACTCGCTTATTGCCAGTCCCGAGGAATAGCGGTGGTCGATGTGGATTTAGTGCCAGTGCCTCAGAGAGCGGATGCCAACCCCACATTTTTGACGGAGGAGGAAGTGTCGAGAATGATTAGTAGCGCGCCTAATTTAAGAGCTAAATTCGTCATCTCATTGCTATATAGCTCCGGAATCCGATTGGCTGAATTTACCAGCCTCAACCGAGACCAAATTTATCAGCGTAAGTTTACCGTTACTGGCAAAGGAGGGAAGGTTAGATTATGTTTTATTGACTCGCGCACTGAAAAACTCATGGAGCAATATCTTGAAGCAAGGAAAGACCGTTCTAATGCTTTAGTCGTGTCATTCCAATCTCAGGAGCGGATGACCAGAACTAACGTAGAGCTATTAGTCAAAAACGCCGCACGTAGGGCAGGAATCGTAAAACATGTAACGCCGCATACTCTGCGCCATAGCTATGCCACGAATTTCTTACGGAACAACGGTAATATGAGGTATTTAAGCGCCATGATGGGGCACAGATCGCTAGATACGACGATGATGTATGCTCATGTGGTAGACAATGATTTAGAGGAGCAATACAAAAAATATCACTCCACTTAACAATTTATGCTTGACAAAAGCATAAGCGAGTGATAATATAGGAACAATAAACAGAACCTTTACACCATAAAAGTATGATGAAAGATTATATAAAAATAGTCATTCTTTATGGAGCCGCGATCGGGATTTGAACCCGAGACCCCTTCCTTACCATGGAAGTGCTCTACCACTGAGCTATCGCGGCACGAAGCTAGAGACGATGCTAGAATGGCGGCAATTTGGATTTTGAGGAGACGAAGCGCGTCTTCAGACGAGCGAGGCTCCGAAAAACCAAAGTGACCCATTATAGCGAGTCGAATGGTGGAGACGATCGGACTCGAACCGACCACCTCGGCAATGCGAATGCCGCGCTCTACCAGATGAGCTACGTCCCCATTGCGACCAGTATAACACAATCCCGCTAAAAATAAAACCTTCCGCCATAAAAAGAGCCAACCCTGCGGCCAGCTCTCACTCCTTTCAGCAAATTTCCACCCAGATCGCTTTCTTGGCATCATAATTATAGTTCGTCTGATACTTGAAATCAGTATAAGTTGACACCGTGTAAATCGGCAAATCCGAGCAACTTAGCGGGCTTAACCCCTCGAACCAAACTACTTTGCCAAATTCTCCCTCACTGGGAATAATTCCGACATAATAATGTCCGCGTTCCGGCTGCGTTACGATCTTACCGTATCCGTTCAGCCGCAGGAATTCCTGCCAATACTTGGCATGGAAGATTTTGCCCTCATTGCCGCGCTCCAGCGGCCACCGCCCCGTCAGCTCGAAGATCTTCCAAGCGACATAGCTGGTGCTACGCCGAATGACGAAATTCGCCGGGTCTGTAATCAGGGTATAAGACTCTTCACGGTCGTCCTCCTCCCAGGGCGCGAAATTCGGATCGGAATACGGCCACGGATAAGTGTTCACTGTCTCTCCGTAATAAGGATGTCTTTTCTTTCGCCGGTCAATATAGATATTACCCATCCCCCGATAAGCCGCCCGGCAAGCACCTCTCAGTACCCGAATCTTATTCCATCGCGTTACCGAATACCTTGCAAAGAAATTTGCTAAAATTGTTAAAAATTTCAAAGAACCACCTCCAAAATGAATTTTGCCCAGCAAAAACCGAGCCATACCTTCATTATAGCACACATTACGTAAAAAGTCAAGACTTCTCGCCTCGCTCGGGAACGTGCTACAATAGACAAAAGTGGAGTATAGGTATGGTTTAATTCAGCATAATCTCAGATAATCGTTTATTCAATCTAGGAGGTATTACATGACAACTAAAGACCCAGTTTTTGAGATTATTGCTGCCGAACAGCGTCGCCAGAGCGAAGGCTTGGAACTTATCCCGAGCGAAAATTACGTCTCTAGCGCAGTTTTGGAGGCCATGGGCTCAGTTTTGACTAATAAATACAGCGAGGGCTACCCCGGCAAGCGTTACTATGGCGGCAATGAAAACGTCGACCAGATTGAGAATCTTGCCATCGACCGCGCGAAACAGCTTTTCCATGCTGATCATGCGAACGTTCAGCCCCACTCCGGTGCGAATGCGAACGAAGCGGTTTATTTCGCCTGGCTACAACCCGGTGACACCGTCCTCGCCATGGCGCTCCCGGCCGGCGGTCATTTGACCCACGGCTCTCCGGTGACTCGCAGCGCAAAGATTTATAATTTCGTCGGTTATGGTGTGACGGCGGAGGGTGATATTGATTATGACGAACTGGAAAAACTTGCCCATGAACATCATCCGAAGCTGATCTTGGTCGGCTATTCCGCTTTCATGAAATTGCCAGATTTTGACCGCGTGAAGCAGATTGCTGAGGCGGTGAGTCAGGAAACTGGCGAAGAGATTTTGCTTATGGCCGACATGGCGCATGTCGCCGGATTGATTGCGGGTGGCGTTCATCCGAACCCGCTTGAACATGGTTTCCATGTCATGACTAGCACGACACACAAGACTTTGCGTGGCCCACGTGGCGGTTTGATTATGAGTATGGGGAAGGTTGGCAATCCTCTGAAAAAGTGCGAGCATACACTAGAAAATATCCCGACTTTGATCGACCGGGCGGTCTTCCCGGGCACGCAAGGTGGCCCACTGGAACATGTCATTGCGGCGAAGGCCGTGGCGTTCGGCGAAGATTTGCAGCCGGAGTTCCAGGTTTATGCGAAGAATATCGTTGAGAATGCCAAAGTTCTCGCGGCGGAGCTGATGGAGCGCGGCTTCCAGCTTCAAGGTGGCGGCACTGAGAATCATCTTATCCTCGTCAATGTCCAGGGCAGCTTCGGCATTGACGGCAAGTTTTACGAGGCGGCGCTCGATCAGGTCGGCTTGACTTTGAATGCGAACTCTCTACCGGGCGACAAGGGCGCGGCTTTCCGTCCATCCGGCGTCCGACTTGGCACACCAGCCATGACCACTCGTGGTCTTGGTGTAGCAGAGATGCGACAGCTCGCCGATTGGATGCATCGTGTCGTTGACATTTGCGTCGCAGCAGGGAATGAAGACGGGCTAAATGCACATCGCGCCGAGCTCGACGGTATCCGCGACGAAGTCCGCAGTACTGCGCTCAAGTTCCCAGTACCAGGGATTAAGCAGTAATAGTATGTAAGATATTTGCATTACAATGTATGTACAATGTAATGCAAAAAAGCAAAATGGTGGGTATTTAGAATATTAACTAGCGGTGGTGGGCATCCGCGCAAGCAGACATAGAGGAGAAAATTCATGGCTAGCTCAAAAACGCAGTCCACTACCAAAACTAGATCTAAATCCGTTACCGCGGAGCGTTCGGGCGCAGGTCGGGCGGCGTCGGCTGAAGCCACGCCGCCCGTGGCGCCTCCGGAATCTTCGGCATCTGCGATGCCTGCGACGTCTCCGGCGCCTTCGGCGAGTTCAATCTTCGAGGGCCTCCCATCCCCAGAGGAGTTAGCCAAGTACGAGAAAATCGTCCCCGGAGGCGCGGAACGCTTGATTGAACTCGCCGAGCAGCGCGCCGCTCATCGCGAGGCGACTGAGCGCCGCGCCCTGGAATCCGAAATTAAATCCGGCCAAGTTCGCACCATTATCGGCTTCGTCCTTGCGCTTAGTATCGGTATTCTCGGCGGCATGCTCCTTCTCCAGGGTAGCGAACTTGCTGGGCTGATTCTGATTTTGATTGACGCCGCGGCTTTGGTTGGTGTTACATTGTATGGTCGCCGAGAGGCTTGACAAAAATCGTAACCTGTGCTATACTGATAATGAACCTCAAATAGAGGCATTATCTGTAGTGTCGCCATGCGAGGTGAAAATGTCAGCTTAAACACTGATCGCACCTTGACATGGCTAATTAGCCATTGACTTATCTCTGATAAATCAATGAGGAGAAAGGGGGATGCGCGCATGAATACGCATCAAAAATTTATGAAATGTCAGGAAGAGTTGTTATTGAAACATATTCGCTTTTTTAAGGGAGAGCAACCTGGCGTTGGCTATCTGGATATTGCGTCAGTGGTATCGCCGCATATGGTCAACATGACCGCTTACGACGGCATGAAATCGCTCTTTGATAAGCATAGCTACGACACGATCGTGGCTGTCGAAGGCGACGCTTGGCTTTACGCCCAGCCTCTGGCGCTGGAGTATGGCAAGGAAATTGTCTTGGCCCGTCGGCTGAGTGGTTTACCTTATCGGGCGATTTGCGAGGATTATCAGTCCCCGCAGGGAACGCGTACGCTGGAGCTTGAAGCCAACAAATTGGATGCCAATGGCAAAGTACTAATCGTTAATAGCGTTATCGCTACTGGTCAAATGACCGCGGCACTCGTCCGTCTCGTTCAGCGCACTGGTGCTCGATTGGTCGGCGTTGCGGCTTTGGCCAGTTTGGATTATTTGCCGCGCGGCGTTTTTCAGCTTCCGGCAGATGTTCCGGTTCGTGCCGTCTTGCATTATGACAAACCTCCGGAGGCATAAAGGCCATGAAATAAGCCCGCAGTTTCGACTGGGGGTTTATTTTTCGCAAAAAGTGTGTTAATATAGATACGTATGGTTCTGTAGCTCAGTTGGTAGAGCAGAGGCCTGAAGAGCCTTGTGTCGACGGTTCAAGTCCGCCCGGAACCACCAGCGTTTTGACGCTGACCGTAGGTCTGCGACAAAACGCTGGTTTTTATTGGAGTGGAAAAGAACCGGGAACCGGTTCTAGGTCGTAGGAGGCGAATGAAACTCCCTCATTTAATGCGGGAGTTTCTGAGCCGACGCCCGACCGCTGAGCACCGAAGGTGCGAAGTTTTCCGTCCCCAATCCATGAACGAACGCAGTGAGTGAAGTTTCCGCCCACTACGAGAAATCCAAACCCAGCCCGATTGAGATTTAAAATTTTACTATATCTCGATATTATTTATATAATGCTTTCTTGATGTATTTGGATGACTGAAAATAAACTCCGATCAAGCAATAACAGCTTGCCATTAGCAATCCGCAAAGCCCAAGGTATAGAGAGGATAGAGTATTAGTTCTCGCTGCGTCCACGGTAGCACATATTCCTATTACCGTAAAAATTCCCGCAAATATGTAGCTAGCTATAATTACGATCCTTTTTCCGAACTTATACCTATAGAATATCCAATAAAGTTCAACTAAGTTAAGAATAACAATAGGCCACCCAACCCATGTGCGGCAATACCCGATGGATGTTATTATAAGAAACACGAACCAAACGCCAACTCCGGCCGGCAATGGATATTTAGAATTATCTTTATTATTAGAAGTTGACTCGGGATGATTCATTTTTTTGACTCTCCATTATATTTCTATTACCCATAAACCAAGTGGAACACTCGCTATGGAGTGTTCTAGACTTCATTTTCTGCAGACAGGCAATCAAGCCATCTGGGAGCGAGTGCTCCACACGGGGCTTAATTGGCTGCTACATCTTGTGATGCGGCAAACCTGTTTACAGATTTTGAAATCTAGAACACCTTTATTATAGCATATTTACCGAGGAAGTGCATATTCTTTCCAAAGATCGGCACCGCACCGCGGCCACCCCAGCGGAGGGGGAAACCGTAGTAACGATTGTTGGCGTTTGACGGATTGACGTTGGTAGGGTTTGAGTTGAGGTAATAGGCGTTGGCAGCTGAGTAGGCGGTACGCGAGCGCGTACTAGCCTCGTAGCCGACATTGTTCGCCTGACCATCCTGCAACCGGATATACCCGCTACGGACAAAAACAGCAACGCATGCTACGAAAAGAAGTCGGCTTAGTTTAACCCCGATCTTAATCGCGGCCAATTTCTATCCTTTACTTTCCCAAAAAATCTAAAGGGCGACTTCACGATCTTTGTTTTCGGGACTAATAGCAGCTGGAGCTTGACCTCATTTTGCTCTTTTTAGTCTCCATGGACGCCGAGTCCACCTCTTTATTTTAGCATTTCAGTCAATAAATCCGCTTATGCTTGGAGTTACTTTTTAGCCGTGATAAGATAGGCATATGAACATAATTCCATCAGCCAAGAATTCACAAAAACCCGCCACTATCGCTCTTAGTGTTTTAGCGTTCGGCATTATCGCACTTGTCACGCTTATGACGCCGACTCTGATTTATCCTGAGGCAAGAGCCAACGCCGCCAAGTCAGCTGACGAGAATATCGATACCGACGCCACTGAGCAATCGGATGATGCTGTCGGCGAAGCAGATTCTAGCGCCAATGATCCTGATACTACTAGCAATACGCCCGAGCCCGCCAATACACCGCAGGGCGATACAACCTCAGACTCTACGGCTCAGTCAGATACCTCTAATAACTCCACTACGCAGGATCAAGCCAGCACTAATGATGGCGAACAACAAATTGCCCAAACCGACGCAGCAGCGCCGAGTCTCAGCCCTACTGCGGATGTGGCTGACAGTTCAACGAAAAACCCTGACGCCGACCCTGCTAGGAACATGCCTGGGAACGGAGAGAATCAACCTAGTGACAAAGAAGGAATACTGCAACCAGACGGACCGCTGGGTATAGACCACTCGTTAGCGGGCGGGGGTATTGCGCCTCTACAGCCCACTGACTCGTCGTTGTCAGATGGCGAAAACGCGGGACGCGTAGAATAGCAGTACGAAAAGCCAGAGGGTCGCTGCGGTATGTTATAATCAGCTCGTGGAATTTATCCATGGGACCTGCAGGCGATTCTTGAGGTCAAGCTCCAGTCGCCGAATGCTCTCATCTCGAAGATCGTGGAGCGCTCCTCTCAAAGTTCAAAAGGCGAATACGGAGGCTAGCAGATTCGGGTCTGCCACGGCCGGCCCCAAATTAAGTCGCTCCTACTCCTACTGCATGTCTAGTCGATTGGCTTTTGTCCGTAGCGGGTACGTCAACCTGACCGACGGTAATACCAACAACGTCGGCAACGAGGTTGGATACCGATCGCGCACCTCTTGGTCTGCGGAGCAAGCCTACAACTTGAACTCAAATCCTACGAACGTCAATCCCTCCAACAACGGTCAGCGTTACGTCGGTCGCCCCCTCCGCTGCCTCTAGGATTGCCTGTGCGGTGCCGATCTTTTAGCAACAAAAATCCCCTCCAGAGGGGTATTTTTCTTGGTGCCCGGTATGAGACTTGAACTCATATGGATTTCTCCATTCGATTTTAAGTCGAACGCGTATACCAATTCCGCCAACCGGGCATTAAACTTATTATATCATATCTGAAACCTCAGAAGTGAACTTCGCCTAATGTCCAACTAAATTCTCTACGCGAAACACAAAAAAGTCCCGCTACCGCAGGACTTTCATTTTTCATAGCACATAATTTCACCCGGTGCTAAATTTAATATTTCTGAAACTCAGGCGACCCTCAACGTCAGATCTCGTCCGAATCTCTACTCTTATTTTAGCATGACCAGTACGCGCGTCAATATTGATTTTGTAGATTTTTCATGGAATAATAAAATTTCCAACTCGCCAAAATAACAGAGGTAAAATCCAAAAACCGAACAGCTTTCTATTGACTTTTTTGACAATCTGTGCTACAATAGAAATATGAGGTGCGACGAATTTTACTCGCGCTTGTCTTTCTATGTTAAAATAGTAATATGACTAATGGAGGTAAGACTTGGCAACCGAAGCTCAGTCGCTGGATAGACGAGTGGAAATTAGCCGGTTCGGGTATTGTTTTGGCTACGCGTGAGCGGAAGTTCGTCTGCGCCGTTATTCTAGCTTTTATTATTTTTGGTACGCTGATGAATCTTCTATCCGGTAGTACTGCTGCGCTTAGCCTCTTTTGGCAAGTTGACCTCGCTGGTAAATTCAAGATTATTTGGGATGGCTTCCTCGGTCTCTTTGGTGTTGGTCGGAGTTTCTGGGATTGGCTGTTGTTATTCAGTGTAACTATTCTACAGAGTATTCTGATTGGGCTCGTCGTGCTGGTCTGGCAGAAGCGCCGTCGTAGTAAGGCCGACCAAGTAGTTGCGGCCGCGACGAACGCCGACAACGTGCAAAACGCCGGTCTCGCTGCTGGACTAGCCGTTCTTGGCACCGGTTGCCCGACTTGCGGTACGACTTTACTTGCTCCGCTGATCGGCACATTATTTAGCACGAGCAGTTACGCCCTTGCTGGTGCGATTTCTGGCATTCTGACCTTCGCTGCGGTAATAGTCGCGCTTTTGAACCTGAAACGTCTCGGCAACGATGCCTACGCGCTCATTATTAGTGAAAAATATCAAAAGCGGCATGGAGCTGCGGACAAGGAGAAAAATCATGAATAAAATCGGTCGTACGGTTGCAATCGTCGGTGTCATCGTCGCACTTTTTGCTGTCATTATCCTCAATTCATCTACCAAGCAATCCGCAGCCGACCAAGTCTGGAACCGGGCTGCGACCATGGGTGACCCGGAAGCAAAAAATCTCTACGTGATGTACACCGATATTATGTGTCCATATTGTGTTGCATTTTCGCAAGTTGTTATGGAGAATGAAGAGAAATTCGAGCAATATCTCGCTGACAATCACATCCTCTTCGAGGTACGTCTGACCGATTATATCTATGAGGGGCATGGCATCCAGTCTTCACGCGACTCCGCGGAGGCGACGTATTGCGCCGCTCGTGAAAATAAGTTCTGGGAGTACTACCATGGCGCTCTCCGCACTTTAGATAAGGACTATTTCTCCAAAGGAATTGGCATTAGTAAAACCGCTCCTTCGATCGGCGATTTACCTGACGATTATTGGCTGAAAATTGGTCACGAAATTGGCCTCGGCGAAGAGTTCGATCAGTGTGTTGCGAATCACGAAACCGCTGACGAGCTCGACAAGAACACTGCAAAAGCTGCGCAAATCGCCAGTGGTATGCCGTATTTCAAATTTAATCGCTTTACGACCGCCGGGTTCGACAACAACTGGGGCTGGGAATACGTCGAAATGTATCTCGACGCCGGGCTAGGGAAGTAGGACTGCCCCCCAGCCTCAGACATGATGTCCAGCAGTAGCCTACTTCAACTCCCTTAGCTCGTATTCTCCGCTCTTCGCTTCATCTTCGCCGATCACCGCGACATACCGTGCGACGCGACTCGCATATTTCATCTTATCGCCCAGTTTCTTCTCGCTTAGCACTAAATCTACTGTCTTTCCTGCACTCCTCAACTCTCGCGCCACTCGCTCTGCTGCCGAGACCTCATTCTTCGTAATCGGCACTACGCAGATTTCTACTGGTCTCTGCTCGCTCGCGGTCACTAGCCCGCAATCTTGCAGCATGAAGAATAATCGCGTGAGACCAATCGACCCGCCTACACCCGGCAGCTTCTGGTCAGTATAATATCCAGCCAGATTTTCATAACGTCCACCCGAGCAAATCGACCCCAGCTCCCGCCGTTCCGGCACAATCGTCTCAAACACCGTTCCGGTATAATAATCCAGTCCGCGCACGATTAGCATATCCGCCATCACCTCAGTCTCAGGCGACAGTTCTCCGATTAGCATCATCACTTCATCCAACTCCGCCGCGCCTGCCTGGAAAGTCTCATTTTCAAAGCCAAAACTTTGTAACTTCTCAACCACAGACTCGCGCACGCCACTAATTCCGATAAATGTTGTAATTTTTACAACATTTTCCTCACCTAGCCCTAATTCTTCCAGCCGCGCCACAGTTTTCTCCATCGGGACTTTTTCCGCGTGGTCGACAATATCGAAAATCTCACTTGCTAGGTGTTCTAGGTTCAGCTCCTCTAGCATTCCGCCAAGTAGTTTCCGGTTACTAATTCGCACAACAAAGCTCGGCAGAGGCAACGTCCGAATCGCTTCCGCGAGTGTCGCAATCACCTCCGCGTCATATGCTACCGCGAGTTCACCTCGCCCAATCACGTCAACATCGCACTGATAAAACTCCCGAAACCTCCCGCGTTGCGCCCGCTCGCCACGGAAATTCCGCGCAATCTGCGTCACCTTAAATGGAAACGCCAAATCATTCATGTGCTCTACGGTATAGCGCGCCAGCGGCACGGTATGGTCAAAGCGTAGCGCTTGGTCGGCATCGTGCGCTGTTTCAGCGGTCTTTACGACCTTATAAATCTGTTTTTCTGTATCACCCCCTGCCTTCGCTAATAATACTTCCGTCCGCTCAATTATCGGCGTCTCGATATGCTGAAACCCATGCGCCCGAAAAGCCTGGGCAATCCCAGATTTTAGGTTGTCAAACTGCGCCTGCAATGCCGGAGTCAACTCCTGCATGCCGCTAATAGGGGAAGTATTAAATTTTTTCATAGCCTAATTATACTATATTTCGCGCCCCGAGTCTAACTCGGGAAAATCTAGCGGATATAATGGTCAAAAATGAACTTTGTCAGCCCGCAGAATGCCAAAATCCCTAGAATAATCAGAAAGACGCTACTGCCGGACGTTTTATCCTTGGTCGTCTCTCCGCCAGAAGCTTCATTGGTCCGCTCGGTCCTTTGACTAACTTTTTGCGACGAATTATTGCCCGCAATCGTTTTAGTTTTATCTTCTACTACGTCACCTACTTCCTCCGACGCCTCTATCTCCGTTGCCGCCGGCGCGTAATCTACCTTCGCTGCTAGCGCGCCCCATATCGTCCCCGCCTCATCCATTACCGTTTCCCCGACTCCTACGCCCGCCCCAATTCCTGCTGGTTGCTCCACTACTGCGCCGTCTGTATCTCCGTTAACGCTCCCGTCGCCAGCGTTGCTGTCGCTCGGCTTATTCACTGGCCGATCCTCGCTCGGTGTCTGGTCTGGCGCATCTACTTTTGTTTCAGAAATCACAATCGTTAGAGTAAGTTGCGTCGTATTACCATCGCTATCAGTCACAGTATATACTACATCATAGCTTCCCGGCTGTGTAAAATCTACACCTCCCTCGACGTTTAGATTCTCCTTTGCAATCTCCCCATCTTCATTGTCATGTATATCCAATAATTCCAATAAGTCAACCGTCTCACCCAGTTTATATTCTGTTGCTCCGCGATAAGTAATCACGGGCGCCCCGCCTTTTTGCAACTGTTCGACGAATTCGCTATAACTTTCTTTGTCTTGCGGTAGAAGCTGCGCATAGAGCCGTGCGATCTCCGACTTTTTTGCTGCATCTAGCGTCTTATTATATAATACATGTTCTGGAATGCTCGCCTGATATGCACTAATTTCTTGGCTCGCATAGCGCTGTAGCTGTCGATAAATAATCTCTTGCGCTTGTATTTCACTCCAATCTGCTCGCCGTAGTCCGCCAGCCGTTACGATATAGGTTTCACTCTGGGCGCGAGGAGTATATTCCGTCACTTCCGCGCCATCCAGCGTACTATAAAACCGCACATTCTGTGCCTGCAACTCAATCTGCATTCCGGGAGTCAGTGCTACTTGATAACTTTTTGGTGTTTCCGGAAAGTAATACTTCACTCCCGTCCCCGACTCCTCGGTCACATCTTTCGCTCGATCGTAAATTACTGTATATTCACCCGCAACCAAACTTCCCGTAGCATCAAGTATCCGCACATAAGTTTCGCTCGCTAGGGAATTGGCGTTCACTTCAATCGCCGCTTGTTGAAAGTTATCGCTGAACGTTAACTGATAAACTGGAGATTGCTTATCGTCTAAAACATGTAATTCTAGGCCATTATCTATCGTTTTTACAACTGGAATCGGCGCCAGAGCTTCAGAACTTACAGAATGACGCTGTGCCGCGAAGCGATAGCCGCAGAATCCGCTCATAATTACGACAAAAAGCGCCACTAAAAGTGGCTTACGTCGCATTAAATAATCCCAGATTTGCAGTAACTTCACAACTCACCATCTCCTCCCTACCATTATAGCACACATTATCAAAAATGTCAATTATCGTCGCCATTCTGGCCTTCATGAAACAAAATATGCTACAATAATAATTATGATTAAGAAAAAACCGGATTTTGTTGATCGTATTGTAGAGTGGGGTTGTCATCTCCTTCATCTTGATAAATACGTCAAAGTTTTTCAGCAACTCGCTAAATTTGTCATTGTTGGGGTCACTAATACCGCAATTAACTGGGCAATTTATTTCTCGTTGGTACAGTTTGCCGAGGTCACGCCGTTAGTCGCAAGCGCAATTGCTTTTGCGATTTCGACCGTGTTTAATTATTGGGCGAGTACGACCTGGGTTTTCGATACGACCAGTAACAAAACTCGCCGTCGACTTTTCGTCGAGTTCACGGTGTTTAATGGCTTTGCCTTCCTTGCGTTCGACGAAGGTTTACTCTGGTTCTTGATTTATCAGCTCGGCTGGAACTATATGATCGCTAAGGTCATCACGACCGCCTGCGGCATGGTCTTTAATTTCATCACCCGCAAAATGTTCCTTGAAGACCATCCAAAGTCGCGTAAGAATGCTAAGATAAAATAGTGGACTCAGTGTCCATGGGGTCCAGTGGCGGTTATTGAGGTCAAGCTCCAATCTCCAGTGGCTCTCATTCTCAAAAGATCGTGAAGTTACTCTCGCACGCTTCTGATAGGGAAGATAAGAGAATAAAAATCCAGTGAGCTACGGCTCACTGCTGGTAAAGTTAACTTCTTTTGTCCGAGCTTGCGCGTGTAGAAGTCTTGGCTTTTGTCCGTAGCGGGGTTATCTATCCCAACAATGGTACGGCTGGCAACGTCGGCAACAACGGCAACTGGTGGGCGCGTACCGCTAAATCTTCTACCAACGCTTATGATTTGGGTATGAATCCCTCAAATGTCAACTCGGAGTCAAATAATAACAACCGCTACCATGGTTTCTCCCTCCGCTGCCTCTAGGTTTCCGGTTGCGGTGCCGATCTTTTTAGCAATAAAAAACGGACATCCTCTCTTATAGGGTGGCTGTCCTTATATCAAACGCAGTTCCGCGGACCATTATATTATTCAAAAATCCATGGAGGCACCGACCGGAATTGAACCGGTGTACGCGGTTTTGCAGACCGCTGCGTCACCACTCCGCCACAGTGCCATA
>CALBZW010000005.1 GCA_937889535.1 uncultured Candidatus Saccharibacteria bacterium | reverse complement strand
ACCTGTACCAGCCGTAGCAGTATTATACTGATAGTAGTTGCCTATGAGATAGTGCCTTTGTCTAAAATTTATTTTAGACAAAGGCCGATTTTAACCATAAGGGGAATAGGAATGCGCAGCGCCAGAAAACACGTTCCGACTCTTTACTTTTATAAAAAAGTTTGCTATAATTATAGGAATTATGAGTAAAAAAGTTACACAACCAGAAGATTACCGCTATATGGTCTTCATGGACGAGGCAGCAGGCTTCTCCTTCCTGACCCGTTCGACCGCTAAGAGCGAAGATACTATTAAGTGGGAAGATGGCGCCGAGTATCCTTTGATCAAGGTCCAGATTTCTTCCGCCTCACATCCATTCTTCACCGGCGAAGAGAAGATTATCGATACCGAGGGTCGCGTCGATCGCTTTAAGGCTCGTGCGAAACGTGCCGAAGCTCTCCGTGCCAGCCTCGCCAACAAGGCGAAGAAAGCCGAGAAAGAAGCTGTCAAAAAGGCAGAAAAAGCTGAGAAATCAGACGCTAGCGCAGAATAGTCTCCATTCTATACGAAACAGGCTCCATTGGAGTCTGTTTTTGTGCTAAAATGTGATAAAGGAGCAAAATGGCAAAAGCAAAACCCACATCTACAAAATCCGCAGAATCATCTTCGACTATTAACGTTAGCAAAAAATCCTTAATCGGTCTCATCATTACAGTCGTTGTCTTGATTGCACTTATTGCCGGAGCAATTGGCGGCGCCGCGATTTATTTTTTCGCCAGCCAGACTAAAATGCCTGATTGGGCCGAAACCTACCTTGCCCATATCAAAACCGTCCGCAATCAAACCCCCGCTAACGCAGACGAAGATAGCGATGAAGAAGATTCTGAAGCCTTTTGGACCGACTCCGGCGCCAACCCGAAAGTCAGTTTTTATGAATCCAACGACAACTCACCCATGATGCTTGTAAATTATACCTCTACCGAGAACAATCTCATCTACAATTCCGTTGCGGTTTACTCGATTCAAAACGAAGAGATCTATCTTCTGAACTATGAAAATACTAGCTTCTATTATATCTACGACATCGATAACGAAGAATACAATTTTTACCTGAAGTCCGAAGACCAGGACAAGGACGAAAATACATATATTAATATCGACGATTATTTTCAAGACCCCGAATCTGAAGAGTCAGAGTATGAAACAACTTGCTCTGCCGACGAAAGTGCCAAAGATTTCTGTGGTGACATTTTCGCCGAAGAGCCGATTGAACTACCAAGTTTTGAATACAATGATGAAATGAATGACCAAGAACTAGCTGAGGCTATCGCCAACACTTCGGAGCAAGTCACTACTGAAGAAGAGACTAAAACCCAGACCGCCGACAAGCTCCAACAATCTGCCACTGCAGCCCAAGAGCGCATCAAGGAAAAAGCAAAAACGCCCGAATTTTTCCTTGTTAATGGCAAACAAATCCGCTACGGCAAATACGAATCCGTCGGAAACAACCAAGGCACTGGCGAAGCCGATATTACGCTCAACCCCGACTCAACCGCCACGTATATATACTACGATTATGACTATGACACGCAACAAACCGTCAAGAGGTTAGTCACTTCTAAGTTCACGGTTCGCGCCATTCAAAATGGAGATGTATTAAGTACTGGCGTAGGTTGCGTCGCCGCCGATGGCGGGCCGTGTTTCAATAGTACTTTCAACGGTCGTACTGCCCTCATTATTGAGCCGGACGGACAATACAAAAAATACCCGCAAGCGTTTTTCGTCACCCACGAAGCCCCCTCTGACCCCAGCCAACGCAGCGAAACCCTACCATATGGCTGCGATTTTGAACCAGTCATGGCGCAAATGTACGGCTGTTACCGTTTTCTTGGCAAATAGCCATTGCTTTTTATCGAAAAGTGTGCTATAATGGAATTATATACTATTTAACGAAACAGTCGCGGGAGTTTTCCTGATAAAATCCTGCGGCAAAGTGAAAGGGAAACAAGACATGACTGTCGATGTAGACATGAAAGCTCTTCTTGAGTCTGGTGCTCATTTCGGGCACAAAACCAGCCGTTGGCATCCAAAAATGGCACCATATATCCACAGCAAACGCCAGGGCGGCCACATTATTAACCTCGAAAAAACCGTCGAAGCCCTCGAAAAAGCTCTCCCAGAGCTGACGAAAATTGCTGCGAGCGGCAAAAAGATTCTCTTTGTCGGCACAAAGAAACAACTGAAAGACATTACCAAAACTGCCGCTGAGAGCGTCAACATGCCATACGTCACTGTGCGTTGGGTTGGCGGTACTCTGACGAACGTCGAGACCGTGAACAAGCAGATTAAGAAATTGCACGACCTCGAACGCCGCATGGCTTCTGGTGAACTCGAAATGCGTTACTCCAAACTCGAAGTTCAGCGCTACCAAGAGGAAATCGACCTCTTGAACGAACGCTACGGCGGGATTAAGGAAATGAATGAGCAGCCAGCTGCAATTGTCGTCGTTGACGCTATCCAGGATAAAAACGCAATCAAAGAAGCTAAGACGCTCAAAATGCCAGTCTTCGCAATCACCGACACGAATGTCGATCCAACTAATATTGACTACGTTATCCCAGCCAATGACGACGCAATTAAAGCCGTCCAGCTGATTCTCGATTATATCGTCGCCGCTATCAAAGAAGGCGAAGCGAAAAAGGCTTAGGGTATAATGCAACTTGTACACGGCGTACAAGTTCAAACCATAGTTAACGGGGATAGATAAGACTCAAAAATCACTAATAAGGAGGCAAAATGAGCGAAGAACTCAAAGAAAAAGCAAACGAAGTCAAGACGATTTCGATTGAACTTATCAAAAAACTCAAAGAATTATCCGGCGTTGGCTTGACCGATGCCAAAAACGCCCTCGTCGAAGCCAAAGGCGATTTCGACAAGGCGCTTGAAGCTATGCGCAAAAAAGGCATGACCAAAGCCGAAAAACGTGGCGACCGCGAAACTCGCGAAGGTATTATCGAAACTTACGTTCACGACGGTCGTCTTGGTGCGATTATCGAAGTCAACTGCGAAACCAGCTTCGTTGCGAAGACCGAAGAATTCAAGGATCTCGCCCACAAACTTGCCATGCAAGTCGCAAGCATGAACCCAATTTACGTCAGCATGGAGAGTATCCCTGAAGACGAGCTAAAGGCAAAGAAGAAAGAATTTGAAGCGAACTTCAAGGGTCCAGAAAACATGAAAGACCAAATCATCGACGGCCAGATTAAGAAGGCCTTCGGCGACAAAGTCCTCATGGAGCAACCATATATCCTTGATGACAGCATGACCGTTGCACAGTTCATCAAGAACGCCGTCGCCAAGACCGGTGAAAACATCACCGTCAGCCAGTTCAAACGTCTTGAAGTTGGTGTTACTGAATAGTATAAGGCACGAGGGGATAGTAGATATCTTTTTGAGGGGCTAACCCGATTGGGGCTGTCCAGCGCGAAATCTTTAGATGGAGCGCGGACACCCGCCCCGAAAAAAGATTATCTACTATCTCTCATGGCTTATGTTATAATAGTAACATCATTAACGAGAGGAATCTATGTTTGACGACAGCGAATATCGCAGCGCTATGGAAAATGTTATCACGCGTTTTCATGATGAAATGAAAAAAGTTCGTACCGGACGGGCACACCCTGATATGCTAGCAAACGTCAAGGTCGAGGCTTATGGTCAGTTCATGCCGCTAAACCAAGTTGCCAATATCACCGCATCTGGCGCTACTATGCTCGTCGTTACTCCGTTCGACCCCGGGAATATCCAGACTATCGCTGCCGCGATTCGTAGCGACGAAGCCTTGGGGCTTAATCCGTCCGACGACGGTCACGTCGTACGCGTACCTGTTCCACCGTTGACCGAAGAACGCCGGAAAGAAATCGTCAAAACCGCGTCCAGCAAGGTTGAAGACGCTAAGGTTGCAATTCGCAATGTCCGTGAAGACGCCCGCAAAGAACTCAAGACCGCCGAGCTTCCCGAAGACACCAAGAAACGCGCCGAGAAATCTATTGACGAACTTACAAAGACCTACACCGATAAAATTGACGCCGCCTTCAAAGACAAAACCGCGGAGATTATGGCGATCTAATGGCAAAGGAATTAAAACATATCGGTTTCATTGCCGACGGCAATCGCCGCTGGGCACGCAGCCATGGACTACCAACGCTCGAAGGTCATCGGCGCGGCTTCGATAAGGTCGAAGTAATTATCGACGCTCTGAAAAATACCGAGGTAGAATATATCTCATTCTACCTTTTCAGCACTGAAAACTGGGATCGCTCCGAAGAAGAAGTAAGCTATCTCATGAAGCTCGCCGGCGATAAGATCGACAGTCTGACCAAGAAACTTGAAAAAGAAAACATCAAAATCGTCATCATGGGTCGCCCTGAACCAGTCGACCCCAAACTCTGGGCCAAAATGATGAACGCTGAAGAAAAGACTAAGCATAACACCGGCATGACGGTTTGCATCTGCTTTAATTATGGCGGGCAATGGGAAATCGCCGACGCTGCAACGAGAGCAATCGAAGCTGGAGAGACCGAATTAAGCCCAGAGAGCTTTGCCAAATACCTCTATCATCCCGAAGTTCCGGGCTGCGATTTGATCGTTCGCACGAGCGGGGAAGAACGTATTTCCGGTTTCCAACTCTGGCGCGCTGCTTATTCCGAGTTTTGGTTCATCGAGAAAAACTTTCCTGATATTGAGGCCGAAGATTGTAGCGCTGCCATCAAAGAGTATCATGGCCGCGGACGCAGATTCGGAAAATAGGCTTAAGTGACTTCAGCTTAACTAAAGTATGTTATACTGGAATATATGAATATACTTTTGGGAATTATCATCGGTCTAGTCATTTTGATGCTTCTTGTCGTTGCACATGAATTCGGTCATTTCATCATGGCGCGTCGAAACGGCGTCCGCGTGTTAGAATTCGGGATCGGCTTTCCGCCCCGTGCTATCGCCTGGGTACGCAATCCAAGCTGGCAAAAAGGCAAAAAAGGCGTCAAAAAATGGATTCGACTGCCAAAATCCGAGTGGGAAAAGCCACAAAAACATATGATTTTCAGTATCAACTGGCTTCCCATTGGCGGTTTTTGCTCTATGGACGGTGAATCCGACTCTGACACTCGGAAGGGCACTTTTGGCGCCGCTAGCTTCTGGCAAAAAACCAAAATCCTCTTCGGCGGCGTTCTTATGAACTGGCTCGTCGCTTTCGTTGTCCTGACGATTTTGGCTTTTACCGGTATGCCGCAATTTATCGAGCATCAATTTTACCTCGGAAACGACGCTGAAATTATTGGTGGTGGAGTCAGTGTCATAGATGTCATTGAAGGATCGCCCGCCGAAAAAGCCGGCTTTAATAATGGCGACCAAATTATCCAAGTCGATGACCAAAATGTCATGTACCCGACCGACGTTACGACTTATGGACAGGAGCACGCTGGAGAAAGCGTTAAATATACTGTAAGGAGCGGCGATGAAGAGAAAGAACTCACCGCCAAACTCAACCCCGAAGGCTCAGAATATAGTCTCGGCGTTTCGATGTCGTATGGGCAAACTTTTATCCGTTCTAGCTGGTCAGCACCGATCGTCGGTCTCGGAACGACGATTCAACTCACTGGCGAAACCTTCCGTGGTCTTGGCGATATGGTCTGGAATCTAGTCTCCGGTGCCGTACGTCAATTCAGCAGCGACAGCGTCGTCCGCGAAGCCGGGCAAAACGCCATTTCCGCCGCTGGTGACGCCGTCAGCGGACCAATCGGCATTATCGGTATTATTTTCCCCGCCTTTGCTAGCTCCGGCGCCTCCAATCTCGCTTTTCTCGCTGCACTAATTTCCGTTTCACTAGCCTGCATGAATGTCCTACCAATTCCCGCACTTGACGGTGGACGCTGGCTCCTGATCGCCATTTACAAGCTACGCAAGAAACCTCTGACAAAAGAAACCGAAGAAAAGATCGTTTCTCGCGCTTTCATGATCCTTATTATGCTCATCATACTAATTTCAATTCTGGATATTACGAGATTCTTCTAGGCGGAAAACATGAAGATGTCAGAAAATAGCAAAAAAACCGCAAAAACTAAAACTCCCAAAAAATCTCTCCCAGCAATCAACTGGAAGACTGTTGAGTATGTCGTCCTGCTGCTGATTTGGGTTGCAGTCGCTATGACTATCAGCCAATATATTATTGGCCTGCCTATGATGTGGATCCTTGACAGTAAATTTAGCCAGCCTTTCTGGACTTGTATTTATTATGGATTGACTTATATATTATCGTTAATACTAGTTATTATTGTGCCGCCAAAAGTCATCAACAAGCTAAAAACTCGCGCTAATGCAAAATCAAATAAAAAATCGCAATCCATACCGCAATTCACGAATCTTCCTGATTTTACTACTTCTCACGAAGAGCTCGGACTAAAAGATTTACCGACCGTCATCGACGTCGGTCTCGCACCGGTTTCATATGTTGTTTACCTCGTGCTTTCTGGAATCTTCACCAGTATTATGTCGGCTTTTACTTGGTTCAATGCCGAAGAAACTCAAGACGTCGGCTTTGGCTATTTCATTACTACAGGCGACCGTGTCGTCGCAATGATCGCACTCGTTTTTATCGCACCAATCGCCGAAGAAATCATCATGCGCGGCTGGCTTTATGGTAAGTTGCGCGAAAAACTCAAAATCCCAGTAGCAATGTTACTCACTTCACTGCTATTTGGCTTCTTGCATGGTCAGTGGAATGTCAGCGTCGGAGTTTTTGCACTCAGTCTCGTACTGTGCGGACTTAGAGAAATCACCGGTACAATTTGGAGCGGCATGTTATTGCACATGCTATCAAACGGCATCGCATTTTACTTATTATATATTGCAATTTAGCCGCGCCCGGGTTGCCAAAACCTCACAGACCATGCTATACTGCATGTATTATGCGTTTAAGTCAAAGTTTTATCAAAACTCTGCGTTCAGCTCCAAAAGATGAGACTGCGCGTGGAGCCCAATATCTTAGCCGTGCTGGCTATATTTACAAAGAGTTAGCCGGAGTTTACGACTATCTCCCACTCGGACTACGCGTTCTTGATAATATCAAAACCATCGTTCGGGAAGAGCTGAATAATATCGGCGCTGAAGAGTGCTTAATGTCCACTCTGCAAAACCCAGAACCTTGGATCAAAACTGATCGCTGGGATATCGAAAAAATGGATATTTGGTTCCGCACTCAACTCGCTGCGGGCGGCGAACTTGGCCTCGGCCCAACTCACGAAGAGCCGTTTACCGAGATGCTACGTAATTACGTCTCAAGCTACAAAGATTTACCGTTTGCTGTCTACCAGATTCAAACTAAATTCCGCAACGAACTTCGTGCCAAGTCTGGCATCATGCGCGGTCGCGAATTTCTAATGAAAGACATGTATAGCTTCTGTGCTACTACCGAAGACCATGATAAATTTTATCATGAAGCCGAAAAAGCCTACATGCGTATCTATGATCGTCTCGGCATTGGTAATGATACCTATGAAACCTTTGCTAGTGGCGGCGTTTTCTCAAAATATAGCCACGAGTTCCAAACTATCTGTGAAGTCGGCGAAGATAATATTTATTACAACAAAGACAAATCTGTCGTTTTGAACGAAGAAGTCCTAATCGACGAAGTCATGAACGACCTTGGTGTTAAGCGTGACGAACTCGAAATGACCAAGGCCGCCGAAGTAGGCAATATCTTTACCCTCGGCACAAAGTTCTCCGCTCCACTCGGACTAGAGTTCACCGACCAAGCTGGCGAGCGCAAACCAGTTCTCATGGGCTGCTACGGCATTGGCATCTCGCGCGTCATGGGCGTAATCGCCGAAAAGATGTGCGACGACAAGGGTCTCGTTTGGCCAGAAAACATCGCACCATATAAGCATTATCTAATTGGTATCGGCGACGAGGGTATGAAAAAAGCCGAAGAGCTATACCGCGATCGTGAAGAAGAAGTCTTGTTTGATGATCGCGATTTACGTCCAGGCGAAAAGTTTACCGACGCCGAACTCATGGGAATTCCGTATCGCGTCGTAGTAAGCGACAAGACGCTTGCTGACGGCAAAGCCGAAGTCACCGATCGCAAAACCGGCGAAACTAAACTCGTTGCTCTTACGGAAATCTTTTAATCCACAAAGTGCAAGGGTTTACAATTACCAAAATCAATGATAGACTACTTAGTAGTTATGAAAAAGACAGTTAATCTCACTGCAGCCGGCAAGGCTGACTTAGAAAAAGAATTAGCCGATTTAATCGCGCAGCGTCCTGCGATTGCCGAGCGAATTGCTACTGCGCGGGCTTTTGGTGACCTTTCAGAAAACCAAGAATACACCGACGCCCGAGCCGAGCAAAAAAATGTCGAAAACCGCATTATCGAAATCGAAGACATCTTGAAAAATGCTGTTTTGATTAAAGCTCCGCGTGCGAACGACGCTATTGCAATGGGCGCAACTGTCGTCATTGATATGGGCGGCAAGGAATTCACCTATACTATCGTCGGTCCGGTCGAAGCCAACCCGCTTGAAGGTAAAATTTCGCACGAATCCCCAATCGGCAAAGAACTAATGGGACGCAAAGCCGGCGAAGAATTCGATTTTAATGGTAAAAAGGTCAAAATTAAAAGTCTATGACCACTCTGAACGACTATCGCGACGAACGCCTACGCAAACTTGGTCAAATCCGCGAATTAGGAATCAATCCATATCCTGCCAAGTCTCATCGCAACACGAAAATCGCTACTATTCTAGATCATTTTACCGAGAAAGACGGGCAAGAAGTTTGTATCGCTGGGCGCATTGTGGCAATCCGCGCTTTCGGTAAAATCGCTTTCGTTAAGTTACGCGATTATACCGGCGAAGTCCAGATTTTTATGAAAAAGAGCGACGCGGTGACACCTGGAATGTTTGGAGTGAAACAGCTCAAACTGCTCGACACTGGAGATTTCATTGAAGCAACCGGCAAAGTCGGCAAAAGTAGTACTGGTGAGACTTCCGTTTTCGCAAATGAAATCAGATTATTGACAAAGAGTTTAAGGCCGTTACCAGGCTACGATGGGCTGACAAACAAAGAAGAACGCTATCGGCGTCGCTATGTCGATATGAATGTCAATCCCGAAGTCCGCGAGCGCCTAGTCCGCCGCAGCAAGTTCTGGCAAGCCACACGTGATTTCATGAATAGTCATGGTTTTATCGAAATTAATACCCCCGTACTTGAAACCACGACTGGTGGAGCTGATGCTAACCCATTTGTTACGCATATGGACGCATTGGATAGTGATTATTATCTCCGTATCAGCCAAGAACTACCGCTAAAACGCTTACTTGGTGGCGGTTTCGAAAAAGTCTACGACATCGGTCCAAGATTCCGCAACGAAGGTGTTGATGACGAACATCTGCCCGAGCATATTGCCTTCGAGAGTTACGCCGCCTATGAAGATTACGAAGACGGCATGCGGCTTTATGAAGAAATGATTAAATACGTTGCCAAAGAAACTTGGGGCACACTGAAGTTCAATGTTGGCGGTTTCGAAGTTAACCTCGACCAAGACTGGCCACGCATTAAATACGCTGATTTACTCCGCGACAAGTTCGACGTCGATGTTTTTAATCCTGACCGCGAAAAAATGCTTAGTATTCTACGCGAAAATGGCGTTAGAGTAGACCCGGGCGTCAGTGACGGTCGTCTCCTCGATAATCTCTGGAAGCTAATTCGCAAGACTTCCGCCGGCCCGTACTGGCTCGTCGAGGAACCGCTAAGCTTAAGCCCACTTGCTAAAGTCAGCGACGAAAATCCGCTCGTCACCCAAAGGTTCCACCCAATCATTGCCGGTACTGAAATGGGTAATGGATATTCCGAGCTTAACGATCCGCTCGATCAGCTCGCTAGATTTGAGGAACAACAAGCCATGCGTGATAGCGGCGATGACGAAGCTCAGATGCTCGATATGGATTTCGTCGAGATGCTCGAGTATGGCATGCCACCCGCCTGTGGTTGGGGTAATTCCGAACGCAACTTCTGGCTGCTCGAAGGCGTATCCGGCCGCGAAGCCGTACCATTCCCGATTATCAAGAAACGCAACGAAGAATAATATAAAACCTCACATCCATCTCCACAAAATATGCTATAATCATAAGTAATATGAGTGGAAAAGTAATGATTGTGGGCACTGGCAACGTTGGCGCCAGTATCGCTTTTGCTTTATTAAATCAACGCACCCCAGTCAACGAACTAATTTTAACCGATCTTGATACCGCCGACGCCGAAGGCGAAGCTATGGACCTGAATGACGCTCTAGCCGTCGCGCCCAGTTGGCTAAAGATTCATGCTGGCGGTTACGAATCGGCTAAGGATTGTGATATTTGCGTCCTAACCGCTGGCGCTAATCAGAAACCTGGAGAAACCCGCGTCGATTTACTCCAAAAAAACGCCAAAATCACCAAAAGCGTCGTCGAACAAGTCATGCAAAATGGTTTTGGTGGCATCTTTATCGTCGTAGCGAACCCGATGGACGCGCTAAGTTATCTCACTTGGCAATATTCTGGATTACCGAGCGAACGCGTCATCGGCAGCGGCACTATTCTCGATTCTGCCAGGCTTAGATTTAGACTCGCCGAGCGTCTTGGTGTTCACCCGAAGTCCGTCCATGCCTACCAAGTCGGTGAGCATGGCGACAGTGAATTCACACTCTGGTCAAGCGCCAATGTCGGCGGCGAAAAGATTGAACGACTAATCTCGGCAGGTGAACGCGAGAAAATCACCGACGCCGTACGCCACGAAGCCTACGAAATTATTCAGAAAAAAGGCGCCACCCACTACGGCATCGGCGCTTGTACCGTCCAACTCATAAACTGTATTCTTAATGACGAAAAACGCGTCATGCCCGTTTCATCGCTCGATGATTGCAACGATATCTACTCCGGTTTTCCTGCCATTATCGGTCGGCGAGGTATCATCCGACGACTCGAAATCCAAATGGCTGAACAAGAGGGGATCAAGATGCAACAATCCGCGAATATGCTCAAGCAAACTCTAGCCCAGGTTAAGGAGGGTAAATGATACTGCAAAAACGTCAAAATACGCAACGAACCCATAAGAAATGGTCAAAATTCATGACCCTATCTTTCTATTGTATCACACTAGCTGCGTTTTGTCAAGTACTAAGTGTGTTTTGCGGGGTATTTTCCGACAATGCTGGCGCAATTAGCATAAACGATTCCGCTAACCGCTTCTACTTCCAAGATTTTTCCGCCGATTACTATCTAAGCAAGGCCGAAGACGGCACTAGTCGTCTCAAAGTTATCGAAAAATTCGTCGCCGTTTTTCCGAATACTGACCAAAATCACGGCATCACGCGAATCATTCCTTATACGAACCAAGACGGGAAAAATCTTACCACAGCCAGTGACCGCAAACTAAATATTCAAGTAAAACACAATGGCATTGTCGAAGAACCCTACAAAGTTGAAGTAGGCGACGGATATTTCACAGTCTATATTGGCACCCCCAGTGCTTACGTCCACGACCGCCAGGTTTACGAATTAGAATATGAATTTCAGAATGTTATTACGAACCAAGATGCAAACTGTACTGACACGGGATGCCCATTCGTCGGTCCGTTCCAAGAACTCTACTGGGATACAAATGGCAACGATTGGTCGCAACGCTTTGAAAATGTCACCGCACGCGTCCATCTCGTCGGAGACGAGGTTCAATCCGCTTTCGATGGAGATACGTCTTGCTATGTTGGTAAATATGGTGTTAGCGGCGCCGAGCGCTGCAAAACCGTAATCAACGACAGCACTATTGAATTCCACGCCGAAAATCTCACCGCTCGCGAAAACCTTACTTTTGACCTTAGTTTTAATGCCGACACTTTTGTCGTGCCCAGTCAAACTTATGACTATCGCCTCGTCGGCACGATTGTTGTCGAAATGATCGTCGCCGGGGCTTTATTAATCACGATTCTCGCAATCCATACACAAACCAAAGCTAAACGCGAATATTATAACGAACTTTTCGTCACGCCCGAATATACCCCGCCCAAAGACTTCACCGTCGCCGAAATGGCCACAAATTACGTCGGCCAAAGGATGCTCGGATCTAGCAAAGTTGCAACGCTAATGGAACTTGCCGTTACTCATAAAGTTGAACTTTCGAAAGTCGGCACTGAAAAGAAGCCACAATGGACTATCAAAATTCTTTCGACCGATCTCAAAAACGAACAAGCTGACATCTTGAAGCTGCTCGCCGGACGCGACGCTGACCTTGAAACCGGACAAGAAATCCTTATCAAAACTCACACTGCCGATAGCGCTCTCGTCCGCCTCGGGCAAAAATACAGTAAGCATATTGAGGAACAACTTTATGCAGATGGGTTATACACCCCGAAAGTCACCAAGCAGGGAAGCGAAATTAAAAAAGCTAAGATTAATCTATGTGATATGCTACTAACCTGTGGTATCCTCTGGGTTATCATTAGCATTGTCGCTCTACCATTTCTCGTCGACGGTAATGTTCCAAGCTACATTACGCTATTCGGTGGCGGATGGTTAATTGCCGCAGTTATCGTCCTGGCAATCGCTATCGCCATCGGAGCTTTCTATGCAAGTTCTCATTACCAAAAATTCTACACTCGTACTGAAGACGGCCTGAAATGGTCACGCTATCTTGACGGATTAAGATTATATATCAAAATGGCCGAGCAAGATCGTATTAAGTTTCTCCAAAGCGTCAAAGGCGCCGACACTAGCAATCAAGGCATCGTTAATCTGTATGAAAAACTATTACCATATGCCGTTATTTTTCGTCTTGAAACTAGCTGGTTAAACGAAATGGGTAAATATTACGAGATGAACGACGTCTCTGCACCAGCTTGGTATGTCGGCGGCGCAATGTTCTCCGCACGCGAATTCAGCAACGCTATGCGCTCAGTCAGCACTGCAGCGACCATGAGCGACCTCGCTAGCCATTCCGGAACCTCCGGGTCAAGCTCCAGCTTCTCTGGTGGCGGTGGCGGCGGCTTCTCCGGAGGTGGGGGCGGAGGCGGTGGCGGGGGAGGCTGGTAGAACACCGCCAAAATAAGTACGCTCTTATCCCTCTTATTTATGCTATACTAATAGTATGTTAGACGTTAATTTTATTCGCAAAAATCAAGCTTTAGTCGAGAAATCCGCCCGCGAAAAGGGTTATGATGTCAGTATCCCTGAACTATTATCGCTTGATGACGAGCGCAAAACAATTCTTCAAGACGTCGAACAACTGCGTCGCGAACGTAATGAAATCGCCGGGCAGATGAAAAATGGCAAACCTAGCCCTGAACTTATCGCAAAAGGGAAAGAAATTAAGAATAAACTCACCGAAGCTGAACCCAAACTTGATGAAATTGAAGCAAAAGTCAATGAATTGCTCAAACGCGTACCGAATATTATTTTTGACGACGTTCCGCTCGGCGGCGAAGAATGCAGTGTCGAAGTTGCTAGCTGGGGGGAGCAAAAAGCCGGAGGTGTCGATCATCTCGACTACGCTACTAGCCGCGATTGGGTTGATTTCGAACGCGGCGCGAAAGTCGCCGGTGCGAAATTTTATTATTTGAAAAACGGCCTAGCGTTACTGGAAAATGCTCTTCTGCAATTTGGTCTGAAAAAGGTTCTTGAACATGGATTTACTTACATGACCGTACCAGATATGGTTTCCAGCAAAGTTCTCGAAGGTTGCGGCTTCAACCCACGCAGTAGCGAGCAAAGCGACGAATATTTTGTCGAAGGCGAAGACCTTGCTATGATTGCGACTGCCGAAATGCCACTCACAGGCTATTACATGAATGAAATCATCGACGAAAAAGATTTACCAATTTGCCTCGCCGGTTATAGCGCCTGTTTCCGCAAAGAAGCTGGCACTTACGGTAAGCATACTCGCGGCCTGTTCCGTGTTCATCAGTTTAATAAGCTCGAGATGTATGTCTTCTGCTTACCAGAAAAATCGCCGGAGATGCACGAGAAGATTCGCAAAATTGAGGAAGAAATCTGGCAAGAGCTTGGAATTCCATATCGTGTAATTAATATCGCCGCTGGCGACCTCGGCTCACCTGCTGCAAAGAAGTACGATATCGAATACTGGTCTCCAGTTGACCAAAAATATCGTGAGCTAACTAGTTGTTCAAACTGTACCGACTTCCAGGCCCGCAGTCTTAATATTCGCGTACGACGAGAAAATGGCGATGTCGAAGTATTACATACACTTAATGGCACAGCGGTTTCACTTGCACGCACGATGGTAGCCGTGATCGAAAATTACGCCAAGGCCGACGGCAAGCTCACGGTTCCAGAAGTTCTACGCCCATATCTAAACGGAGCAACCGAAATTTAGAATGTTCAAAAAAAAGGAAAAGAGCGAAAAAACTGAATCGCCTAAGCGCCCGAGATTCAAGTTCCGGTCCGTCGTCAGTCGTGCTAATGCGAAACTACCAGTCAGATTCGCTGCTGTCGTACTCGCTAGTTCGACGTTGGTTTCAGCTTTGTTGGGGATTTTTCGCGATCGATTGCTAAACTCATATTATCTCGATACTTATCCGACCGGTATAGATGCCTATACCGCCGCCTTTACAATTCCGGATTTCTTGTTCTTTCTGCTTACTTCTGGGGCGCTAGCAGTTAGCTTTATCCCGGTATTCAATCAACGTCTTACGACCGGTAACAAAAAATCCGCCTGGGAGCTCAGTTCTAGCCTGCTCAACCTCATGGCGATTTTAACCCTGGTTGCATCGGTTGCGATTATCATCTTTGCCGACCCACTTGTACGTTACGTCGTCGGACCGGGGCTCGATGAATCCGGCATGATTCTCGCCATTAATATGATGCGCGTGATCGCGATTAATCCGTTTTTATTCAGTATTTCAACTATCCTATCTAGTATTCAACAAGCTCTCGGGCGTTTCGTTTTCTATGCCCTCGCGCCCGCATTATATAATGTCGGCATTCTAGTTGGGATTTTGTGGTTCACGAACGGTATTAACTTATTCGGCTGGCAAGTTTTCGAGGGGGGAATCATGGGCGTTGCACTCGGCGTAGTCTTTGGCGCTATACTACAAGTCATCGTTAGCCTCGTCGGGCTATTCGGACTTGGTTTTGATTATGAGTTCAAAATCAACTGGAAAAATCAAGGGTTCAAGTCCGTATTGAAGCTCCTCCCCGCCCGCAGCCTCGACCAGGGAATCGACTACGTAAACACTATCGTCACGACTAATCTCTCTTCGCGCATGGGTGCTGGCGCTTTACGCAGCTATCAACAAGCCTATAGCCTCTCGCAAATGCCAGTTAGTCTCATCGGCGTCGCAATTTCCACTGCTTTCTTCCCGCAACTTACCGAAGAGCTTGGCGAAGGCAAAGAAGCCAAATATCAACAAACCTTCCGCACCGCTCTCAGTACGATTATCTGGATTACGTTACCGGTCGCCATTGTTGCGTTTTTTGCTCGCGGATACGTTGTTAGCTTTATCAAAAACGGCGGCGACCCGCTCATTTCTTCCGTCCTTGCCGCACTAATTGTCTCGATTTTCGCCAATTCGATTTTCCATATCGCTTCGCGCGGATTTTATGCCCATCAAGATACCAAGACTCCATTTCGCGTCTCAATTCTTTCGGTCGGGCTAACAATTTTACTTGCTATTGTATTCTCGATTATCGGCTGCGGAGTCGACGGTCTCGGATGGGCGCAGAGTATTGGCACAATGCTGGAAGTCATTATCCTATTGAGACTGCTCCAAAAGCGCTCTGGCGGCAAATTACTTAACCGCGACTTCTGGAAAAACACTCGCCGCATCGTCTTCGCCACCTGCGTTACTGGATGCGTCGCCTATTCACTAGCTAAATTCTTCCCATTTATGGCAAGTGACGACTCAATCTTCATGGTCTTCCCGAAGTTCTTCGTCATCACCGCCGGATCGTTCGTTACCTACTTGCTTGCCGGATACTTCCTAGACGTCGAACAAGTCAAACCTATTACCGAACGCATCCGCAAATCCTTATTCAAAACGCCCAAGTCCTAAATAGGTGTGCTATAATTAGCTCATGGATATTTTTCAAGCATTACTTCTCGGCCTCGTACAAGGCCTCACCGAATTCATCCCAGTGTCATCTTCTGGCCACTTAGAAATCGTTCAGCACATCTTCAACTTCCCAGCTGAAAACTTTCACCTTTTTCTTGAATTCATTAATCTAGGAACATTACTCGCCTTATTATTTTATTTTCGCGAACGCATTTGGAAAATCATCAAAGACGTTTTTGGAGAAAAAAACTACAAACTTGCTATCAATATCGTTATTACTACAATTCCTGCCGGACTGATCGGGCTCCTGTTGTCAGACCTAATCGAAAATAGCGACTTCTTCTCTTCGCTATTTACTGTTGGCGCTGCCATGGGTATCGTTGGTATTATCATGGTCGTCATCGACAAACTGCCGCATATGTCGAACCTCAAAGACAAAAATCAACTCACTCCTGGACGCGCTCTACTTATCGGCGTATTACAAGTTTTTGCCCTTATTCCAGGCACATCTCGATCCGGCACGACCATTATTGCCGGCCGCATTGCTGGGATGGATTCAGAATCATCCGCAGAATATTCTTTCCTCGCCAGCATTCCTATCATGTGCGCAGTTTGCCTGAAAATGTTTTTATCGGATACCGGACGTGCGTACTTCATCGAGAATCTCAATGCGTTATTCTTCTCTAATTTAATCGCTTTCGTCGTCGGGCTCTGGGCATTACGTTACTTACTGCGCTATTTGAAAAAACCTAAATCTCTCCAAACATTTGGGTGGTACCGTATCGCCGTCTCCTGTCTCGTCGTCGGAACTATGTTAATCTTGGTCGCCTAGTATGTATCGTCTATCTCTCATTATTAGTGAAATTTACAATAAATTCTTACCACTTGCCGAGAAAAATGGTATTCAGCTCAACTTAGACCTCATCGACTCTGATGTTGTCACCGAAGAACTCACTGGTATCAAAGACGACGTCGAAAAAGCTATCTCCGAAGCCATTGGTCGTTCCGCCCAAGGCGAAATCGCCATCCAAGTGAACAGAAAGGAGATTATCATTTCCGATACCGGCACGACGCTATCACGACCAGTTTGCGCTCTACTCTCCGGAAAATATATCGATGTGAGTTCACGTGTCGGCTTTGGCACAAAAGTCCGCATCAGCCTCGAACGTGCAGAAAAGGAACTAGGGAGCGGAGAAGAATAAAGTATTGTAATTTTTACAACACTTTATGCGTAGTGTGAGTTATTCGTTGTAAAATATACAACAACCATTAACTTTTTTAGCTCCCCACATCCCACTTGTGCTATAATAAGCATAAATATGGAAGGTGTGTGGAAATTCAATCCGTTTTATTGGATGGCGCTAGATCGTTTGGATCGCGCAAATCAAAACCAACAAGCTCTTAGCCTCGGCGCCAAGAGCCATAAAGCCGGACGCGGGCTACGGCTAAACCCTCTACGTTGGTCTGGCCGTACGTTACGCGTATTCTTTGTCATGCTGTTCATGATTCTGGCTCCCTTTTATTTCTTCTCCGGCATCCAACCCGTTTCTTCAATTGAAGCTACAAGCTATCCGGAGCTCAGTCTACCAAACATCGGCTTAAGCACTCCAGTCGCTCCACTTGAAATGACCGATCGTCAGCTCATAGCTCCAGCAACTATTGCCGGTAGTTACAGCCAAGCCGAAAACAAGCAGTTTATCATCGGGCATTCGTCCACCGTATTCCAAGCCCTTGATCAAAGCCAGCTCTATCAACACATTTATTATAACGACGTCGAATATACCATCACGAATATCGAGACCTTAGCCAAGGCTGACGTTGATATGAATGCCATCTTAAGCTCCAGCGAAGTGGAAACTTTAGTAATCATGACTTGCGCCGGAACTCCACTACCAGGACAAGACGCGACCCATCGCCTAGTTATCACTGCTGAACGTAGTCAAGCAAAAAGCCAAAGCTATATCACGGCAGCACAAAATACGAGCGCAACTAGTACGCCCGTATCGATTGATGAGTTTATCGTCACTCCAGAGAATTAGCTAGACTAACATAATCACACCATAGTACACTACAAAAGTCGCCAGCATAATAATCCCCTCAACGCGGTTAATTTTCTTCGTACTCGCCGCGAAAATAAATAGCATTGCCGCTGACGCCACCAGCATAATAATATCCAGCATTTGGAACCCAACCGGCGTAATCGTTCCAAAAATCGCCACTGGAATCCCCAGCACCACGCAAATATTAAAGATATTACTACCAATAATATTGCCAACCACCAAATCCTGCTCGCCTTTCTTCGACGCCACAATCGTCGTCACCAACTCTGGCAACGACGTACCGAATGCAATTACCGTTAGAGCAATCAACCTTTCACTCATCCCCATTACCTCCGCAATATTCGTTGCGCTATCTACGACTAGTTGGCTGCCAATAATAATTCCCGCGAGCCCAACCAGAATCAGCACCGCCGATTTGCCGAGCGTGTATTGCGGTTTCGCGTCTTCGACTTTTTCTTTTTTCTGCTTCGCCATCGAAAACAGATAATACAAAAATACCGTAAAGAACAGTAAAATTACAATCGCATCTGCCCGCGTAATCTGGTTAATGTCGCCACCCGCCAAGAACACATCCAAGAATAACACTGCTAACAAAATCGAAATCAACAAACATAACGGAATCTCCTTCCGCACCGTATTATCTTTAATCTTAATCGGGCGAATCAACGCTGCTACGCCCAAAATCAACAAAATATTCAGGATACAACTCCCGATTACATTTCCTAACACCATATCTGTACTACCCGACGCCAAAGCCGAAACTGATACCGCAAACTCTGGCGCGCTTGTACCGAACGCCACAATCGTCAAACCAATTAACATTTTCGGCACTTTAAAATTTTCTGCCGTACTTGACGCTCCGTCGACGAAAATATCCGCCCCTTTAATCAAAAGTACGAAGCCCACCACAAGCAACAATACACTAAAAATGATATTCATTATTTATTTTCCTTATTTTATTCCCTTCAATTATACCACACTTTTACTAGCGCTCATGTTATAATAAACGTATGAATAACGTTGGTCGCACTGCAAGCAAAAACTGGCTATCACTCGTCCTCATCTTTTTCTTCACTTTTAGCGTTTCTTTAGTCGGCGCCAGGTTCGTCCGTTCGATTCTCGTCGGCAATAATAGCGTCGCAGAAACCAAAGACAACTCAAATAGTAACGACGACCAAGATGCGCCGCAACAAACAACACCTAGCGCAATTAAACTTCAACCTATTATTGATTCTTGGATCGCCGAAATTGATAATAGAGTTGGTTTGGTTGTCTACGATCTTGACCGCGACGAAATTGCCGCTAGTTACAATTCTGATACAGCCTTCTCGACCGGTGACTTATACCAACTAATTTTCGCCTACGACGGTTATCGCAGGCTCGATGTTGGCCTGGAACGTGCCGACAGCAACATTGGCTACGAATTGAATTATAGTGACTGCTTAAACATCATGACAAGCACTTCGGCTAGCGAAACTTGTGCCACAGCCTTCCTGACGGATAGCTACCGTTCAGAGAGCGCGCAGAACCTAATAAATACTATCGGCATGACGCAAAGCTCTGATTTCGGCCAAGTTACTACTCCGAATGATTTAGTATTATTTTTGCAACACGTCTGGCAGCATGATGACCTAAGCCTTGACAGCTGGGCAAAACTACAAGCCTCCATGCTTGAGCTGCCCGAGGAGAGCGAAATCGATTGGAAACAAGGCTTACCCAGCGGTTTTAGTACCGCAAGAGTATATAGCAAAGCTAGTGGCACCGAAAACGACCTTGGCACTTGGGAAAATTATGCAGACATTGCACTTATTGATTTCGTCCGGCAAAATCGCCATTTTGCCGTCGTCGTACTCGGCGAAAACGGCGTCGATCCGAGCGATTTTAGCCGTCTCGGCACTTTGATTGAAGGCAAGGTGATCGAAGAATAATTCTCTATGAAAAAATTAAGCTTAAAATCTTACCGCAGCCGTCGCTTATTAGCCGTAGTCGCACTTATTGCTGGATTAGCTGGCGTTATTATCTCCAATCCTAGTAGCTATGAACAGATTTTTGAACAAGAGACTAATGCCGAATCGAATATCAACCAAAGCTCACCCAACCCCGATAACGCCCCACTCGCTAGTACCATCCTTGAACGACTCGAGATTAAGGGTCGAGCACCTAAGACTGGCTATACACGCGACGAGTTTTATTCTGGTTGGCCCGATGTCGAGGGTTGTAGCTTGAGGCAACGCATTATCAAACGCGAACTCGGAGACAACGCTACGCTCGACAGTAATAATTGTAATGTAATCTCTGGCGAATTTGACGAGCCGTACACCGGCTCACATATGATATTCTATGAAAAATCTGATTTTATGACGGGGCTACAAATCGACCATATCGTCGCCTTAAGCGACGCCTGGCAAAAAGGCGCCCAATATATGGATAAAGAAACCAGATATAACATTGCAACCGACCCGCTAAATCTCCTCGCAGTCGAGAGCAAGACTAACCAAAGCAAATCTGATGGCGACGCCGCGACTTGGCTCCCGCCCAACAAGGCCTTCCGTTGTCAATATGTCGCCCGTCAAGTTTCCGTAAAATATAAATATAGTCTTTGGGTCACCGAAGCCGAACACGATGCCATCGCAAGAGTACTTGAAACTTGCCCAGGCGAACCTAGTGTCGGAGTTGAGCTAAAATAATGTTGTAATTTTTACAACACTTAATAATCAGAAAGGACGCTATGAATTTAGAAATCGAAGCCACATTTCTTGAAATCGATAAAGCTGAACTACGAACTAAGTTGGAAGCTATTGGAGCCCAGCTTGTCCGTCCCGAAATTCTTATGCGCCGCGTCGTTTTCGACGTTAGTAAACATGCTTTCGCGCGCGTCCGCGACGAGGGCGACCGAATCATGCTAACTTACAAAAATCACCACAATAACACCCTGACTGGCACTGAAGAAATTAATGTTGAAGTTAGCGACTACGATGCTACGATCGCCATTCTTAAAGCCTGCGGACTACATGCCAAGTCCGACGAAGACTCTTATCGCGAACCCTGGAAGCTCGATGACGTCGAAATCGACATTGATACTTGGCCCTGGATTCCTAGCTATGTCGAAATTGAAGGCCCCAGCCCCGAAAAAGTCCAAGCTGTCGCCACTAGACTCGGCTTTGATATGAAAGATGCTATTATTGGCTCCGTCGACGAAGTCTACAAGCTATATTATGACGTCACGAGCGACGATATTAACTTTGGGCTTTCCGAAATCAAATTCACTGATGCACCCGATAAAATCGCCAGTAAACTCCGCGACGCACCGCTCGCTCCAGCCAGCATAAAGGCAAATCCGTATATCAAATAGCCGGACATACGCCGTACGGCTACGGCTACTTTGCTCCGTGTTCAATCTTCACCCACGCCACCTCGCGCCTCAACAGCGCCTTCAACGCACAGGGAACATAAGTTACCAGATACAGCGGGTTGAACAATACTATCTTTATTTTCATACTCCGCGCCAAATCCAATTTTTCTTGTCTTAAAATATGTACCGTCACCCCCGCAAGTATAATATATAGCAACACAAACGCTCCCCCAACCACCGCCAGCGCCCAACCCCATTCACCACGTCGCCCCAACATCACTACCCCGCCGAGCACCACCAATACCGCTCCGACCACCGCCAGAATCGCCGGCTTGACGCCAATACATTCCTTCGCCAAGCTACCAGCATTCCGCGTACTATTCTTAGCCCTCTGTTTCGACAGAACTCCACGCATCAATGGTACATACTTTTTCCGCGCGCTAAAATATCCTTTAATCCATCGCACTCGTTGCGCTACCGTCTGCGTATACCTCGTCGGCTGCTCATCATAAAACACCGCCGCCTCGTTATAGTACGTCGCGAGTCCGTGCAACGTCGCATAGAGCGAAATTTCGTAATCCTCCGTCAGACTCCGAAACGGCCAACCCTGCCACCGATCAACCAACTTACCATCAATACAATATCCCGTACCCGAGAACACAATATTCGCCTGATGTCTTACACGATCACGATTTACCAACGTATTAATCATTGAAAATGTCAGGCATGACACCGCCGCAATCACATTCGCATTACCATTCTTCGCATTCCGATATCCCGTGACAATTTCATGCCCCGCCATATAACTCTTCAACATCTCCTCCACAAACTCCGACGCCAGTACATTATCCGCGTCAAAAATAAAATACAAATCATATCGTCTCTTCGATAGAATCTCTCGTATTACCTCGTCCAGTGCAAACCCCTTCCGCGCCCGGCTCAAAGTTACCTTTGGCCGCACGAACACCCCTACGCCGTGCTTCCGGCAAATCCCCACCGTCGGGTCATCCTCCGCCTCCACGATCACATATATATCTTCCATTTTCACCTTCACCGTCTGCTTCTCCAAGCTCTCCAGCAGCCCTTCAATCACCGCACTCTCATCTCGCGCCGGTATTAATACTGCGAATTCCGGCTGTTTCTCGCGCTCTACCAGCGTAATTTCATTCCGCCCTACCGCATACCGCCCGAACAAAAACATCGCTCCAGCCCAGACCAAACATCCAAACCCCACTGCAAGCAAAATCATTCTTCTTCCTCGGGCCGCCGCATATTCGGAAAATAATGCTCCAGATAGTCATCCGTAAAATGTTCATCATAAAACCTACCTATCGGCGTGTACGGCGGTATATGATTATGCCGCAAAGTTTGTCGAATAATCGCCGTCCAAGAAATTAACATGTCTAGCGCCATAAATACCACCAAAATCACATACACCGCATCCCCAATCTTCGGCGGAATCCGCTCAATCGCCTCCGACACCGGCGGATAAACTCCACGCACCAGGAGCAGCCCTAGCAGCCCCCAGACCAGCATAAACGGGATTGTCGTTCGTCCATTGATATTTAGCCACAATCCGCTATAATCCCACGACATCGTATGTGTGAAGAACTCTTGCAAAAAGCTAATCAAATATTCCACGATTCCACCAAGCAACGCCGCATAGATAAAAATCTGCCAGTTCTTATATGGCTTTCTGAGCAGCAAGTACACCATAATCACCGCGCCAAACCCATAAATCACATTGAACGGGCCCCAAATTACGCCCCGCCGAAGACTCCAAGCCAACTCGCCAGTCGCCATCAAATGTTGTACTAAAAACAAAATCTCTTCATACAACGACCCAATCACTGACCCAATTAGAAACACGAAAAACAGCTTCTTCAAACATAGCCCCTCCGCAAATTTCGTTTCCGCAACAATCTTTTTCATATATTTTCTTTTCATTATTATACCATAAGCTGTTATAATCATAATATGATTCGATTTTCTGGTAGCCGCAAAGAATTCGGCGAATATTATGGCGCTCGTCTCAAGGCTTATCATCATGATTTTTATAGTCATACTAATACCAAAACCCTACGCAAACAACTTAGTATCTATCAAAAATACTATCCCGAACTCGTCGCTGAAAAGATCGCCGCCGCTGAATCATTACATCAGAATCCTGACTTCTTACTCTATGAAGATCTCGCTAGTTTCGTTGACGCCCAACGTCGACGCGTCAATCCTCATCAACATGGCTGCACGATTTTTGCCGTTCGCGAAAACGGCAAAGTCTTTGTCGGGCGCAACTATGATTGGCTACCCGAAGCGCGCGAATTCTTTGAGCGTTACGATCTAAATATTACCGGTGCAAATCGATATTTCGCTTTCTCCGACGAATCTGTTTGGGGCCGCCATATCGGCAAACGCAGCCGCAAAATCTATTCCGAGGATACAATTAATGAATACGGTCTATATATCGGCCTGACTTATTCCCATATTGATAAATGGAATTACGGTCTCGCACCCGCCCACTTCTTGCGCTACATTGCTGAACACTGTTCGACTACGCGCCAAGCCTTAGGCGTCTTCTCGCGTGTCCCTTGTGCCATACCGAAAAATTTCCTCGTTGCCGATGCGAAAGGCGACCTCGCTATCGTCGAGCATACCTCGCGCGACTATGCCGTTGTTCGCCCGGGGAACGACGGCGTCCTCATCCAGACTAATCACTGTCTCGCGCCCAAGCTGCAGCCACTTGACCGTGTCTTACAACATTCTCCCGCTACTACCAGTTTTGTCCGTGCCGCCGAAGCCAAACTCCTGATCGCCAAGCAGTTACCTGGCTTCCAATTTACCGACTTGTGGCGCATTTTACGCGAATCGCACTATATTTATAATAGTGATACAATTTGGTCACTCGCTCTCGAGCTCACCGAGCAGAGGTTCAATCTATATTATGACACCGCCATGGGTCAAAAACATACCAAATTCGGATTTTAACCTTCTTTCAACTCCGCAAACTTCTCTCGCATCGTCGGATTTCCCCGCGTCAGCCGTTTAATCGTCAAATCCTCCGCTTTATTATTTGCGAGCCGCAGATTATTCTCCGACGACAACAAGTTCTCCTTCGTCTTCTGCAAATGGTCAATCGTCTTATCAATTTCTTCAATCGCCGTCTTAAACTTTTTACTCGCAAGATTATAATTTCGCGCAAAGCCTTCTTTAAACTCTTCAATCCGTTCCTCAAACCCCGCCACATCAATATTCTGCGCTCGCACCAACGCCAACTCCGATTTATATTCCATCGCATTTTGCGCCGCATTCCGGAGAATCGTAATCATTGGGATAAAAAACTGCGGCCGGATAACATACATTTTCGGGTAACGGTGCGATTTATCGACAATTCCCGAGTTATATAGCTCGCTCTCCGCCTCCAACATCGAAACCAGAACTGCATACTCACACTTTTTCTCATTCCGGTCTTTATCCAGTTCTTTCAAGAAGTCCTCATTCTTGTGTTTTGTCGCCGTTTCATCATTTTCATTTTTCATCTCAAACATAATCGAGATCAGCTCATTACCATTTTCGTCACACTCACGATAAATATAATCCCCCTTACTTCCAGTCCGCGCATCGTTATCCTTACCAAACTCCGCCCGCTGAAATCCCGTCGCGCGCAACCGCTCAAACTCAATCTCGCAATGCTGCTCCAAAGTCTCACCCACCATCTTCGTCGACATCTTCGCTTTCATGTCTTTATAATAAGCAATCATCTCATCTTTACTTTTTAGCTCCGCCGCAAACTTTTCCTTCAATGAAGTTTCGAGCAATTTCGTCTCCGCGTCTTTCGCCTTCAAGTCGCTTGCCAACTGATCACGCTCTTTTTCAACTTTTGCCACCGCCTCGCTCACAGCTAGTTTCTTTTCCGTTTCCGTCATCTTCGTTGCAGTCTCAATTTTCGCCTTCAGTTCCGCAATCTCCGAATCCTTTTTGCTCACCGTCGCCATCGCCCGTGTCTTCAAATCCGCAATTTCACCCTGACTTTGCGTTTTCAGCTTCGCAATCTCCGCCTCCTTTTTCGCCAAATCATCTTTCAAATTACTTTCCGCCTTCGCCGTCGCCAGCTCCGCTACATTTTTCAAACGTTCCTCTAACTCCCGTTCAAATTCATGATCATGCACTTGCTTTACGATATCCGCAAACCCCGACTCATCTACCTTAAACACCTGACCGCACTTTGGACACTTGATTTCGTTCATCTTACCTCACTTTCTTAGCTAAAACTCGGCGTCCACGAAACCCCCTAGTCGCGCCGTCATATGCTATAATAATTATATCAGAAAAGGAGGACAAGTGTTAGAAGGGAAAATTGCAATCATCACTGGCGGGACGCGCGGTATCGGTTTTGAAACAGCCCGCACTTTCGCCAAAAACGGCGCTAAAGTTATCATTTTTGGCTCGCGCGAAGCGACCGTTAACAAAGCTATCGACGAGCTGAAGTCTGATGGGCTGGAAGTTGCTGGATATTGGCCAAACTTAAACGACTATGACGATATCCAAAAAACCATCGACCAAATCGTCACTGATTACGGGCGCATCGATATCCTTGTTAATAACGCCGGCATCTCCGCCAACCAGCCGATCGAAAACACTACTCCCGAAGATTTCAACAAAATCATCGATCTTAATATCCGTGCGATGTTTTATGTCACCAAAGCGGTCGTCCCAACTATGAAGGAGCAAAGAGGCGGCGTTATTCTTAATACTTCGTCCATGGTCAGCATTTACGGACAACCGTCTGGCGTCGGCTATCCGACTAGCAAATTCGCCGTCAATGGCATGACGAAATCTCTCGCCCGCGAGCTCGCACCGAACGGCATCCGTGTTAACGCCGTCGCGCCCGGCGTCACTAATACCGACATGATCGCCGGACTACCCGAAGCGCAACTCGCACCGATCGTGAAAACCATCCCACTTGGTCGCATCGGCGAACCTAGCGACATCGCGAACGCCTTCCTTTTTCTTGCCAGCGACCTCGCAAGCTACGTGACCGGCGAAATCTTACAAGTCGACGGCGGTGCTCGCAGCTAAAAAACTTAACCAACGACATTACGAGACCTAATCTGCATCAGGTCTCGTAATTTTCAGGTAAACTACAACTTCTTCTTTCGTGATATCAATATCGTAATTATTTGGCTAATACAAGTTATCCAGAGTAGACCCAAAACAACATAAGCGCCAAACAGTAATATCGCCTCCGAAGCATGGTAACCAATCAAATCTTGAATGATTTCCCAATCACCATCATACATAGTATGCGTTCTAATCCACCAAAACCTCGCCTCAATTAAGACCGGAATCAAGAACGAACATAGTATGGTAGCGATACCAAGCACTTCTTGCCACTGTTTCTTCGCTTTATAAACCATATACCAGCCAAGCATCATCCCGACCAACAAAACTAGCAGCCTCAGCCAATCGTTATAGCTATACATGTCATAGAACTCAACTACTACCTATCTCCTAACCCTAGCATAAGTACCGCGACCGCCATACTGAGCAAAAAAATCGCCCTGACAGGCAACTTCTTCACCAACGGCATCATCATTTACTATTGCTATTGCTAATGATGACTGCTGAAATATAGCAATAGCTCCATATATAGTGAGCGCCACTCCAACGATTGGCACTATTTTATTTTTCACGGATTTTTCTCCATAGTGTTAAAGTTTATATAAAACCATTATAGCATGCTCAAAAAAATAAATTAAAGTCAATTCAAGAAAGATCGGCACCGAACCGGCAGCTTAGAGGCAGCGGAGGGGGAAACCGCCATAGCGGCCCCAGCTATTTGACGGATTGACGTTCGTAGGATTGAAGTTGAGGTAGCGACCATTAGTATCTGATACGGCCGTACGCGCCCAGTAATTACCGTTGTTGCCAAAATTCCTCACCCGACCCTCATACTCCGTACTGAGATTAACCCACCCGCTACGGACAAAAGCCAGGCAAACCATTACGACAAACATAGTGGTAAGCAAAGGTTATTTTTAGCATTCCGCAGCCTTAACTACGGATTCTACTCGCCTCTTTTTATCTTTCCTTGACTCTAAGAGCATAACCTTACGATCTTTCAAACGAGAACTTCTAATAGCCGGAGCTTGACCTCAATCGCTATCTCCAGTTCCCATGGACCAAAATCCACGTCTCGATTATATCATATTCACTTATGCTAAAATAACTTTGTGGATGTAAAGTCCATGGGGTCTACCGGTCGCCACTGAGATCATGCTCCAGCTACCGCACTACCTCAACTGAAAGATCGTGAAGTTGTCCTCCTATGTTTTATAAGGGAATTAAGAGGTTTGTCATTTGCTTAGACGAGGCTGAACAAACAAGAAACAACTTCTCCGTTGTATAACTCACATCATACCGGGCTTTTGTCCGTAGCGGGAACGTCAACTTAGACAACGGCAACGTCAACAACGTCGGCAACGAAGCTTCACTTCGGTCGCGTACCTCTATCTCATCTACCCATGCCTATATCTTCAATTCAAATCCTACGACTGTCAACCCATCAAATAACGCCGTTCGTTATAATGGTCGCCCCCTCCGCTGTGCTTGCCCGTTTCGGTGCCGATCTTTCAATACTCAAAAACAAAAATGGTAGTCCCGGCGGGAGTCGAACCCGCGATTTCCTGGATGAGAACCAGGCGTCCTGGACCACTAGACGACGAGACCACTACCAGTAGTATAACACAAAACCCCGCCCTTGGGAACCACTTTCTTACTTCACATCTTCATCTGTCACCCGCACAATATATACCGGCCGTTGCTTTGTTTCTAAATACGTTTTCGCAAGATACTGCCCAATCACTCCTAATGCCAACATTTGCAATCCCCCCACCATCAGCACCACACAAATCATACTTGGCCATCCGCTCACCGGATCGCCAAACGCTAGCGTTTTTACGATAATCACCACGATCATCACGAATGCTACGAAGCAAAACAGCAACCCCAACACCGCCGCAATCACCAACGGTACCGTCGAAAACGCGCAAATCCCTTCGAGCGCATAGACAAATAGCTTCCAGAACGACCAATGCGTCTCCCCCGCCGCCCGATCCACATGCTTAAACTCAATCCATTTCGTCCGAAATCCAACGAAGCTAAACAGGCCTTTCGAGTACCGATTATATTCTCGCATCGAAATAATCGCATTCACCATTTGTCGCGTCATCAGCCGATAATCGCGCGCTCCGTCCACCATCTCAATCTTCGACATTCGATTAATCAACTTATAAAAAATCCGCGCAAAGAAACTCCGAATCGGCGGTTCACCATCGCGGTTTACCCGTCGCGTTCCTACACAATCATACTCTCCGCTCTCAATATACTTATACATTTCCGGCAATAACTTCGGCGGATCTTGTAAATCCGCATCCATCGTCGCAATATAATCACCCTTCGCATATTCCAACCCCGCAAGCAGCGCCGCCTCTTTACCGAAATTCCGCGAAAAACTCACAAACCTTACTCGACTATCCTTCCGCACCAACTTCTCTATTTCCGTCAATGTTCCGTCACTACTACCGTCATCGACAAGAACAAACTCGAAATCAACTTCCTTCATCTCCTTCGCCACGCGCGTCATCTCATCATACCACGTCCCCAACACCGCTTCCTCATTGTAGCAAGGAACGACGATCGAAATTACTTTTTTCATTTTTATACCTCCTTTTTAGATCCAGCTTTTACTTTTGTAACCCGCGGTTTAACCTCATCCTGCGCCTCCGAAGATTCTTCCTTTGCCTTCACGCTCTTCACTCTCGCCGTTGTTTTGCGTGTCGTAGTTTTCTTTGTTGCCGGCTTCTCCGCTCCTTTTTCTTGCGCCGCATCATCTTTCGCTTCACTCACATCAGCCTTCTTCTTGCTCGCAACCGTCTTCGTCTTCCTACCGCTACTCCTTTTTGCACCTCCACCAGCACCCTCATTCGGCATCAACCCCGGCACTTCCGGTTCCGGCGGTTCCGGCAATACATTCTCCGCTTTACGCTTTGTTGCCCTCTTTTTCGGTTTATTTACAACCGCCCCTGCCCCACCGTCGTCCAGGCTTTCATTTTCCGCCATCGCCTCCCACACCGAATCAATCAAACTATCTACTTCTTTCTGTTTCCGTCGCTTATACCAATCATACACGCCCGAAATCATTACCCAAACTACCCCCAACCCCGCCGTTCCCGCCGAAATCATCAGTCCAAGCTCCGTCGGCTTTGTGAGTTCATATCGCACCTGCACCGTACCTTCCACGCCCGCCGGCACCACCACTGTCACCAATCCGTCATCCTCCGACTGGCCAGACACCAACTCTACGCCATCCATCCTCGCCCGGTATCCCGGATACCAAATCAACGGCAATTCTACTACCGCCGCCCGTTCGCTCGTATTCCGCACATCAAACTCCAAATTCAGCCCATCTTTTATCGCCCTGCTCGTCTTCACCTGCCCCTCAAGCACCTTTAACTTCGTTCCTCGCGTCTTTAATTCTTCCCGAATTCGTTCCAAACTACACGCATAACCTTTCTCCACATCTTCCTCATCATCCGCCGTGCAAAGCAAACCAACCGGCGCATACTCCGCCTGAAATCCTACTGTCGCCAAATCTTCTTCCGCCTCGCTAAAATCTTCCAAATGTCTATCGTCGTTCGGCATAATCACCGGCGTCACTACATACACCGCCAGCACTCCCACCATTATCGCCCACACTGCCTGTTTCTCTGCCGACATCCGCCGCACCAGCGCAAAAATCGTATAGCCCGCCACCACACTAAACGCCGTCATCGCGACCATCATCAGGCGCCATGGGAACTGAATATTCCAAAACACGCTCGGCAAATACTGCCAATTCAAAAGCGGCAGCATCCCCACAATCGCCAACATTCCAATAATATACAGCGACGTCACAAACCTCCGCTCACCACGATCCTCGATTGTCCGCCAAGCAAACCAAAATCCTAATATCCCGATCATCGCCATTACTCCGAGCGCCACACCATATTCACCACTCGCATAATCCAAGGTCACCAGTTGTTGCGGCCATACCCGATGGTCGTTCACACTTTGCGGATTCGCCCCGAAATACGCCTCAGCATATTCCTGATTGAAGACTCCATAATTACCTTCGAGTCGCGCCTCAATCAACGGTGCCGTGAAGAATGCCGTCAGCCCCAACGCCACAGCTACCGCCAAAATCATTCGCCAAATACACCGCACATTAAATACTTTATCAATATTAATCAACACATATACCGCCGCCATCAACGCAAAAATCATCGCCGACAAACTATGCGACAAAATCAGCAACGCGGCCGCTATTGCCAAACTCCGCGCCGCATGTTTCTCATGCGCCGTCAATTGATAAAGTCCTAACAACAAAATCGGCGCTGCCACCGCAGCCGTCACCTCTCCGAGCGCCATGCGCGAATAAATATTGTTCAACAAATACGGCGACGCCATATAAATCACCGCGATCAGTAGCGCCAGCATCCGATTCTTCGTCACCCGCGTCATCGCGTAACACATCATGAATCCTGCCCCCATCAGACACAAAACCAAAATCAAATTAATCACAATCGGCCATGAACCAATCACAAACTCCAGCCCCGCCGCAACATACGTCACCAACGGTCCATAAAACAAATTATACGCATAACCAAAACCACCCAACGCCTCCGGATCAACCTGCGGCAAAATCTGCCCATTACGCCAAGCCTGCGCCGCACTCTGCAGTCTCACTACATGAAACGCATAGTCATCCCCCACCATCACCTGATCTGGCCGCGACCAAATCCCTACGCCAAGCAATGCCGCAAAAACCAGCACCAATACATAGTGCCACTTACTCCCAACCACACGGCCCAGCCCAGTCTGCGTTTTCTCCTCATTACGACTTCGCGACGCGGCTACATCTGTCTTATCTGACGGCTTTGTCATGCCATAATTATATCATATCTTATCTATAAAGTCACTATCCTATTGACTTTTTATGGTATCTGTGCTATAATAGAAAGATATACTTGTGTTATAATAGAGATTAAGATGAAAAAACTACCCATTGTCGCCCTAATCGGCCAAACCAACGCTGGAAAATCCAGCATTTTGAACCGTTTTGCTCACCGCAATATTGCGATTGTGGCGCGCGAAGAAGGCACGACTCGCGACAATGTCATGACACGCATTGACGACCGCTTCCTGTTAATCGATACCGCCGGGCTGAAAGACCCCGATGACGATTTCGAGGCCGGCATTCAAGACCAAATCGCCGACGCCATCGACGCTGCTGACTTAATTTTACTTACGCTCGACTCCTCGAAATATCCCGATGACAAAGACAAGCAAATTGCCAAAAGCGCACTTAAATCCCGCAAGCCAGTACTGCTTCTACTGAATAAATCCGACCTCGGCGAGTCTCTGCCCGACGAAGAATTCCTCCGCCTCGGCATCAAACCCGACCAAACTTTCCGCCTCTCCGCCACCACCGGCCAAGGCTTCAAATACCTCAAAACTGCAATTCTTAGCAGATTAGTAGAATCTGCAGACGATTACCATTCTTCCTCGAAACTCTTCGCGACCAACGGGGAGCGAACGAAGCAAGGCGTCCCCGTAACGACGGGCGACGACACAGCGGGTTTCGTGAAGGAAGGTAATCACTTACCGGATTCTACTAATCCGTTAAAAATCGCCCTTATCGGCCGTCCGAATGTTGGCAAATCCAGTCTCTTCAATACTTTAGGTCAAAAACAGCAAGCCCTCGTCAGCTCTCGTCAGGGAACTACCCGCGATGTCAATCGCGTCGAAGTCAAATATCATGGCCGCACCCTCGAAATCCTCGACACCGCCGGTCTGCGCAAACCCGGCAAGCGTGAAGTCGGCATCGAAAAATTCTCCGCCCTCCGCACCCTCGCCGCCATTGAAGAAGCTGATATTTGCGCCTTGCTCGTCGACGCGACCGAACCCCATTCTAAACTCGACCAATCACTCGCCGGGCAAATTATCGAAGCCGGCAAGGGAATTATCATTGTCATTACCAAAGCCGACCTAGTGAAGGACGAAGCCGTACTCGAAGAAGACGTTAAAAACGAAAGTGACGCCGACAAACGACCAACGAAACGTACCCTCGACGACATTCTCGATAAACTCGAGTACGATTTTAACTTCTTGCCGTACGCGCCAGTTCTTATTACTAGCAGTGAAACTGGTCAAAACGTCACCAAACTTTTCGAGCTCGCAACCGAAATTGACGCCACTCGTCATCTCGAAATCAAAACTTCCGAGCTTAACAAAATCCTCAGCGAAGCCATCATCGAGCATCCACCTGCCGGCTTGAAAAACACCCGCCCGAAACTCAAATATATCGTCCAAACCGACACTTGTCCACCTTGGTTTGTCGTCCACGGTCGCGACCTCGGGTTGCTACATTGGTCATATAAGCGTTTCTTGGAACGCAAAATCCGCGAAAAATTTCCTTTTGTCGGCACACCAATTATGTTCAGCTATCGCTCCGACCAACCCCAAGCTGACCGCCCCGGAAAACCGAAAAAGCCCACGCTTTAGTTTTACCATCTAAACTGTTATAATTCACTTAGATGCTCTTCGAGCATTGAATTTATTAACAAGGAGGTATCTACTATGGGAAAATTAGATACGACTTACAACGTTGTGCCAGGCTTAGAATTTCTGGCCGACAACCCTGAATTTCTCACTGAGAAAATTGAAACGCTTTCCGACAAATGTAAGGCAATTTACATTCCCAGGGCTTATATACCAAAACTGCTCGATTTTGGAATCGAGCATCCGGATGACGAACGGTATCCGGAACTTTTGAAAGTCTTGGGAGACGTTTTTGAGCAATCTGACGATTCTGCCCGCCACGCCGACGGCCAGCCAATCAGCATCCGCAGCGTCGACCCCGACAATGTTGATCCGCTGAAGCTACCGCACTACGACCAGCGCAAACATGAATACCAGGCTGTCAGCCTCGCACACCAACTGCAAAAGGAGGAAGAACAAGTTGCCATCCTGACCGACGACAATGGCCTGCGCGCTCTCGCTGCATCGGCTCATATCCCGGTCATTCGCGAAAAACGCCAGACTTATACCGGACGCCGTGCGATCACTATCTCTCAAAAAAATGACTGTGATATTGACTACGAAAACGGCATCGCCATGGATAATGATAAATGGCAACACATGTTTCCGCACGAGCCTGCACTTCAGCCGAACGAGTTCATTGTCTTTACACAAGAATCTTCCGGCAAACGACATGTCATGCGCTACGACACGGTTGCCCATCGTCTGACCCCTTGCCATGCACGTCGGCATCGTCCAGCAATTATCAGCGAGATTTCACCCCGCAATATCGGGCAAACTATTCTGATAGAGGCACTGCTCGCGCCGGTCAAAGACATCCCGATCGTTATAGTTCAGGGTGACTTTGGTACCGGCAAGACTTTCCTCACCACTGCGATTGCTTATGCTGGAGTCGAAAGTCAGCAATACGACCAAATCGTTATTTGCCCACGAGATTCGCGACTCGGCGATGACATTGGCGCCGTCCCGGGAGACACGTCCGAAAAGACCGCCACCAAGGCGCACAGCGTGATTGATAATCTCCGCGAAGTGCTACGCATTACACGCCAGAAGAGTAGCATCAGCTTGGATAAGCTCACCGAACAGTATTTAGAACAGCACTGCAGCCTGACGCCTTTAGTCCAGATCGGCGGCCGTTCACTCACGCGTTCCTTCATTATTTGCGACGAATTCCAGGACATGAGTCGCCAACAAGCCCGTGCAGTCATGACGCGAATTGGCGAAGGCTCGAAGCTGGTCGTAATGGGAGATTTAAGCCAGATCAATAATCCTCATCTCACCCCAACTTCTTGCGGTCTCGCCTATGCTATCAAGCGCCTGGCTGGTAAACCCGAAATCGCTTTTGTAAATTTGACCACTGACGAAATCATCCGTTCACCCGCCGCTACGGCCCTTGCCAAGTATCTCTAGCCCCTCACTCCTCACCTCCAGTTCTTTTTCTCAAAAAATTGGCTCCTCGTTCGCGGGAGTCAATTTCTTTTCTCAAAGTGTTGTAATTTTTACAACACTTTTACTCCTCCTCAAACTTCCATTCCGCTAACGTCTTTCGTACTTCACGCGTATCCCGACACTCCACTAGTCTCGCTCGAAGCTCTGCCGCCCCCGCAAAGCTATGTACATAAATCCTAAAGAACCGTTTCAGCGGGTCAAACGGCAAACCACGTACCGACGTCTCCAACCCCTCACCGAGCGCCGTCGCCCGTTCACGTTTCAACCGCATATCTTCTTCATCAAACAAATCCAACTGATATCGCAACAACCCCAGTAGCTCCTCGCGCGTTCCGACATGCTCCGTGAAACAATATGGATTCTCAAACACACCCCGCCCAATCATATATCCATCCACCTGCGGATATTCCTGCATCAACTCTTTCACTTGCGTCAAATCTTTAATATCACCATTAATAATTAGCTTCGTCTGCGGCGAAAAGGCTTTCGTAAGACCAATAATCTCCGGAATCAGCTCAAAATGTGCCGGCACTTTCGACATTTCTTTTCGCGTCCGGAGATGCACCGTAAGCGCCGCCGGCTCTTCTTTTAATAATATCGGCAGCCATTCCCGAAACTCATCCACATAACTATACCCTAGCCTTGTTTTTACTGACACTGGCAACTGCGTAGCCGCCTGCGCCCGCCGAATACACTCCACCGCTAGCTCCGGCGTCCGAATCATCGCCGCTCCACCCCCTGCCGCATTCACATGCCGATCTGGACAGCCCATATTAATATCCAGTCCCTGAAACCCTAACTCACCAAGCGCCGCCGCCAGCTCACTAAAATGCTCTGGATTCTTACCCCAAATCTGCGCAATAATCGGCGCATCCGTCGATACGACTTTCAGCCGCTCCAATGCATTCGCCCGCCCGCGTTCCGACGCATAGCTCGAAACATTCGTAAACTCCGTAAAAAACACATCTGGTCGCCCCGCCCGCGCAATCACTTGCCGAAAAATCACATCCGTCACGCCTTCCATCGGCGCCAAAACCATAAAACCGCGCGGCAACTCCGCCCAAACATTCTTCATATCCTTTATTATCGCATGTTTCCACCAAAAACTCAATCCACATCTTGCTCTTACTTAAAAATAGTTATATAATATATAAAGTACCTTAAGAAAGGAGGAGGGAACATGTATGGGCACCAAAGCATAATCAGAACACCGCGCCGGCGCAACATCCTTGCTTTCAGCGACCTACAATATAGTCGTAAAGTTTCTCCGCGCAAACTAGACTTTCTTTTGCAAGAGTTTCAGCATGCCGCCAAGACATATAACATTGACTATTTCTTTTTTCTCGGCGATTTAATCAATTCGCTCGATGAGATCAAAAATCATACCAAGCGCGCCATCCTCATACAGTGGTTACGCCGATTGACGCAAATTGCTCCACTCATCATGATATCAGGAAATCACGACTACAGCTATCATGGTCAGTACGTTCAAACGTCAACTATTTACCGTGGATGGTGTGACACCCTGCGTAGCATTCCAAATCTCCATTTGCTCGAAATCGATCCCGAGACTAATAGCCAATACATTTTCGACGATGGAAATATCCGCGTCCTAGGGCTTACTCTGCCGGAAGAATGTTACCCCACTAATATGAACTCTAACCGGAATGGCACTGACGCTTACATCCAACAGCTCCAGCAGTTCCTACCCGGGCTACAAACCGTACAGGAACGTGACCATTATTTACTAGTGCATTCACCACGCCATCTCGACGCAGTTCCGCTCGACACTAATATTTTTGCTCTAGCTGGGCATAGTCATAACGGACTCATACCACCTATTCTCGATGAACTACTGCGGTCTAGTACGCGCGGGCTTATCGCTCCCGGCCACAAAATCAGCCGAACCCGCTCGATCAAATACGAGCTTTTCGCCCCAAATTCGCGACTCCGCCCGACTATTAAGCGTCCGATCGCGACAATCAAGCCGTGCACGTATTTTTCCGTCACTAGTCATCTCGGATTCTTCAACCACTTCTATCCGTCAATTAATTATTCCGTCATTATCGACAGTGACTCCGCTCCATTCCTCCAAGAATCCTACTTCCTTCCTCTAAAAAGTCGCTACAAATAGCGACTTTTTCATATCGGCAAACCCAACTGGCTAGACTAACAAATCGTCTAAAACACCCGAATCCCGCTAAACGGATAAATCCTCAATACCGCCGGCCCAATAATCCGACAATACGGTATCGTCCCAAGTCCCGACCGCGAATCAAAGCTATGCGACCCCTCACGATTATCCCCCGCCACGAAAATCTCTCCCGCCGGCACCACTACGTCGACATCCCCCGAAGAATACTCTTTCGGCCCATTATTCTCATCCACGCGCGTCTCATCATCTGGCGAATAACCATCTGGATGTTCGTCATTATATACCGTCAAAACCCCATCTTTCACCGTCACACGCTCACCCGGAAAAGCAATCACCCGCTTAATAATATATTGATCCACCTGCCCCGCCGGCGCGCCACAAGTCAGTGGTCCACTTGCGTCACCATTTGCGAAAACAATAATCTGCCCCCGCTTCGGCACATACTCCTGCCCCAAAAAGTGCGCCCAAGTCACCGGCATCCGATTCACGATCACTCGGTCATCATTCTGCAAAGTATTCTCCATACTCGATCCTACGACATTGTACGACCGAAAGACAAACGCATTCAGCACCAACGTCCCGATCACGACACAAACCACAAAAACAACCAAGCTGAGCACATCTTTCATCAGGGGATGTTTTTGAAAGAATTTTGGTTTTGAATCCATTCTTCCATTATAGCACGATTATCCGCTTCCAACGAAAATTCCTTATGTTTAGCATCAACCTAAAACTAACTTAAATTTCCAACTATTTTTTCTCACGCCACCAAATTTTTGTTATATAATAACCTCATGGCTGATTATATTTTTATTCGCAAAAGCCGCAATGCGCTAAGTTCCGTAATGCACGTTGTCTTAAACTTGCTTCTCGCCGTCGCTTCAATCGGCGCAACTTTAGTCACAGGGAACTGTCTAATCGGTCTCATCCTAGTCGTGATTTCCAAATGGCGTATCTTCGCCGTCAACCACCGCTATTGGCTCCTCAATCTCCGCTCTAGTCTCGTCGATTTTATCGTCGGCACCAGCTTCGTCCTACTCGCCTATGCTGCCGGCACGACCGTTCTCCCCGTGCATATTGCTCTCATCGCCGGCTATGCCATCTGGCTCATCCTAATCAAACCCCGCTCTTCCGAAGTCTTCACTATCATTCAAGCCATCACCGCTATCCTCCTCGGCACCACAACTGCCACAATTTTTGCCGCAATTACCGATTCGACCGTCCTCGTCATCGCCTGTTTCATTATCGGTTACGCCGCTTCTAATCACTTCCTCGTCCAGAACAGTGAGGAAGACCCCGGTTTCGTTTCTATGGCCTGTGGCCTCATCTTCGCCGAAATTGCTTGGATTTCGCACGCCTGGCTTATCATCTACACTCTCGGTACGACCGGCATCTGCGTCTCCCAACTCAGCATCATCCTTTCCGTCATCGCGTATGCCTATTTTCAGATTTGCGACATCAGCACCAAAACTCGCGGCAAGCTCAAGTTTTCTCAAGTCGCCTTGCCAGTTATTTTTAGCTTACTCGTTATTATCGTATTAGTAATTGGCTTCAGCCAACCAAGATTCAATATCCATTAAGGAGGTATATGCCCAAATCAGAAAATCCGACCTCAGACGAGGTCAGTAAACCACCTGTGGCCGACGACGCCGCCGAACCGGAGTCTACAGAAAATATTACTAAAATTTCCGCCGACCCTGCCGAAAAAGCAGAGACTAGCACAGACGATATAGAAAATACAACATCCGAAGTCGCGGAGTCTACAGAATCTACAAAAGTTACAAAATCCGATCCGAATTCCGACGAAGCTGATCCGAAATCTGAAGCAACAGAGAAGAAAACTGCCAAAAAGTCCCGAAAAACTCAGACGAAATCGGAAACGGTGGATTCAAATTCGGATCAAAAATCCATCAAAATCGCTAAAAAGGATAAAAAAGCAGAAAAAACCACGAAATCTGCAAAAACCAAAAGCCCCGTTCAAATCACTCGGCGCTTCCGCACGACCGTCATATCTCTACTCTGCGTCTCTTTATTAGTTTCTGCCGCCAGCCTTACTTATATCATCTGGGATATTTTGCGCGGCGACACACCAATCACTTTTAACTACGGAAGCGACGGCAATAGTACAAGTTTCGTCGAAGGTTCAATTGCCGACGTTGCCAGCAAAGTTACGCCTGGCGTCGTCTCGATCGTTACCGAAGTCAATACCACTGGTTTCTTCGGTCAAACCTCGACTTCTACCGCCGCTGGCACCGGCATGATTGTTACTAAAGACGGCTATGTTTTGACCAACAAACACGTCATCGACGGTGCGAACAAGATTCAAATCGTCCTCGACGACGGTACGACTTACGACAACGTCGCAACCGTCGCTACCGACCCACTCAACGACGTCGCCTTCCTGAAGATCAACGACGTTTCTGACCTTCCAACCGTCAAACTCGGAGACTCTAAAACTATTATCGCCGGTCAGCAGGTTATCGCCATCGGCAACGCTCTCGGACAATTCCAAAATACAATTACTTCCGGCATTATCTCCGGGACCGGCCGCTCGATTACGGCTACCGGTAGCGATTATTCCTCAAGCGAAAGCCTGACCGACATGATTCAAACCGACGCCGCAATCAACTCCGGCAATTCTGGCGGTCCACTCGTCAATGCCGCTGGTGAAGTCATCGGTATTAATACGGCGACCAGCGCCAACGCTGACGGTATCGGCTTCGCTATTCCGATTTCCAGTGTCAAAGGCATGCTGAAGAACATCACCACCAATAATTCTACCGATCGCTCGTACATTGGCGTCTACTATGTCAACATTACACCTGACGTCGCTAAGGCCTACAACTTGCCGGTCTCTTCCGGTGCTTACGTCTACAGCCAGTCACAGTACTCCGCAATCGTCAAAGATGGCCCTGCCGCTAAGGCCGGACTAAAAGAAAAGGACATCATTACCAAAGTTAATGGCATCAAAGTTGGCAGCGCTGGCTCAGTCTCAAGCCTGATCGGCGAATACGCGCCCGGCGACACCGTTCAGCTTACCGTCATTCGTGACGGTAAAGAGCGTAGCATCAATGTTACGCTCGGAAAATGCCCGACGAATTAAAGTCTAAGCTAAATTACGAAACGCCTCGCATAAGCGGGGCGTTTCAATAGAAGATCGGCACTGAACCGGGTAACCCTAGAGGCAGCGGAGGGGGAGACTGACCCAACGGTTATTGTTGTTGGAGGGATTGACGTTTGTAGGGTTCATGTCCAAGAAATATGCGTTAGTCGCCGATTGCGCCGTACGCGACCAGCCGTAACCGTTGTTGCCAACGTTCCACATCGCGCCAGCATCAACATTAACCCACCCGCTACGGACAAAAGCCAAGCGCAATTACACCCTATGCAGAACGCCTAAGTCCAGAAGTTGCTTAACCAAACCTCATGCCTTAACTTAAGGTATTATACGAGACTCCTTACTTTTCCTAAATTTTAGAGCACAACTTCACGATCTTCAATCATTGAGGGTTTTAAGCGGCCGGAGCTTGACCTCAAATACCACTTCTAACTCCCATGGATTCCTAGCATCCACAAATTTATCATAACACATCCGCCCTATGATATAATAAACGCAGATAAGACAGGAGAAAATATGCTTAGTGTTGCAGATTTTGACAAAGTCGACATGCGCGTCGGCACAATTCTAGCCGTCAGCCCCAACAAACGCGCCCGCAAACCCGCCTATAAAGTTACGATTGACCTCGGCTCTGAACTCGGCATCAAAAATTCTTCCGCTCAAATTACCAAATACTATACCCCGGAAGACCTAATCGGAAGACAAGTAGTCGTTGTGACAAATTTTGAACCTATCCGAATTGCTGACGTCAAAAGCGAAGTCCGTATCCTCGGCGCCGAAGCTGAAGATGGTTGCGTTTTACTCGGCCTTGAGCGCCCAGTCGAAAACGGCAGTCGAATCTTCTAGTCTAGCCAAAACATCAGCAAAAACCAAAAAAACCCGCCTTCGCAGGATTTTTTGCTGTCGCCCTGACCATTTTCCGTCTATGAACTAGCTCACTACCAGAAAATGGCTGGGGATGAGGGATTCGAACCCCCGAATGCCGGGACCAGAACCCGGTGCCTTACCACTTGGCGAATCCCCAAGGAGGGAAGAAAAAGAAAATATTTTTTCTTTTTCTGACCGACGCAGGGGACAGTTTTACGAAGTAAAACCTTCCCAAAAAGGGGCGACGCCGAGGATTTTCCCCGAACACCACCATTATAGCACAAAATCCAATTTTAGCCTATAGTTTTGCAGGTTTAGGTTAATACTTCCGCGCCCGCTCGATCAACCCTGGATAATGCGGCGACATCGAGCCCTCCTTTGATTTCTTGATTATCTCCTCAAAATCAATCCAACGCACCCCACTATTTTCATCCGGTTTAATTCTATATATTTCACTTTCATCCGCTTCCAGCAAGAACCCGCAATTCAAGTGCAAATGTGAACTTACGAACTCGCCTCGCCGTACATGTGGCGGTACGCCAAAAACCTCCAAATCAAAAATATCGCCTATCAGAGGATGCGCGCTACTAAGCCCCGTCTCCTCACTCGCTTCGCGCAAAGCAACTGCCAGCAAATCCGTCTCACCATCAGCATGACCGCCTGTCCACATCCACATTTGTTCAATATTATGATAAATCATTAACGCCTTCGTCCGTTCCGCGTTTACCACCCAACTCGAAGCCGTAAAATGGCAAATCGTATTCTTGCGCGTCAACGTGTCCGCAAACGCATCCACACACCGCAAGACCAAAGCCTTATCCGCCGTCTCTCGCCAATTTTGCGGAACGTAATCAAGAATCTGTTTTTGCAGTTGATCCATAAGCTATATTATATAGCATTTTTAGCTGCTTCATGTATATACCAAACAAAAATATCTTCTTCAACCATGCTACAAAAGGCGTTTCATATAAACTCAAATCCTAGTATACCACAGCGCAGGAAGTTAGAACTGCTATTGAAGAGGAATTGCTGAACGATAATCCAATATATTTTGCTTATGATAGGAGTAGGTTTATTTATGGAAGAAATTAGTGTAGGGTAGAAACCATTATGCTGAGCATAATTTAGTGGATGCAAGTTCGTCTAACAAATTGTTTATGCTTGTTTTCGTAACACAATTATTCATCTTCATATAATTAATCAGGTCTAGAGAACTTTTCGCAACCTCTAACGACCAAAGGATTGGCTGGAATCTCATCCCAAAGTCACCAATAGGAATTACTTCGTTAGCATGAACGAATTTATTTCTAATATTACTAACTAACTCTAGTTTCATCCTCTGTATATTATCTGTAGAATTTAGAAAATTTAAAAGAATATCTCTTGACTCCTCCATCGTCCTATTATCATTTTTCTCCTTTGCTGTTGCAATTTCCACGCAACGCCAAAAACTAAGTTGTCTAGAATTAATATCGTTTGCAATAAGTGCATCGTTGAAGCTTAATATCAAACTCTTCTCTCGTCTTTTTAGCTCTGTGTTGCAATCGTAAGCCTCTATATGCTTCTTGATGCTAATCAAGTCTTGATCAGTTAAAGCATGTAATAGTGTTCCTGTTTTCGGGATGAACATGGTAATATTACGTGCATATGGGTGATCACTCTTTTCACGATCATCTCGTCTTACAACGTATGTGTCAATGAGCTGAACAGCATCTAATCTATATTTCTTTTCAAGTATATCTGAGAAGTTTTTATTCAAGGCGTTTTGCATATTTACACAACAAATAGCGTACAGCATTCCGTCACGAACTTTTTCAATGGCATGACTGGAGTTCATTGCTCGAACCGTAGCCTCAACATAATGCCAGCCACGCTTCGTAGAATCATATGCGTTATACACAAAATAGTCTTTTCTGCACTTATCCGAGAATAATCGCTCCGTATCGTCATCCAAATACCAAGTTTCGAAATCGATATCTCTAATAGGGACAAGTTTTGTTCCACCCACTATAAACTTACCACTTGACGTTTGTTGAACTTCTGGCACGTAGACGATAGGAAAGGCAACATGGAACACCTTCTTTGCATTATTGATTTGGGTTTTTATTATATTAATCTCTTCTTCAAATTCCAAATATGAACGACCATACCCCATATAGTAATCTGCCACTTCGTAAAATTGTCTACTGAATTCTGAAATATTTCCAGCTTTGACTTTATTAAGCATCTGCTTGAATAGTATATGTAATATCACATAATATTTATCACACTCGCGATCCAATGGTGAACATCCGCCACGCCAAGCTTTTTTGGCTATTCCGTAAAGTTCAATTGGATCCATATCCAGCATATAGCTATATTATACCTCTAATAGTATAGTTATGAAGAACTAATACCCCCTCCCCTATATTTTTGATGACCACCATGGGACTCCTACTTCCACACTATGCCGAAAGATTTAGCTTTTGCTAGGTCTCTTTTTGGTAAGTGGAGGCTTTTCTTTTTTGGTGATGCAAACTTTGCGAGATATAGGGACAGGATACTCATGCGGAAATCATTTGTTTTCCCACATTTTCTTAAACATTCAGGGTTTCTGCTTAGGAAAACTCTCTTTGCTGATTTGCAACATAAGTATAGGAAATACTGGGGCTACGCAAGGTCTTGGCTGAGGTTAGTGTTTGGCGAGTTTGGTTTTTTGCCAAAACACTCTTGGTCTTTGGTGATATAGTAATAAGCATTATGGCTAGACCGAGCAAATACACTCCCGAACTCGTAAAACGCATCAAGCAATACATCTCCGATGGACTGACCGTGCGTGATGCTTGCTATGGAGTCGGAATATCAGAAGACACTTTTTGTCGTTGGCGCAGAGAAAAGCCTGAGTTTGCTCGGCTAGTGCAAGAAGCAACCGAGGCTCAATGTTGGAGTAGTGCTGGCTTAGCAAGAACTAGTGAATACCGACGCTATCAGAGGCGGCTTAAACGCTCTCAGACACAACCGGAAAGCCAAAAAGGCTCAACAGATACCCACCTCTGCACGGAAAGTGCCCTTATAATGGCTCTAAATGCCCCACAGGGCAATTCTAACAGTAGTAACTTAGCTTCATCTGGCTTTGGTGCTAGGCCGGAAACTAGAACTAGCCCACCAACTAATGATTTTGATGAGCTAGTATGTTGCGATGCTTACTATAACTCAGAGACTAACAAAGTAGAATGGGTAGAGCGAGAAATGTATAGAAGACCGATACTTCATCGTTGTAGCTTGGAGAAGTGGCAAGAACTAATGGGCCATGAATGAGCATAGCCAAAACGAGAACAGTCCACAAATCACCAAACAAAGCCAAAAGTCCAAGCCACCAAAGATTGTTGCTATAACCCAAAGCATAATAGCGAGTGCGAATGTAGTAATCATCCAAAATATCGCCAGTAAAACCCACTTACCTACCTTCTGAGAGGTGGTGGGCTTTTTGTGTGGGCTGGATGAGTGTCTGGCGCTCATCCGTCCCATCTCGTAATACCACCAAGGGGTGAAAGGATTGTCTGGCATCTTTTATTAATCTTTTTGTGGTGACTCAGAAGTCATTAATTATTCTAGTTGGCCTAAAAAGTATTTCTCTATGAAGTCCCACCTACTCACATCATCTTTTAGAGTTGCGAAGAAGTAGCTCATTAGTTCACATGATTCTTTATGCTTTTTGCCGACAACTGATACAGTTTTGCTGACATAATTTGGATTATCGATGATTTTCTTGATAGCCGATGGATCGTTTACACGAATGAAGAACTCTGGATTAGTCCCCGCCATAACTTTGCAATTTGCCATTTCTAGCAGCTCCAATAATTGCGCAACAATAATATCGGTCGATGCCGTGTTGCCAGCATATCTTACAGTATGGTTCGATTCTGGGTCGCTCAAGAAGATGTTAGCCACACCACGCAACCTTTTGATTCGAGTTTCATAAGTAGAATTTTTGATGTAATATTTTCCAGTATTTCCAAAGTAATTTGCAAAACCATAAGAGAGTGCGCCAGTCATATTGCGTAACTCCACTCTTTCTAATAATCTGATTACTGATCCTGCTATTGCTTCGGCTTGGTATTTCTTTTTAACACATCTCTTCTCGAGCATACGAGAGGATAGCTCTTCTACGCCAAAATGCTTATTTTCCTGATGTAGATCATCAAAAATCTCCTGAATGGCATCAAGAAAATCAAATAGCTTCATTTTTGTTGCAACGAGATTAGTTGGGGCATTTATGTCAATAACAACTCTTTGAATTAGCTTCTCTCCAACTTTAAAATTGAAATCCAACTCATTTTCCATGAAGTTTCGCTTAAACATACCAAATGACATATCACGATAACGATGTTCCCAAAGTGCCTTAAAGTCTAGTTTATAAGTGTATCCCGGAGAACGCACAGTAATTTCAGGATCAAAACGCCGAGTGCCCGCTTGCTTGACTGCTAGTGGTAGATTTAACTTAGTAAAGTATCGCATTAGTCCTTTTTGTTGTAGTTCGGACACAAAATCGTCATTCACCATAAAATACCCATTTGTGAACATGCTACGGGGCTTAAAGATTAGTGGTGGGTAATTTGATCTAGAACTAGCCTCAAAGTCCTTTTTGATCATAAGCAAGGTCGTTTTTAATCGACTATCGATATCTTCTAATTCCAAGTCAGCAAAGATATAGGAGAATTCCTCTGGTGATACTAAGAAATTACGCTTACGATAGCGTAAATATAATTCGAAAATCTTGCGTAATACACCTGTAACTTGATAATTTTTGATGCTCGACATACCATACAACTGGTTAATGTAACGGAAGTCTTCCTTATAATAATCAGTTACAGCAACGCCGGTCATTTCTGATCTACGCGCGACGCGACCTATCTCCTGTATGTAGTCGGTAATATTGCCAGTTGGAGCAAAATGATAAACATATTTAATGTCATCGATATCAATCCCCATGCCAAATGCTTTTGTGGCTAAAACGACATTTTTTGTCCCATTACTAATTTGCTTCAATGTATCATTTTTCTCTGCTGCTGATAGTCCACCATAGTATTTCCCAATCCTCTCAGGATTGTTGATATTCTCATATAGCTCATCGATGTGCTTGGTGTATGGAGTATAAACTAGCACTTTGTCATTAGCTTGCATTAGCTCATTGATAGAATTAGATGCGACTTCAAGCTTCTCGGATTTATAATCTGCAGTTTCCTTGTTCTTACATCTAATATCAAAACTAATATCATCTCTCCGAACATTGCCAATATACTTATTAGGTGTCATCTTAAGTGATTCGATAATGTCTCGATACATATCGTCATCACTATTAAAAGTTGCCGTAGCCGTAAAAGTCACAATAGGAAAGGTGTAACTTATTCTTGAGCTATTTCGAAGATTGTTAATAAAATCACCCAAATACCAGTAATCTGGACGAAAGCTCTTGCCCCAAGTCGCAACAATGTGCGCTTCATCAACAACTACTAGACCAATTTGACGATCGCCAATTAGCCCACTAATATCAGTATTGGAAAGTAATGATTCTGGCGAAAGATACAGAATCGACTTTTCACCTTTTTTGATTTGCTCTAGTGTTTCTTCCTTTTGGTATGGCGTGTAGTCCGAATTGATGGTTGCCGCTCGGTTAGTCATACTTTGGATGTTGTGAACTTGATCATTCATCAAGCCGATCAAAGGCGATATTACAATCGTGACTAAATTATATGTTTCTGCAAGATAAATTGCTGGTATTTGGAACATCACAGATTTTCCAGCGCCAGTTGGCGCAGTTACAAACACATCACGAAAGGTTTGTGAATCCTTAGCACGAATGGCATTTTGAACAATGTCGTCGATTATTCTTACTTGACTTATATCAACGAGCTCGTTGCTCTCGTAAGGGTTATTATAAATCTTTAGAGTGCGAAAGCCATATTTCGGACTCTTTCGATGCAAAATTTTTAAGTAATTTGACACCAAATCTGTAGTGACCTCCACTTCAGGTGCCTGATACTCACGATAATAAAAATTCACACCGAGTGGTTCTAATTTGTTTTTGATATATTCAACATTTAAGTCGACACCACTGGTAGATGATAGGGCGTTCAGACTCGAAATGCGATTTTCAAGAACTTCAGTTATTAAACCCGAGAAGACTGCGGGGGTGTATTCTTCTGGTATTTCAAGATGATCTGTACCACCAACCTTAAATCCACTTTGATTGAGTAATTCTGAAATGTCGACGTTTTCGCACTTTGGCAAATCAAAACTGTTAAATGCGGTATAAACAGTATCGCCATTTTCTTGAACGTCACCATAGAATAACTGCACCAAATTATCTTGTTCTGATTCATAATCCGACTTGATTCTTTGCGAACTCACATGGTCCTTTGGTCCAGGATAATACAACTCATAAAAATCGTTATTTAGAATTACAATTTCTTTGCCTACGGCAAGTAATGTTCCGATCATTTGCTGGTCTGATAATGCAATTAAGCTCTCATAAGTGATAAAACGGCATTCTTCTGTAGCCAAGAGCAGCTTGATGATGTCTTGGTTCAGTGAAGCCTTTTCGGAAAACAGTGTTTCTTGATTAAAAAGAAAATCTTGCTTGATATCAGCTAGATATCTACTAAAGCCCTTAAGCACGAAAACCGTGTTCGGTTGTGCAAGATTGTTGATAATATCGACAATCTTGTCTTTTAGAGTGTCACTCATTCTTGAAGCCTCGTTTAGTTTGAACAACTCTGTAGAGGCTATAATAAAAACAGCCACATACAGGCTGTTCAAACTTTTCGTAGACAAGGCTTCAAACCCGAATACTAGTATGTGGCTGTATTCTGGATTCGAATCGGAGCCACAGCTCCGTCCTTGTCTAAAATAATTTTTTGAAAAGTTTGAACAATGCTATTATATCACGCAGACTCTTATATTGCAATATTAAAATAATCTGTTATAATAAAAATCACTTTCGGAAGAACAATAAAGGCCCAACATTGTGGCCACTAGACATGTCTCGAGTTAGCGGAGTGCATTTTGTTGCTGTTCCGCAAACTGATGTTGATCTTGATGCATCGAATATTACGGGCGAGTTAGATGCAGAGTCGGCAAAATACTCATGGCAAGCCATTGAGTCGGCAGAAGATCCTAAAACCAATCGATTTATAAATCTAGTCTGTGAAAGGTTAGGGCGGAGAACGCCTTATTGCTTTGAAGGTGATAAGAGCGAACTCAACACAGACGTATTAAGAACTGTCCTAAAAAAACGATACCTCAAATTTCATCTAATAAGGCAAATCCTTATGGTATTGCTTACGCCGCTTTGTCTGGCAAATATATCGATGTGGAATACGAAACGATTTTTGGTAACATGAAAATCACGATTACGAAATACGATCAAGATCCTTCCTCATCGATAATTATTGTAGCAAAGTGCAATAATTGCATGACTGGTAGTTCTATGCAATATACAATATTCATAACCGTTAATGACACGACTAAAAATGAAGACTTTACACTGAATCGACCTTTAGAATTTGTTTATGGTATGGAACCTTTGATATTTTTGGAAGATGGTCCAGAGCATATTATTTTGCCTATACAAAAATCGTTCACGAATTCTTATCTGGATAGGGCTGAATTTTTAATCGTTGGACCAAATGGTCAGTTGAAGCTAAATGGTATCATATTGGATTTAGGATCAATGGAAGATTGCAAGGCGAATATCATGAAGACCTTTTTCAAGCGAAAAAATAGTAATTTACGCAAAAAGATCGAATTTGAAGATGCGTATAACACAATACAAAGTAAGACAATGCAATGGACCGAGCCTGGTGTTTCGGAAACATTCGCCAAAACAGTAAATGCCGCCAAGAATAAACTGAATTCCGAAATTGCTGGAAACTTTCAATTAGGTGATGCAGAAGTTCTTCAACAAAAGCAAAAACAATTTTTCATCAATCCAGATTTTCTTTCACCTCTAGAAAAAAGAGGTCAAAATAGCGAACTCGATGGTTTGCGTCACATGCGTTATACTGGTGAATTAACTGACCAAGCCTGGTTTACGGAAGAATCTGAGAAGATTCGGGCTAGGATTGATGAGCTAGAGAAAAATATTAATACTATAGAAACTGCTATTAAAGATTAGCGTAAATATGCCGACCAAGCCTTTATGTTTGCTCGCTATGCGAAAGGGGACTTTGATAGTGGAGATCCTGAGCGAATGCGATATGTGATGAAGGCTCTTGCAGAACTCAAGCTTCTGGATCGAACTGTCTTGTTTACCCCTATTAAATACCTAATTCCGATCAAAAAAGCCGTTTCTGAAATGACTAGCAACTCTGAAACGGATCCAACTCGTATTTTACTGGGGTCAAATGATCATTCTGGTTCTAATTCTAAACTATGGTGGAATTATCAGGGCTTGACTCCAAAAAATATCAAACCATACTGAAATTCAAATCTCAGCTTCCTGATTGTCCGCCTGAACATATTTTATCAGAAAACATCACGGCTGGCAACAAACAAGTTGATGAATATGGAGAATTGGCAGTAAAACATTTAACTCAAACTCACAGAGAGTTTAACGAGGATGAATTACAAGAAATAGTTTCCTTATATCAAGCCGGAAAGAGTACCCGTAAAATAGGAGAAATGTTCGGAGTCTGTAAAACCACTATAGCAAATATGTTAAGGAGGCAAGGTGTGAACGTCACTAGGAGCAAAGTACAAGCCAGGCTAGATGCGGATGAGGTAATTGCAATGTATAAAAATGAAATTACTGCTGAAAAAATTGCGAAACAGTTTGGCGTAAATCCACAAACTATTCTTAATTGCTTAAGAAGCCATGGCGTGAAAATTAGAAGTAGGTGGGATTATAAACAAGAATAAATTACCCACAAGGGATATAAATTGCGCTAAGTAAAATATACGAACTATCCGCAAACTGCGTATTATCTCTCGCCCCAGTAACACTTATGAAATCATAGCCCCCACTACAGTTAGCAGGGGCTTTTCTCTAAGATCGGTACCGAACCGGACCACTCAGCGGAGGGGGAGACCGTTCCAACGGTTGTTGTTTGACGGGTAGACCTCCGTAGGATTAAACGCAAGGTTGTAGGCGTTGGTAGACGATTTAGACGTACGCGACCAGCCGTTACCCCAGTTGCCCAGATTCCACATCTTACCATCGTTAACATTGATAGCATCGCTACGGACAAAAGCCAGAACAAGCGCAGGTGAAGAAGTTTGCTATTTTTAGCCGCAGCCATAGCTGTAGCTAAATCCCAGTCTTCCATGTTTTCCTATGAAATAATAGGAAGAGAAACTTCACGATCTTTGAACTAGAAAACCTTTGGCAGTCGGAGCCTGATCTCAATGGCTGGCAGTAGTTTCCATGGACAAAACTATCCACGATTCAATTCTAACATAGATTATATTGCCGCTTATAGAAATTGCTACTGCCAATACATGAAGATAGCTAATCAGTGCTTTTCATCTGTTTTACTAAACGGTCAAGGTTCACCCCATCTTTAATTCCCGCCCTGTAATAATACTCATTTTCTCGCGAAGAACTCTCAAAGCCCGCATCCTCACAAAATTCCAGTAGTTTGCGATGTTCGGCATCCAGTATTGAGAATACTTTGTCATGAGCAATATTGGCTTTTTCTGCCGCTTCCAGTTGCTCCGGTGTGGGTGGATAGTCCTCCTTAAACTTCTCGCAGTGCATTCCCATCCGTTCTGTTATAAGCAGTTCCATAAAATCTTTCTCATCCATTTTTGTACGCCTCCTTTACAGGACGACATCATATGACAAGATGGTGTGGGCGTCCATACCATGAATCACCAAAAATAGCAGTCATGGTCTGGCGAAAATTGACAAGGGAGATGAATGCTCCAATATAATCAGTACCTCCGGCGCCACCACCATAGTACAATTACCATTGGCTTTTGTCCGTAGCGGGTATGTCTACCTCAGCTATGGTTATGTTAGCAACGTTGGTGAGTATGGTCGTGCTTGGTCACGTACCCCCAAATCGTCTACCCACGCCTACTACTTGGGCATGCATCCTACGTATGTTAATCCGTCAGACTACTACATTCGCTATGGTGGTTTCCCCCTCCGCTGCCTCTACCCAGGTAGTGCCTAATGGAGGAAAGAAGATAGATACCGGATATATTTTTCCATTACAAAACAGAGCGCACTTATTTTCACGCCCTCCTAATTGGAAAAATTTCATTCAATTAACATCTCAGAACAGCTTCATCCCCAGATATGCTTCATCCCGTTCATCTTGTGTAATTCCAAGGTAACGCTTCGTAATCTCATAACTACTGTGATTATAAATGTCTACAACTACGGCCAATGCCACTTTATTATCTTTCACGGTATGATACCCCCAGGTCTTCCTTAAAGAATGGCAGGCAATCTTCCCGGCAATCCCAAGCTCTGCCACTGCCGCATGGATTATCCGCCACGCCTGCACTCGGCTGATAGCTTTTGGCTCTTTGCGGTTATTGGCAAATACATATTCTCCCCGGCGATGAG
>CALBZW010000004.1 GCA_937889535.1 uncultured Candidatus Saccharibacteria bacterium | reverse complement strand
GGGACATCACTACCGAAGTAGTCGATGTCCCTGGCTCAGAGCCACCCTATAATTTCGACTATAACTGGGTAGAAAACAATCCCTATATCGCCCATGCCTTCGGTGGCATCCTCGGGGATTCCTACACTAACTCTTATGAAGCTTTTCTGCTCAACTATCAGCTCGGTCATCGCGTCTTTGAAGTCGATTTCTATCTCACCGACGATGAGTACACTGTAGCCGCACACGATGATGCCAACTGGCGCAAGGTAGCAACTATTCCCTCTGATGCAGAAATCAAAAATTCTACTACCGACGATCAATTCACTTACGCCAACTTTATGTCTTCTCTCTGGTACGACAAATACCATCCCGTCGACCTCACCCTTTTATTCGAAATACTTCAACAATGTCCAGACGTCTATATTGTTACAGACACCAAATTCTCCGACGAAGAGAATGTTCGCAAACAATTCACCGCTTTTGTCGAAGCCGCCAAAGCCACTGACCTCGCTCTCCTCGACCGCTTCATCCCTCAGATCTATGTTCCCGAAATGCTACCTTGGATTATGGACATTTACCCCTGGAAATCCGTCATTTATACCCTTTATGGCAACCCTGATTGGGCTCCGGAGAATGTCCTTGCTTTCTCTCAAGATTCTGGCGTAAAATGTATCACCCTTTGGGACACCTGGCTCAATGAGCGACTCACCTCCGACGAAATCTCAAACTGGAAATCCGCCGACATTAATATTGCCACTCATACAATAAATAACTATGCTCGCGCCGAAAACTCCCGCACCCGCGGCGCCAATGTTATCTATACCGATTTCCTCTTACCATAGCGCCACCACCATAGTACAGTTACCATTGGCTTTTGTCCGTAGTGGGTATGCGAACTTAGAATATGGTCGCGTTGGTAACAATGGTAACGAAGCTGCTCTCTGGTCACGTGTATCCATCTCATCCACTCGTGTTTACATCTTCGACTCAAATCACGCAATCGTCTTCCCATCAGGCAGTGACAACTCTCGTTGGTACGGCCTCTCCCTCCGCTGACTCTAACCCAACAAAATTCCAACTTGTACACCACGTACAAGTTCAATCTCATCTCAGCAGAGATAACTTGGTGTTTTATAATCCTTAATTAACCTATTCATAGCTTACTCTAGTCTAGTTTTAGGAATATAAAAGAGCCGAACCCAAGGTCTGTTTTTGGATTTTAGAAAAAGTCAGCGTGACCAAACGGAACTTTTTCGACCCATCGGGGTAAAATCCAAAAACAGACCTTGGCGTGAGACTCAGCATTCCTAAAACTAGGCTGGGGTGAGCTAGGGATGGCTAGATAGTGAATTATGAGCACCAAACCCTACAACTCTCCCCAATTCCCCCCGCATGTCACTTCCACCGCCAACTTCACAGCCAATTCTGGTGCCACCCCCTCCATCTCACGCTTCAATATCTCTCCAACTTCCCCCTCCATACCCTTATCACATTCCACAATCAACGAATCATGCACCTGCATTACCATCTTCGCGCCCGGAAAGCCCTCCGATAACACCTTATCAACCTGAATCATCGCTTTTTTCATCAAATCCGCCTCCGTTCCCTGAATCGGCATATTTTGCGCCGCTCTCTCTGCCCCCGTCCGCACTACAAAATTACTCGACAAAACATCTGGCGTTGGCCGCCTCCGACCAAATAGCGTCTCGACATACCCTTCTTTCCGTGCTTTTTCCAGCACTCTCTCCAGATACACCTTAATCGGTTTTCGAATCTCGAAATAATTCTCGATAAACTCCTTCGCTTCTGCGAATGACATATCCGCTGCTTGTGACAGTCCTCGGATACTCATACCATACAGAATCCCAAAATTAATCACCTTCGCCGCCCGACGTTGCTCCTTCGTTACATCTTCCATCTCCACCCCAAACGTCTCCGCCGCCGTCTTCGTATGAATATCTACATCTTTATTAAAATCATCAATCAACCCTTTATCCCCCGCAAGCGCCGCCGCAAGCCGAAGCTCAAACTGCGAATAATCCGCGCTTACCAACACCTTCCCCTTCGGAGCGACAAATCCCGTCCGGATTCGCTTCCCTACCTCCGTCCGTACTGGGATATTCTGCAGGTTCGGATTCGTTGATGACAACCTCCCTGTCGCCGTCACATTCTGATTAAACGTTGTGTGAATCCTCCCCTCTCGGTCCGCCAACTCTGGCAACGGCGCAATATACGTCGATAATAGCTTCGCCGCCTCACGATACCGCTTTACCGCTCCAATAATCCCATGCTCCCCCTCCAATTTATCCAGCTCTTTCACCCCTGTCGAATACCCTCGCGCCGTCTTTTTAATCCCTTTTGTCGGCAGCGCCAATCGCACAAACAGTACCTCCGCGAGCTGCGCCGGAGAATTAATATTAAACTGTTCTCCCGCATAATCCCAAACTTCGCGCTCCAGCTTTCCAACTTCTTTTTCAAACTCATTCTTCAACCGCGCAAAATATTCCCGATCAATCAACATCCCGTAGTTTTCCATCTTGTACAATACCGGTATCAGAGGTAAATCAAACTGAACAAAAATATTATACAGTGCCGGAAATCTCTCAAATTCCCTCTGCTGTTTCTCATATTCCGCTTTTTCTTCCCCCCGTTCAATCGTCCGCGCCAACGGATCAAGCAAAAATCTTCCCTGACCCAAATCCCAAAACTTCTTCCCCTCTAATACCGACAGCGCCACCCCTTCATTCTTATGCATTAAGTCCTTCACATTCCAAGAAACTAGCGTCCCATCCGCAAGTTCTTGTACCACTTCCAATGTCTGCTGACTCAAATCTGGCCCCAAAGCCACGATTTTGCCCCTTCTCCGGCTCGTAGACGGCTTTTTCTCATCTTCCGCCTCCATATAGCCATCCAAGTCCCCAAGCTCTCCTAGAGCCTCCTGCGCGTCTTTCTGAGCCTTTTTTGCCCGCTTCTTCTCCCCCCGCGGCTTTGCAAAAAACTTCCGCGCCAGCGACCGAAACTCCAACTTATTCAGAGCCTCCAAAATTCTCTCTTGATTCAACTCCAAATCCGGCAAATCATCCAACTTCACCGGTGCATCCGTCATAATCCGCGCCAGTGCAAGCGACATGTACGCATTATCCTTCCCCGCCTCTAGTTTTCGTCGCGTCGCCGGCAAAGTATCATCCAAATGTTCATACACCCCATCCAGCGTCCCAAATTCCGCGAGTAGCTTCGCCGCCGTTTTCTCTCCTACCCCCGCCACCCCTGGAATATTATCCGACGCGTCACCTTTTAATGCTTTTAGGTCCAAAAACTGCGATTTTTTAATTCCGTACTTCTCTTCCACCGCCGGCACATCCATCTCTTCCAGCTTCGAAAATCCCTTCAAAATTCGATACATCCGGGTATTTTCATCTACGATCTGCAACATATCCAGGTCCGACGACACAATAATTGTATCCCAATCTCCCTCTTTGTCTGCCTGCAGCGCCAAAGTCCCAATAATATCGTCCGCTTCATAATCATCACACTCCACAAAACTCCACCCCAAAGCCAAAACCAACTCTTTCAAATACGGTATCTGTACATAAAAATCATCCCCCGGTTTCACCCGCCCCGCCTTATATTCTGCGAAAATTTCCTTCCGCTTTGACGTCGAACTCTTTGAATCCCATGCCACCACCACCTTCGTCGGGTCGAGCTGTCGCACAATCTCCATCGCAATTGCCGCAAACCCATAAATTCCGCCCGTCGGCGTACCGTCACTCGTCGACAGCGCCCCCATCGCATAATATCCTCGATAAAACACTGATTTTCCGTCAATAAGTACCAAACGCTTCATAGATACAGTATAGCACGTTCCATGCTATAATTACCTTATATGAAAGCACAAGACGTTAAAATTCTCGCCGTTGTTGGCATGAGCGGCAGTGGCAAATCTGTAGCCGTCGAATATCTTACTAAACTCGGTTATCCCAAGGTTCACTTCGGTAACATGATTTACCAAGAGATGGCTAAGCGCGGCATTGAACGCACTATCGACGGTAAAAGTGAAAAGGTCTTTCGCGAGATGATCCGCGAAACCGAGGGCAAAGATTGGGTCGCTCGCCAAGCTATCGCTGAAACCAAAGACCTGATTAAAGCTGGTCAAAAACGCATCGTTCTTGATGGGCTCTACTCCTGGACCGAATATCGCGCCTTCCAGCACGAATTTCCGGGCAGCCTCACCCTCCTCGCCATTGTTATCCCAAAAGCCATGCGTTATGAACGCGTCGCGAAGCGCCCCGACCGCCCCTTTGACACTCAAGCCATCCGCGAGCGCGACTACGGCGAAATCGAAAAAATGGAAAAAGGCGGCCCCATCGCCATGGCTGACTATTTCATTCTCAATGATGGTTCCGTCGAAGACCTCCAAGGCCATATCAAAGACATTCTCAAAGCTATCGACTTCTAACCCTTGCGCCACCACCATAGTACAGTTACCATTGGCTTTTGTCCGTAGTGGGTGGGTTAATGTTAATGCTGAGTATGCCGCCTATCAGGCGCGCCTGGGCGACAATGGTAATTACTGGGCGCGTACTGCCGTATCAGCTGCTGGTGGTCGCTACCTCTACTTCACTCCTGGCAGCGTCAATCCGTCAGGTAGTTGGGGTCGCTATGGTGGTTTCCCCCTCCGCTGCCGTACTCATGGCAGGAAAAATAAGGCGAGATAGTTACTTTCAGAAACCATCCGCAGGGCAACGGCCCGAGGAAGAGGAGGCTTGCACCCGTAACGAATCTAGTAGGAGTCCGAAAGAAGAAAGAGCAAGCTCTTTCTTCCGAGGCGACACCCTAGAATCTGAGCGAAGCGAAGACGGATGAGAACTCCGTGTTGAAGAAAGTAGCTATCTCTCCTTCCTCTTTCCTCCATTAGGCACTACCTGGGTAGAGGCAGCGGAGGGGGAAACCAGCATGCAAATTCCATCCCTGAACAGAATACACTGCATCAGGTTTAAACCATAATATATAATTTTGAAGGTTTGACTCAACGGTAGATGATCTATATCCTCCAACATAGCCAACGACATTGAAATTACCATCACTGACAACAATATTCCCGCTACGGACAAAAGTGAGTGGTAAATGAAAGATAATGGAAGAAGAATAATAGAATGAACTTGTACGCCGCGTACTAGTTCAACCACATCTCAACAAAGATAGCTTGGTGTTTTATAATCCTTAATTAAGCAAACTATATTACTCTAGCTATACTTTCTGGAATATAAAAGAGCTAAGCCAAAGATGAGGGTTTGAGTTTTAGCAAGAGTCAGCACGGTTACGTCCGTGGAACTCTTGCGACCGTCAGGCAAAACTCAAACCCTCATCCTAGCGCGAAGCTCCCATTCCAGAAAGTATAGCTAGAGTAATATAGGCAGATCAACTAGAAGATTATGAAACACCAAGCCCCTACATCCATACAACCTTCAACCCCTTTTTCGCCTTCCTCACCTCTATCTTTTTCACCCCTTCCAGCATCTCATACTCCCCCTCCGCCTGAATCATTACATTTCCCCGCTGTTTAAACTTAATTATATCCCCACGCGTCTTCTTCCCCGGCACCCGCAATAACACGCTACATGCCATAAACCCCACAAGTCGCCAAAATCCCCCTAGTCTCACCGTCGTGCTCCGAAACTCCAATGGCTTCTTATAATACTTACCTCCGCGCATCAACTTCGCCAACGTCGGCCCATTCACTGCAATATAATCCGTCGCACCCCTCTTAAATCGATTCTTATCCTCTTTCTCGACCGCACACGCCACGTTCTTCTTGCCCTTACTCTTCCTCCGCTCCACAACTTCCGCCCCCTCAATAATAATCTCTGGCATCTCCTGCGCATGTTTATCATGCGTCTTTTTGCCAGAGCTCAGCCCAACTACCTTATCTTGCGCCTTAATCCTCGCATTCAAAAGCTTCGTCTTCGCTTCTGCCCCCGCAACCGCCAACCTCGCCTTCGTCTGCGTACCCGCCTGCAGCATCTTCGCTTGTGCTCCAGTCTTCATCTCAAGTAACTGCTGTTTCCTTGCCGTCTTAAGTAGCTTCTTAAATTTCTTCTGTTCCGCCCGTTTTTCTGCCTCCACTGCCGCCAGCTCGCTCTGCTCCGCATTCCGCGTAGCCTTCACTGCCCTAGACTCCCGCTTCGAGCCCGCATCAGCCTTCTTCTCATTCTTTGCCTTAGTCTTCTTCTTTGGTTTCTCCTCCGATACCGTAAACACCGCCTTGCGTTCTTCCGCCGCTACCTCTTTTTTCTCCTTAACATCTTTCTTCTCAGTCTCCTCTTGCGCAGTTTCCGCCACCTCTAGTACATCCGGCGCCTCCACCGTCACTCCTGCAGCATGTCGCACTTCCCTTATCTTCCCCTCCGGCAAAAATTCCCGTTTCCGATTCCGGAAATACCACTTTGCCAGCGTAAAAATCGAAAAAAACAAATGTTTCTTACCAGTTTTCAATTTTTCTCGCACTTTTGGCTCATCAAATACTGCCGTCGACTCCGCAAACAGACCCAAAGACACATAACATGGAGCATATCGCCAGTGCTTACCATTCACTTTCACCTCTAATGGATAAATCTCTTTTGTTTTCCCCGCTTCATAGCGCCCAACGATCTCCGTCACCCCGCCAACATATTCTCCACCATATTCAACCGCCCGCTTCGACTTCAACATCCGCGCAAAATCATTAAAATTCCCATACCCCAGCACTCCAAGAGCAACATCTTTCCCTGACCGCATAACGCCATTTACCGCCATTGACGCCGTCCCGTCTCCCCCTGCCGCAACCACCAAATCCCCATCGCTCAAAATCTTCGCCAGCTCATCGGCATTTTCATGCAGACGCATCGCTTTCACCTCATATTTCCCTACGAGCCAGCCCGACAATTTCCGCGCCGGCGCCAAAACCTCTTTCGCCACCGCCGCGTGCTTTGAACTTCGTGGATTATAGACAACAATTAATTTCTTCAGCACTCACTACACCCCCACTAAATACCATCAAACCCAGGAATCAAGAACTTCAATATCATAAACAACATCGCCCAAGCCGCCAGACCGATCGAGATCTCTATGAGTCGCATCTTCGCTCGCGCCACTTGCTGCGGATTATCCCGCGCCGTCAAATACAACACCCCAGCAATCACCACCCCAAGTGTCGCCGCCGCTCCAAGACCATACAGCAAAATATTCACCACCAATTTCAACAGCCCATCAATCCCGTCCACATTTTTCAAGACATTCGTATCCGGCGCATCCGCATACGCTGAACCCGCCGTAACAAGTGACGCCAACGACAACATCCCCACCATCACCACCGCTTTTACTTTCGCTAGCTTCTTCATAAAATCTCCTATTTCAAATACCCATGCAGTTTCTTTGTCTGCTTATGCTTACGCAGCTTCGACAATGCTTTCGCCTCAATCTGCCGAATTCGCTCCCGGGTCACCGAGAACTCATTCCCAACTTCTTCCAACGTATGTGGCCGTCCACCCCCAATTCCAAACCTCAACCGGATAATCTTCTGTTCCCGTTCACTCAGTGTCGTCAAAATCTCCGCAATCTGTTCCTTGAGAATCTGATTCGCCGTCGCATCTTCTGGCGAATCCCGCTCACTATCTTCCACAAAGTCCCCTAATACGGATTCCTCATCATCTCCATCCCTACCGACACTCGCATCCAAACTCGCAATATCCTGCTTAATCCGCATCACGTATTCAATCTTATCGACATCCATCCCCATTGCTTCCGCAATTTCCTCATTCGTCGGCTCACGATTCAGCTCTTGTGTTAGTCGCCGCGTCGTCCGGAGAACCTTATTAATCGTCTCTACCATATGTACCGGAATCCGAATCGTCCGCGCCTGATCAGCAATCGCCCGTGTAATCGCCTGCCGAATCCACCACGTCGCATACGTCGAAAACTTAAAGCCTTTATCTGGATCAAACTTCTCTACTGCGCGGAGCAATCCCGTATTCCCCTCTTGAATCAAATCTAGAAAATCCAAGCCTCGCCCACCATATCGCTTTGCAATACTCACAACCAACCGCATATTTGCCTCAGCGAGCTTATCTTTCGCCTTTTTATCACCATCCATCGCCCGCTTCGCGAGATCCAGCTCCTCTTCTTGCGTCAACAGCGGAATCTTACCAATTTCACGCAAATACATCCGCACCGAATCATCCGCAAACGCATCGACATTATCCGCCGTAATCGCGAGCTCCTCATCCGAAAGTTCGTCCTCTGCCGCTAATTCATCTGCTTCAGGTTCCCCCAAGTCCAAAGCCGCATTTTTATTCTTTAAGATTTCTTCATCATTATCCATTACAACACATTATACTAAAATCTCTGTTTTTTACAACTCCCCGCCGACTCCGCACAAAATAGGACACTGCTCGGTAGTGTCCTAAACAACCTTCTACGACAAGTATAGCCATGCACTTTCAAAGCAACATAGTACCCAGGCCGAGAGCAGTGCCCTAGCATCCTGAGTCGTACGTTACCAAAAGCACAAAAATTACCATATTACCAGAGCTATACTCTTAAAATCGTTCAATTGTTTAGGACACCCCTATTATATCACGCTTGAGCCTACCCGCCTACCCCTTTTTCAACACCATAATCCTCTTCAGAATTTCTGCCTGCCGCTCTTGGTCCTCCTCGCTATCTCCCAATGCTTCCATCTCTCGCGTCAACCTCTCTACCTCCTCTTTCGCACTCTCTACCTTCAGTCTCTTCAGCAGCTCCCGCGCTTCCGCCTCTAGTGCCTCTTTCGTCCACCCGCTATAGCGCGCATCATACACTAATTCCAACTCCGCAATCTTCACTTCATTTTCCGTCACTTCCACCCCCTTGATCTCAGTCACTCCACCATACAGTACAATCGCCTGCAAACTATCTTTAATCCCCTGCAAAGCATCACTCTCCACCCCCGATTCCACCTTCTTTAGTCTCTTCGGCGGCTCTACAATCTTCTGTTCTCTAAGATCCTCAATACTACAATCCAGCTTTCGCGCCACCTGCTGCTCATAATGCTTCCGCTCCACCGCGTGCGGCACATTCCGAAGTAACTTCATCGCCACATCCGCATACTCTCGCTTCCCTACCCCCGTGCTTAAATCCAGATTCTCCTCATACTTATCTAGCAGCCAATCCACCGCCGGTCGCGGCTTCGCTACCGCCTCCTGCCACAGCTTCTCGCTTTTCTGAATCAGCTCATCTGGATCTTTCGCCCCATGATAATCCGAAATCACACTCAAATTCACCCCCAAATCCCCCGCCATCATAATCGCCCGTTCCGTCGCTTTCACCCCCGCCGCATCTCCGTCATACGCCAACCTCACATCCGGCGTCAATCTCGACAAAATCTTCAAATGATTTTCCGTCATCGCCGTCCCGCTCGTCGCCACCGCCTCGCGCACCCCCGCCTGGTGCGACGAAATCACATCCATATTCCCCTCCACAATCACCACGTAACCATTCTGCCGAATACTCTCTTTCGCCTGTTCCAGCCCAAAAATAAACCGTCCCTTATTGAACAATAATGTCTCCGGTGTGTTCAAATATTTTGGCTCCCCTTGACCCAAAATCCGCGCCGTATAACCAATCACACCCCCCGTATCGATAAACGGCACCATCATCCTCCCCCGAAACATATCCCCGCCAAACCGATTCAACACCCCCGCCGCATCCATCTCCGACTTCTTATACCCCTTTTTCGTCAAAAACTGCAATAATGCCTTCCCCTGATTTGGCGAATACCCAATCCGAAACGTCTGCGCCGTTCCTTTAGTCATATTTCGCTTCTCAAAGACATAGCGACAAACTTTCTCATTTTTCGTCAAACAATACTGATAAAATCGACAGCTCAGTTCAAGTAGTTCCCGCACCCGCTTCTTTCGCTCTGCGACTTTCCGATTGCCACCGCTATAACGCTTCAGCTCCACTCCCGCCTGCGTCGCCAACTTCTCCATCGCCTCCCGAAACGACACCCCCTCAACTTCCATAATAAAGCTAAAAATATCACCGCCCTTATTCGCCGAAAAATCGTGCCAAATCCCCTTTTCTGGCGACACCATAAACGACGGCGTCTTGTCCACACCCCAAGGCGACCGCCCCTTCAGACTCCGTCCCGCACGTTTCAACTCAATATACTGCCCTACCACATCTTCAATCGGCAACCGCGCCCGAATCTCCTCCTTCGCATCCTCCATACTACCAGTATAGCATATCTATAAACACATTATTATCGACATATTGAGTATAATCGGGCCTTTCGGGAATCTCCGGAGGCTACGGCCGAGAACGAAGATGCGCGACACCCGCGACGGCGGGCTGGCGCGACATCGTGTCCCGAAAAGCTCGATTATACTCGCCCTGCTGTGTTATAATGTGTTTATGGATAGCCTTGAATACTTGAATCAAATCTCCAAATCCAACCGCCCGGTAAAAAAGTCCTCCGGTGACGTCTCCAAGACTACAATCATCAAAATCGCCGCTGGCGGCATCGTCCTTTTTGTCCTCATTATCGCTTTCGGTAGCCTCCTTGGCAATCTTAGTAGCAAAGTTGGGAACACCACTAAACAGCTCTACTCTCGCACCGACCAGATTAACTCTACCCTCAGAACCTATAACAAATCCCTCAAATCTTCCCGCCTTCGCGCTATTGGCTCCTCCCTGCAAACCGTCCTCACCGGCGCCTCAAACCAACTCAAAGATTACTACAGCAACAAAGGTACCAAAAGCGAAGACCTGAAGCTCACTGGCAAAACCGCTGAAGAGGAAGAATCTCTTGTTTCCAACCTCAATCTTTCCCTCGAAAACGCCAAGCTCAACGGCATTCTTGATCGCACCTACGATAACCAAATCAACCTCCAGGTCTCCCTGCTCCTCTCTCTAACCTCCCAAGTCATCTCTCGCACCAAGGACAAAAAGCTCCTCGAAATCGTCGAACCGCTTCATAGTAGCCTCATGACCATTCACGAAAACCTCGAAGCCTATTCCAATCCCGGCGACTAACCTGTAATGCGCGTACGGCGACGTTATCTCGGAGCTAATACGCGGAAGAATCGAGCAACGCAAGCGAACCGTACTTAGCGTACGGAGAGCGCGTAGCGGAGATTCTGACAAAGTAGTAGTTCGAGAGAACTAGCCCTTCTTCCCGCGCTCTTTCTCTTTTTTCAAATCTTCTTCCACTTTCTTCGCATTCGCATTCATCTGATTCAAAAACCTCACAATAATGAACACTACAAAAGCTATAATCAAGAAGTTCACTACATTCTGCAAAAAATTTCCATACGCAATATGCGCCGTCGTATCCGCCCCAAAAATATTTGGCACATCAATCGCCAATGACGAAAAATCTGCTCCTCCCGCGAGCAAGCTCGTAATCGGCATAATAATATCATCCACCAGAGATTTCACAATCGTCGTAAACGCACCACCAACCGCCACACCAATCGCCAGCTCCACCACGTTCCCGCGATTGATAAATTCCTTGAATTCCTTCATAAACTGACTCTCGGTCACTTTTTTCACCAACTTCACTGGCGTCACTTCCGGTTCAGTTTTCTTTTGCTTCTTACTCATCTTTCCCTTCCTCTACTTTCTTACTACCTTGCATCCCTAGACAAAACGACAAAAATCCAAACAAATAGCACGACTCAAACACCAAAACACGACTCACGAACCACGCCCCCTCAGTAAAATACCCAAAAACGCATACCAGCCCATACGCCACATACACCGCTGCTGCCATCCGCGTCGCTCGACTCGCTTTTTTACACAATAATACAATCGCCGCCACTACCAACATACAGATAAACATTAATCTTGAACAAATTTCATGTACATGGCTCGGCGCACTTGTTGCATACGCCTCACCCGGCAAGTCAAAATATCCAATCGGACACGCCGACAGCCCGATTAACCCCACCGCCATTAATATCACCACCCAATAATACCCCCGCCAAAACTGCCACTTCTCCCCCACTCGATACAGATATACCAGCACGCTATATGCTACGATCAAATTTGCCAACGCAAACACAATCGCGCTCCACGTCTCAGTTCCAACATACCGGCTAATCGAATACTCCGGCATAAAAGCCTTCTGTATATAACTATTAACCGCCACTACAAGCACCGTCGTCAGTACGAACGTCAAAATCGCCACCACAATCGGTCGCTTCTCGGCACTTCTCAGTCTCAACGTTTCTTCCCGCATAGCCTATTGCTGCTCCGCCAAGGTCAAATTATAACTCAGTCGCACTAGATCCTCAATTTCCGCATCTTCCATCTGCCCACACATCACCAGCTCAATCCCGCCTCGTCCAAAATACCGGCTCTCCATCACGCTCTCATACTCCTCGCGCAACTTCCTCCCCAGATTTTTCTCACACCTCACTTCAATCGTTTTCGGCCGCACCACGAGAAACGCCTTTTCATTCTCCTCGGTCACATAAATCCGATCGACCTCATCGCCATCTTTCCATTCCTTCTCCTCGTACCCCCCGATTCCCGTAATTTTCTTCACATCAATCATTTTATCATCTCCAAATACCACCTTAACTCTTCTATACTTCCCCTAATATCATCCAGCGCCCGATGCGCCTCCCGTTTCGTGAATCGCTTCCCATACTTCCCCTCAAATACCACCTTCCACGCACTCACATCCAACATCCGATAATGCAAACGCTTCGCCACCTCCGGCCACTCTCGATCAATGAACTTCCGATCTTGATGAATCGAATTCCCCGCCAAAATTACCTCATCGCCCAACCATTTATCAATAAAAGCCAATAATTCCCCTTCGACCGTTTTCGCACTTTTCCCCTCGGCGTTCTGCGCCATCAGCCCATCTCGGCTTTCCGCATTCTTCTCCCAAAACTCCCCTACCATTCGCTCGCGCATTAACTCTTCCGACACTTTCACCACCGCCGTCATCTCCGCCCGCTCATCTCCTCGCACTATAGGCTCCAAGTCCCAACCTGTTGCTATCGCCGCAATCTCCAAAATCCGATCCTTCTCCGGATCCAAACCTGTCATCTCTAAATCAACCCATAGCAACTTAGCTTTTTTCATATTCTATATTGTAACACATTATTCCGACATCCGCCATTCTTACTTTATTCAAGCCTTCCGCTACAAACAAAAACCAGTGACCCCGCCAGACCTAGCAGGGTCATCTCAAAGATCGGCACCGCACCGCGGCCACCCCAGCGGAGGGGGAAACCGTAAAAGCGGCTAGGGTCACCCTCTGTACTAACTGACGTAGGAGTCCACCGCCACCTATAGGCCAACGACGTCGAAATAGCCGTACTCGACCAACCATAACCGTTGTTACCGACGTTGTTGATATTACCACCGCCCAAATTCACATACCCGCTACGGACAAAAGCCAGAAATAAAACATCTAGGCAACACAGACAAAAGAAGCTGACTCTATCTGACCTCATCCATGAACGAAGCCAGTTCAACTATTCTCCCTTATTTTTAAGCCCAAAACTTGAGAGAGCAACTTCACGATCTCTATCTAAGAGAACTTTCGACAGCTGGAGCTTAACCTCAAACGCTTCCCTCGGTTCCCATGGATACTTAACCATCCACAAGCTTATTCTATCATAACCCCATCCCCTCTACCGGCGCCACCACCATAGTACAGTTACCATTGGCTTTTGTCCGTAGTGGGTATGTTGGCATCAGCTACGGTTACGCTAACTATGTCGGCTCCTACGGCTATAGTTGGTCGCGTACGATTAGATCTGCGCCCTCTACTTACAGCCTAGGTATTAATCCGAGTGAAATCTATCCATCAAGCTACTATGACCGCTGGAATGGTCTCCCCCTCCGCTGCCTCTACCCCAACTTGTTCCTACGTTACTAGTTCAACCTTACCCTAACAGAGGTGAATTAATGTTCTATAATCCTTAATTAAGCAGACTATATATTACTCTAGCTATACTTTCTGGAATGGGACGTTTCACGTCTGATTTTAGGCTTCAGTTTTTCCTACGGATTGCAAAAAGTTCCGCAGAACAAGTTTGCGCTGACTTTTTGCTAAAACTGAAGCCTAAAATCCGGTTCAGCGTCTTTATATTCCAGAAAGTATAGCTAGAGTAAGATAATATGGTCGATTAGAAGATTACAAACACCAAACCCTTACATCTCTTCCGGCACTTCAATCCCCAACAGCCCCAACCCCTGTTCCATCACCCTCACATACACCCGTACGTACTTCTCTGTCGCATCTTCATGCCCCCCTCCAACCACTCGCACCTGCTCATAAAACCGCGAAAACTCCTGCGCCAACTCATACAAATATGTGCACAATTTATATGGCGCCTTCTCACTGACTGCTTCACCCAGTACATCACCATACTGAACAAGTTTTTTACTCAATCTCCGCACAAACTTTCGTTCGTTCTCATCCAAATCCTTTTGTTCGCCCCGCTCATTATTCCCTAGCTTCTGCAAAATCTTCTTCGCTCGCACCGCTGAATACAATAAGTATACACCCGAATTCCCATTTACCGCCACCGACTCTTTCGGGTCGAACACGATATCGCCCCCCATTTTATACTTCAAAAACGCATATTTAATGGCAGCCAACGTAATCAAATCGTTAACTGAAGTTTGCGCCAACTCCTGTCTAACCATTTGGATAACATCAACTGCTTTGAGGAAGTTCCCCTTCCTCGAGCTCATCTTCACATTCCCCGGCAATTTCACCATCCCATGCGTCAAATGCCGTGTCCGCTCTGTAAGTTCCGGCGCATATTCCTTCACGCTCGCCAACACCACTTTCATATATTCCGTCTGCTCATTCCCTGTAATCACCACCGACTCGTCAAAATGCCAGTCATCCCACTTCGTAAAAATCAGCCCCACATCTTTCGCTTCGTACGTCGGCACCCCTTGCGCATTGATAAACACTCGCGTATGCAGTCCCACCTTATCTCCCCGAAACACGATCGCCCCCTCGCTCTCCTCATACACGCTCCCCACATGCTCCCGTACTTCAGCCAGCCCCCGATCAGCCACGCTCGACTCCGGATAGAACTTATCAAACTTCACCCCAATCTGCCCATAAAAATCCTTAAAATACTCATAACTCAGCTCTCGCCCCTGCCAATACAGCCCAGAAATCTGCGCAATCTCTGCCGTTGATCGCCCAAAATCCTCTGCCACCATCTCGAGCTCCAACCGTTCCTGACACTTTTCTTCGCCCAGCTCCGCCAAAGCGTAAATAATTTTGTTCAATTCCGTAATTTCTTCTTTCGCCACCTCATCTTCATCATACGCCCGCGTCCCCTCAACATAACATTCCGCAATCTCCTCAATCGTCAAAGTCTCAATCGCACGCTTCCGCAAAGCATACAGAGTCTTCGCGACATGCAGCCCCACGTCCCCCCCAAAGTTCGCCCGCACCACTTTCGCTCCAGCGAGCTCCAATAGTCGCGAAATACTATCCCCCACGACCGACGTATACAAATGCCCTACATGTAACACCTTAAACGGATTGGGATCAGAAAACTCCGCCACCACCATTTTCCCAGAATATTCATCTAGTGATATAAACTCCCCCTCATCAGCCGCCATTTTCTCATCATAATATTCGTCTGGTGATATAAAATTCAAGAAACCCGGCCCCGCCACTTCAACCCTAAACATGCCTTCCGACATCGCCTCAGCCAACATGCTCGCCACGTCCCGCGGGTTCTTATGTACCTCTTTCGCCAATTTCATCGCCACGTTACTCGCGTAATCCGCCCCCGTCTCCTCTGGTGCCGGTGTCACTTCCGGCTCAATCTCTACCCCAAAAAGCCGCTTTACTGTCTCAGCTAACTGTTTCCGAATTTCTTCCATTCCAATATTATACCATATCTCTATCGTATTCGCCTAGACACAGCCACGAAAGCTAATCTGCACGACTCCTCAGCCGCAGCTCAATCGCCCCCACCCCACCATCAATCTCCACCAAATTCCGTCCATTCGGGTTATCCAAACTAATCCCATCTTGACTCAACGACCCCAAACCTTGGTCGAACTTCACCCGATAATCATCTTCCCCACCTACCAAAGTCAATTCCAGCTTCCCTACCCCAGCACTCACCTTACTATCTCCGCTCAGACTCGTCTCAATTTCTACCTTCCCCACCCCCATATCCAGGTCCAACTTCCCCATTTCCGCCCCTCGCACGATCAACACTCCTGCTCCACCGTCAATCTTCGCTTGTCGCGCTACCTTCAAACCATCAAACTCTGCCCTCCCCGCCCCAAGGTCCAAGTCCAGCTCTTCTGCCACCAAATTCTCCGCATACACCGCGCCAGCCCCCATATCCAGCATCATCTTCTGAATCTCCACAGCTTCCGGTAATACTACTTTCACTTCTCCGCCAACTTTATCCCACCACTGCAGCCAGCCAAAATCCTTCTCCTCAATCTCTACCTTGTCCCCATTCTTCCTTACCTCTATCTTCTCCTCGTCCGCCACTACCTGGAATTTATCACCTCGTTCAATCCGAAGGCTCATTGTTCCCAGCTCAATTTTCAACTCATCCAGCTTAGAAACTTCCCATTCCTCCCCCGCCGTTATCTGATCCCCCTCCATCACAACCGCATTATCCGGCGAAAACACCCGACTAAGAATCATCCCCGCCCCGACACACGCCGACAACACGCTTACCATAATTACGATCGCGAGCGCGACCGCCAACCCCTTAATCGTCTTCTGCGCACCGTTCATTAGCGAATCTCCACCCCGCCAAACACGCTCGTCGCGTCAATATACAGCGTCTTCTCCGCCTCATCATTAATATTCTTCCGTTTATCGCTCGTCCCACCGAAGATCGATGTCGACACCACCTTCACCTTGACATCCTCTGGCACATAAATCGTCACCCCACCAAACGTCGCGCCCGCCTTCACCAATGCCTTATCCTCAATCTTCGCTTCCCGGAGGTCGCACTTAATCCCACCGAACACCGCCTCCAATCGGCACCCCGTAAATTTCTCCCCCGCAAAATTCAAATTCTGCCCGCTGAACGTCGCCCAGTATTCCTTCTGCCCCGATTTTCCCTGTACTTTTTTCACCTCTTTCAGCACTTTCCCCTTCAGCGCATCCTTGAAAATCATTGACACCCCAATTACTACTAACGCCACTGGCACTATCAACTTCCACAGCAAATCAAACCGAATCACTCCCTGGCACGCCAAAAGCAGACATACTCCGATCAAAATCCCAATCAAATCCCCTGTTTTATCGTCATCTTTCCCAAACAGACTAATAAAACACGGCACAATGATGAACAGCGTCCACCACCCCGAAAAGAACAGATTAATCTCTATAATTCCCAGCGCACTAATCCCCAAAATCACCCCGAGTGCTATTAATACTACTCCCCACAACCAGCTCGTCACCTTGTTCATAAAATCTCCAAGTTATCTTTTTCTCATTTTACCACATAATGCCCCCCCCCCCCGCAAGCCTGTTTTCTATTTTTCATCAAAAAATCCCTCCGGCGCCACCACCATAGTACAGTTACCATTGGCTTTTGTCCGTAGCGGATATGTTCATGTGACCAACGGCCGCATTAGCCGCGTCGGCTACGAGGGTGATGCCTGGTCACATACGACGCGCTCATCTGACATCTCTCGTTACTTATACTTCAGTACTTCTGATGTCAATCCGTCAGACAACAGCAATCGTTGGGATGGTTTCTCCCTCCGCTGCCGTACAGCAAAAATGAGGGCGGTGTCCTGCATATATCCAATGCTGGTCCTGCCCTCTATACCCCATATTATATCATACTACTTCCTAAATTCAATCAGTTTTTTGCTTTTCATAATAACCAAAATACACCGGACGCTTGTAGACCTACGAAATTCATGCTCGATCTCACGGAGACACTTTGATTGATGACGTTTCGTTCGGCGTAAATCAATAACGATATTTTTTGACTGCTTCACTGCACGCTGAATTGTATTCGGTATCAAAAACCTTCCTTCTCCCTTTGGCGCTTTCATTTTCCATAATAACCCATTCATACGAATATCAGGAGTATGTTCACCCATTTTGTTTGACTTTGGAATAAGTTCAACATTATACCCTAGGTCAGTAAAAAACAGCACTGTTTCATATTCATGTTTTTCGAGCGAAACTCCATTTGGTATAATCTTTCCGACCATACTCCCCACCCTACCATAAATCAAGAAATTTTAGCAAGCACAAGTTTGATGTTTTTCGTCCTTCCTTTTCCTCCATTAGGCACTACCTGGGTAGAGGCAGCGGAGGGGGAAACCATGGTAGCGATCCGATATCTGCATATTTAATTCTGTAGCTAGAAAAACGAGACGATAGGAGAAAGCGGATGCTCCGGACGTACGCGACCAACCATACCCATCTTGACCCACAAATCTACTTTGTCCATAAAGAAGATTAACTAACCCGCTACGGA
>CALBZW010000003.1 GCA_937889535.1 uncultured Candidatus Saccharibacteria bacterium | reverse complement strand
CTCAGGTAGTGCCTAATGGAGAAAAAGGAAGGAGACTAGGATAAGACAAAGATGATGAATAAAAATTTTATACAGAAAAACATGAATAATTTTTGTGTTCAGAGTCTCTAAACAGTAAGCATTTTGACCTCTGTTTTAATGAACTTATGTTTGTAAAAATTAAAAATATTTTGTTACACTGGCGGACATAATTAAATTAATCACGAGGAAAAATTGTGAAGAAAACACCAATTTTATTATCAACGGCGGCGTTAACTATTAGCAGTTTAGGAGCTGTAGTGCCAGTGGTCGCAGCTAACACAGAGCGTACGGTAAGCATAAATAATCTTTTGAGCGACGATCCCATATCAGGTAATAGTGTGTCATTGTTATCTGCGGGTACTAGCAGAGACGTAATATTTTTGAATCCAGAAGATCAGAATCCATTTTTTCATCTTTTGTCGATAGACTATAAGAACAATCAAATGGGTATTCAGGTTTATGAGCAAGATGATTGGGTAATAAAGAGGATTACAGTGGCTTATCGTGACTATGAAAGTGGTGTGACGGAAGATGAAGCTGATCAGCAATTAGGTGAGTTGGGCGTCGAAGATGGTGTAACATGGAAAACGGTATGGGATTATGATGCGAACGGGGTGAGTGACCTCTATCAATATGTGATACCGAAGGAGGATAATAAGCCAGTATCTTTAGGTAAGAATCTGACAGATACTGTGTATTATGCGATAGAATATGGCCATAAGACAGGTGCGGAGTGGCAAGATAATTGGTGGACACGGGGTAAAATTAGTTATCGTGATTGTACGCACTCGTCGATTTTTGACCCGGAGACGATGATTTGTATAGAGGGGGATAAAGGATCGTATAAAGTAAGAATGGCAGACTATACAGAGGTAGAAATGCCGACAGAGGAGATTATTGCTTGGGATGAGGAGTGGAATGCAATTTTGCATAAACGATACGAAGACGCACGTGATGAGTTGATCGGGTTACGGAAATATTTGTATAATGTTGTGAAGATTTTAGATGATGCGGATTTTGCCTTAGATAACCTGTCAATTACTTTACCGAAGACGGAGGGGATGGAGGATTATGACGAAATAATGCCAGAGGTTACGCGCTTACAGGAGTTGTCGCGTGCGTTGAGAGAGTATTATGCAAGTTTGGGTAATTCGGGAGACACGGCGGAGTTAGAGAACTTAAAACAAGAAAGAGATGAGCTAAAACTAGAAAAAGAAGCGCTGGAGAGCGTGAAAGGCCAACTTGATCAAGAAAATGCGGAATTAAGGCAGCAAATTGCACTACTGGAGAGTGCAGATAATAGGGACTTAGTTAAATCTGAGGTGCGCCAGGAAAAGGTCGAGGAATTGACGGCAACTACGGAGACGAAGTTTGTTGTAATTGAGCGAGAAAATAATGATGATTTGGGGAGCAAGGGAAGTAATTCTAAGGATATGGCGGAAAATGTAGATATAGATGGAATCATGGATGATACTACTGATATTATGGAGGTGCCGAATCTGGGCGACTTAGAAGAAGGGGCAAAATTGAATTTGTGGTGGATCTTGGCGGCAGGGGTAGGTTTGATAGCTGGAATAGGACTAAGTTTAGGCTGTTTCAAGGGCAGTAAGAGTCGAAAATAAGCGTAAATAATTTTAGGTTAACACTTTTTATGCTATAATTGGCGCAAGATGGAATGTGTTTTTACTCTTATATCGTTTGGATTGGGGTTTTTGGTAGCGCAAGTCTGGAAGCTTATTGCAGGGGTGGTTTCCGGTAAAAAAGCTAAGACCGTGGTAAATTTAAAGACGGCAATTGGGTATTTTTCGCGATCGGGTGGGATGCCGTCTGGGCATACAGCGAGTTTGACGGCTGCGACGATGTATTTGGGGTGCGTAAGTGGTTTTGGATCGGGCATTTTTGCCTTGGCGCTATGTGTTTGGATGATAGTAGTATATGATGCAATACATGTGCGATATGCGGTGGGGGAGCAGGGAAAGGCACTAAATGAGCTGCTGGAAGCGGCAGGGAAGTCGGAACTTCCGCTCGTAGAGGGTCATACTATGACGCAAGTGGTAGTAGGAGCGATGATAGGGGTGATAATTGGTGCAGGAATGGCGTTTTTGACGGGTGTTTTGTAGAACCATGCTGATTTTGGACGATTTTTGGCAATTTTTCTGAAAAAAGTAGAAAAAAGTAGAAAAAAGTCGAAAAAAGTCGAAAAAAGTCGAAAAAAGTCGAAAAAAGTCCAAAAAACCTATTGACATTTCTTAAGATGTGCGATAAGATGGGGATAGTCTAAGAACTGCGAGAGCTTAGAAAATGAGTTTTGCTTGAATTCTTAGCGAGTTTTAACAATTTAGTTGTGCAATTATGGTTTGTAAAATATGTTGGAGGTAACTCCGGCAGAATTGCAGACTTATCATCGTCAGTTATTTATGAACTTTGGTTCAAACCGGCTTTTTATAAGCCACTTTAATGGAGAGTTTGATCCTGGCTCAGGATGAATGCTGGCGGCGTGCCTAATACATGCAAGTCGAGCGGTAGCAGGGCTTCACCGTTCTCTTGTCGCACTTGGCCTTTGAGCAAGTGGTCTGATACGAGGGAACAGTGAAGCTGCTGACGAGCGGCGGACGGCTGAGTAACGCGTGGGAACATACCCCGAAGTGAGGGATAACTACTCGAAAGAGTGGCTAATACCGCATGTGATCTTCGGATTAAAGCATTTATGCGCTTTGGGAGTGGCCTGCGTACGATTAGATAGTTGGTGAGGTAAAGGCTCACCAAGTCGACGATCGTTAGATGGTTTGAGAGGATGATCATCCAGACTGGGACTGAGACACGGCCCAGACTCCTACGGGAGGCAGCAGTAGGGAATCTTTCACAATGGGCGAAAGCCTGATGGAGCAACGCCGCGTGCAGGATGAAGGCCTTCGGGTTGTAAACTGCTTTTATAAGCGAGAAATATGATGGTAACTTATGAATAAGGATCGGCTAACTACGTGCCAGCAGCCGCGGTCATACGTAGGATCCGAGCATTATCCGGAGTGACTGGGTGTAAAGAGTTGCGTAGGTGGCATAGTAAGTAGCTAGTGAAATCTGGTGGCTCAACCATTCAGACTATTAGCTAAACTGCTAAGCTCGAGACCGTTAGGGGTAACTGGAATTTCTAGTGTAGGAGTGAAATCCGTAGATATTAGAAGGAACACCGATAGCGTAGGCAGGTTACTGGGACGGTTCTGACACTAAGGCACGAAAGCGTAGGGAGCAAACGGGATTAGATACCCCGGTAGTCTACGCCGTAAACGATGGATACTAGCAGTTTTGGGTATCGACCCCCAGAGTTGCGAAGCTAACGCGTTAAGTATCCCACCTGTGTAGTACGATCGCAAGATTAAAACATAAAGGAATTGACGGGGACCCGCACAAGCGGTGGAGCGTGATCTTTAATTCGATGGTAAACGATAAACCTTACCAAGGCTTGACATCCGAGGAAGGCTCTCGAAAGAGAACTGTGCCTTCGGGAACCTCGAGACAGGTGATGCATGGCCGTCGTCAGCTCGTGTCGTGAGATGTTTGGTTAAGTCCATCAACGAGCGCAACCCTTGCAACCAGTTGGATTTTTCTGGTAGGACTGCCCCGGTAACGGGGAGGAAGGAGGGGATGATGTCAGGTCAGTATTTCCCTTACGCCTTGGGCTAGAATCGCGCTACAATGGCCGGTACAATGCGAAGCGAAGCAGTGATGTGAAGCAAATCGCACCAAAGCCGGTCCCAGTTCGGATAGAAGGCTGAAACTCGCCTTCTTGAAGTCGGAATCGCTAGTAATCGCAGATCAGCATGTTGCGGTGAATACGTTCCCGGGTCTTGTACACACCGCCCGTCAAACCATGAGAGTCACCAACACCCGAAGTCCGCTTTGGCGGCCTAAGGTGGGGGAGATGATTGGGGTTAAGTCGTAACAAGGCATCGGTACGAGAACGTGTCGATGGATTACCTCCTTTCTAGGGAGATTGATGCGCAGTATATAGTGATATGTGCTGTAGCTAGGTTGATTGGGATAGTGTTCGGAAGCTTGGAACACTAGACTGGAGCAATCCAGACCCAGAAAAGCTTTACGACTGTCGATGAATTGCACAACTAAGTTGTTAATCTGAAAATCACCCGTGAGGGTGATTTTTGGTGGATGAAGTGTTTGGTGAAAGCGGTTCAAATGATGTTTCGTCTCTTAAATATGGTATAATTATAGGTAGTATGGAGAACTTGGAAACAAAAATTGATACACGGAATTTGCAGGATGAATACAAAGGTATGCCGAATGAACAAGTTTTTGCTGAATTGGATAAAAAGCGGTCGGCATTAGAGGTGGCAATTGAGAATGTTGAACATGATTTCAATGTAGGGACGATTGTGCGGAGTGCAAATAATTTTAATGCGGCGAAAGTGCATATTATAGGGAAGAAAAAGTATAATCGTCGGGGTGCGATGTGCACGGATAAATATTTGGAGATAGTGTATTGGGTGGATGTAGAAAGTTTTTATGCAGACCAACTGAGGAGAGGACGGGAAGTGGTAGCGATTGAAAATAATGATAGTCGAGTGAGGCCGCTGGCGCGTAAAAAGTTTGTACAGAAAACGACATTGCTTTTTGGTAGTGAGGGAACGGGTTTGACGGAGGAAGCGCTTTCGCAGGCGCAAGACGTACGAGAAATTGAGAATTTTGGCTCAACGCGGTCGGTGAATGTAGGAGTGGCAGCGGGGATTGCGATGTATGAGTGGGCGAGACAATGCCTTCTAGGAGGTAATGGTGGTGAAGAAAGGTAGGAAGACGACTCAGAAACCGACAGAAAGAGAAAGAGGAAGCGGAGGCCGAGAGCGTAAGGTTGAGAGTGAGGGGGTAGGGGATGAACATGCACGACGGACGAAGATTACCGTAAAAAAACTGACCATTGGTCAAAAAATGCGTGATTTTAATATTTTGTTTCCATGGTTTAAGGTTGTGGCAGGGTTAATGCTGGTTTTAACGGCAGTGTTTTCGGCATGGGGGATGTTGCGACATAGTGAAATGGCTTCAGGGGTGCAGGAGGAAGTGATGGCGGCTAAAGAGGTGATGGATGAGGATAGTGGAGAATTGAATGCTATTGATGATGCGGAGGGGGAAGGGCAAGGGGGATTGCGCGTGGGGGTATCATATGCTCGCTCAAAACCAGCGAATTTGCCGGTGCGTAAGCCAAAAGATAAGAAACTGATTGCGTTAACGTTTGATGACGGGCCTTCGCCAGCAACGACGCCGCGATTGTTGGATATTTTACAAGAGAAGAAGGTGAAGGCGACGTTTTTTGTCATAGGGAGGATGGCGCAGGCGGCACCGGAGATTTTGAAGCGCGAGGAACAGGCGGGTCATGTTGTCGGAAGTCATACGATGGGGCATGTGGATTTGACGACGCTGGATCTAACAGGGGTGCAGCAGGAAGTGGTGGCGATGGATGGGGTGTTTCAGGCGAATTTAGGGCATGTATCGAGGTTGACGCGTCCACCGTATGGAGCGATTAATGATACGGTGAAGATGGGGGTTCAGCAACCGCTGGTGATTTGGACGATTGATCCGGAGGACTGGAAAGTTAAGGATGCCGCAGCGGTGCGGAAACATGTGACAGAAAGGGCGTTTGATGGGGCGATTGTGCTCATGCATGATATTTATGGATCGACGGTGGATGCAGTGGGAGGGGTGATTGATGATCTCAGGAAAGAGGGGTACGAGTTTTTGACGGTGCCGGAGATGGCACAGGCACGAGGGGTGAAATTGGATCCAGGGGCGGTTTACGGGAGTTTTCGGCCTTGATTTTTGCGTAATTATGGGGTAAAATGAGTACATTGGGGATATAGCTCAGCTGGTTAGAGCGCTAAACTGATAATTTAGAGGTCTGTGGTTCAAGTCCACATATCCCCACCAGTTGGTTCGTTACGATGTTATATTAGGGGTAATAGCTCAGCTGATTAGAGCGCTGCCTTTGCAAGGCAGAGGTCCAGGGTTTGAATCCCTGTTACTCCACCATAGTAAAAACGCCACGGATGTGGCGTTTTTACTATGTACTGAAGTTTAAGTTTTGCGGATATTGCTGTAGGAAGGTTTGTTGATGACTTAGGTGTAGGAGTGGTGGGCTTTTTGGCTTTTGTCCGTAGTGGGTATGTGTTTTTGCGTTACGGTCGGGCAGATAATGTCGGCTATGAGGGCAGCGCATGGTCGCATACTTCTATCTCGTCTATCGGTGCCTACTATCTTCGCACTGTTGCTACCGAACTCGCTCCGTCGCGCGATAACGGCTATCGTTGGTTTGGTTTCCCCCTCCGCTGCCTCTACCCAGGTAGTGCCTAATGGAGGAAAAGGAAGGAGAGATAGCTACTTTCTTCAACACGGAGTTCTCATCCGTCTTCGCTTCGCTCAGATTCTAGGGTGTCGCCTCGGAAGAAAGAGCTTGCTCTTTCTTCTTTCGGACTCCTACTAGATTCGTTACGGGTGCAAGCCTCCTCTTCCTCGGGCCGTTGCCCTGCGGATGGTTTCTGAAAGTAACTATCTCGCCTTATTTTTCCTGCCATGAGTACGGCAGCGGAGGGGGAAACCGTAGTAACGAGGATACCAATAGTAGTCTGATGGATTAACAGTAGATGTATTGAAACCTAAGCGGTACGTAGCACTAACTGACTTGACTGTTCTAGATCGACTTGGACCGTTTAACCCAATGCCATAGCCTTGGCCATTAGCTAAGTTCACATATCCGCTACGGACAAAAGCCAATGGTAACTGTACTATGGTGGTGGCGCCGGTGGGGATATTGGTGTTGAAATGAAGCTGCATGGATATTATAAAAGAATAAAATCACCCTATATAGGATGATTTTGATAGCTTAGTGAACTTTCAACGACCTCGCAGTAGTTTCGTTTAAAGTTATGTCTATTTTATATCATGATATGCATAAAGTCAAGCGGTATTTTCCACAGGGATGCGGAAAAGTCTAGGGAATGTGTTCGGCTTGAAAAATGTGATAAAAACAGGTTTTTGAAATAAAACAAGAGGGGAATTTTAGGGATTTTTATAGGGGTGATATGCAGATTATGACATATTTTTAGCAAAAACATATTGACAAAACTAAAGCAGTATGCTACAATGATAGTAACATCCAGAAATCATGGTGTCTAAGCATGATGAGAAAAGGGTGGTTAGATAATAGTTAATTGGTGGGCAAAAGGAGAAAAAGCATGTCAGGAACGAAAGCCGGTGGCTTGAAAGCTGCCCAGACTAATCGTGAGAAGTATGGTAAGGAGTTTTACTCCCAGATCGGTCGTAAGGGCGGTCAGAATGGCCATACTGGTGGCTTTGCCGCAAATCCAGCTTTAGCACGGATTGCGGGTGCGAAGGGTGGACGGATTTCTCGTCGTGGTCCAGCAAAGAAAGCTGCTTAATTTAGAAATAGCTTTAATTGACTGCCTCAGAGTTTGAATCTGGGGCAGTTTTTGCGGGTTGATATTTTGCGACGTTAGATAAAATGCTTGTGATAGGAGTTTTGGACGTGGCGCGCTATAATATATGTATGGTCGGAGGTTCAGATAATGGCTTGGTGGAGTTGGATAATTTTGTATGCACCTTGAAGAAAGATTTTTCACAGTATAAGTTTTTTAATGGTAAGCGGTTTACTTTTCGGCCGCCGCGAACAATTGTTTTGGAGCCAGCGGAGGATTTTTTGGAAATGCCTGAAAAATATAAACTTTCGGTGTTGCATGAGTTAGGGCATGCAATTTCTGAACACAAATTTTATGCAACTGACCCAGAACGGTTAAAAATGGAGAGAGAAGCGTGGGAAAAGGCGAAGGGTCTATGTTCGAGATATGGGGTAGTTTATGATGTGGAATATGCAGAAGAGGAGTTAGATACCTATCGAGAATGGTTGCATCAGAAGTCGAAGTGCCCGGAATGTGGATTGACGCGCTATCAGACGAAAGATGGGCAGTATCATTGTCCGGGGTGTGAGGGGTAGGCAGGGACACGTGATTGAGGCAAAATGGTAGACAAACAGAGTAGAGTTTGTTATAATGGTAGGTAGATTTTGGGTTCGTTCAAGGATTTCGAGAGGGATGGCTGCCTTGGTCGAGGTTTTTGAACGAACCTGAAGAAAGGATAATTATAATAATTATGGCAAAAGCCAAACTAACAATGGATGAATTGCTGGCGGGCGCGGATGATAGCGTGAAGCGAGCGATTGTGGGGGAGACGGTGATGGGTAAAGTCCTGTCGATTAAGAAGCACGAGATTTTAATTGATCTCGGTGCGCGCGGGGTAGGGGTTGTTCCTCGGAGAGAGGTGAGCTTTGCTCGCAACTTGAATATTGGGGATGAGGTCTCGGCTTCAGTGATTGAGTCGGAGATGGGTGATGGCAGTATTTTGTTGTCATTACGCAAGGCTGCGAAAGAAAAGGGTTGGGATGAGATTCAGGAGCGTCTGGATGCTGGTGAAGTGATTGAGGTGACGCCATTTGATGCGAACCGAGGTGGTTTGTTGGCAGAATACGAGGGAATTCGTGGATTTTTGCCAGTGTCACAACTGTCAGCAGAGCATTATCCGCGAGTTGGTAGTGCTGACAAGGATGAAATCTTGCAGAGGTTGAACTCCTTGGTTGGTCAGCCGATGAAGGTGCGGATTTTGGATGCGAACCGCAAGGATAATAAGCTAATCTTCTCTGAGAAGGAGGCCGTGAAAGATGGTCTTGCAGAGAGGTTTGCAGAGTTGAATGTTGGCGATGTCGTGAAAGGCGTTGTGACGGGCGTGGTGGACTTCGGTGCGTTCGTGAACGTGGACGGGGTTGAAGGCTTGATCCACATTTCTGAGATTTCTTGGGAACGCGTAAATAATCCGGCAGATTACGTCAAGGTTGGCGAGACGGTTGAAGCTAAGATTATTGCGATTGATAAGGAGCGTTTGTCTCTGTCAATGAAGCAGTTGACTGAAGATCCATGGTTGTCTGAGGTTGAAGGCTTGAAGCGTGGTGACGAAGTCGAAGGCACGATTACGCGGATTACGCCGTTTGGTGCGTTTGTACAGATTTCGCCAGCGGTTGAAGCATTGGTACATGTCTCTGAGCTTGGGGACGGGAACGATGCCGACCCAGAGAAGGTCTTTACTCTAAATGAACGGAAGAAGTTCCGGATCTTGGATGTTGATCGGGATGGTCGGAAGATTAGCCTGACCATAGGGTAATATATTAGGTAAAAATAGCGCGGTGGGGCGCTATTTTTTTGTAGGGTTGAGGGGCTTACGCTACTAGTGAGAGTTATTTCTTGGTGGATTTTCGCGATTTCTTGGGGTCGAGAATGCTGGTTTCGTAGATGACCCGGGAGAACTCTTCGATAATGGTTTGGCGGTCGAGTTTGGCGGGTTTTTCGATGCGGACGAAGGGGAGGCGGGCGCTGCGGAAGAATTTTTCCATATCCTTGGGGTCGCTACCGATGTCGTTGCTGGATTTGGTGCCGTCGTCGAGCTTGACGGCGCAGACGGGGCGGAGAGTGCGTTTGTTGCAAAACACGAAGTCAACAGTCTTATTCTCGATAAAACTGTAGGCTTCGTGGCGGTTTTGGCTGCCGACTTTGTGGCTCAAGAGAGCGGAGAGGCTGACGTCGGGGATGATGTAAAACCGCTGGCCGAAAATGTCGTTTAAAAGCTGAAAACAGTGTTTTTGGCTGCCGACCATGAGTTGTTTCCGGGGGCGATAATGGAAGCGATCAATCGCGTCGCGGCGGCGGCGCTGGGAGGAAACCATGACAAAAATCGACAGTACGAGAAAAGTGGCGGTGGCCACACCGGCAATGGTGATAAAAATTGTGTCCATAGTCAAATAAAATTAGCCACCCTATACTTCCATTATAGCACAGATGGCGTAAAAAGTCAATCCTTGCCTTGTGGACGCGTGTTGCAGGGGCGCAGGGACTGAGGTGGGTTGATTTTTATGGGGAAATATGCTAGAATTATGGTATTCGGGAGTACTTTGAGAGTGTGAAATGACGATTTGCTGAAAATGAGGCAACATCTGATAAGATGTTGCTGGATGTTTATATTAGGAGGTGGCTGATGATTGGAATCATTACGACGGAAATGAAAATGCCAGAAGGGCTGACTTTTGGGCAAAAGGTGCGTTGGCAGCGGCAGGAGCTGAAATTAACGCAGGAGAAGTTGGCGAACTTGTTGGGTTTGGACCGTGGGACGATTATTGATTATGAGAAGGATCGGTCGGTACCGCGGACGCCGCAGGCGAAGCGGGAGTTGGCGGAGGTGCTACAGCTGGAGTACGACGCATTGTACGACAACACGCTTGGAGCGGTGGCGGTAGCGCCTAAGAATCCGGTGAAAATTGGATTAAATTTTGGGCAGCTTCGGCGGAGCTTTAAGAAAAGTGGCGGTCAACAACTCAGGGATTGGAAGCGGATGTTCAAATACTTGCTGAATCATACCGAGACCTTGACAGAGGATGACCGGCAAAATATCTTGAGCTGTGTTGAAGAAATTAACGCAGTGATTAAGGGACGGAAAAAAGCAAATCGGGGGGGGGGCGCTTTTAGCGGTTCTAAGTAATTTTTTACAGAATTTTTACGAAAACCGCGGTTAATCCCGGAGAAAGGACGAGGTCTGAGTATTCGGGGTTTTGTATTTTGGGGAAAGTTAGGGTTTGTGATGCGGCTTGTTAGAGTTTCTAGGGTAAAATCGAGAAAAAGGTTTGCTTTTTGGGGAAGTATGGTATAATGGTCTGTAAGAGTGATAACTCGATTGTATAATCCCCGGTAGCTCAATGGTGGAGCAAGAAGCTGTTAACTTCGAGGTTACTGGTTCGAGTCCAGTCCGGGGAGCCAGATTTTGTACTATAATGGGCTATCTTGCGTGAAGTCAAGCGAAGCGCGTTTCTAGGCGAGCGGGCGACGGTTGAATGCAAAATATCGCCATTCTAGCTACAAAATTTACCAAACTCTGAATGTGAAATTGGGGGTGGTGATTGTTTCTAGGGTAAAAGTAATACGCGGAAAGGAGCTTTGAGGATTATGGGAAAGACTGATGGGGCGACGGATTCTGCGGAGAAGGTGATTCGGATTGCCGGTTCGATTACGGTAGATGAGTTGGCGCAGGCTTTGGGTCTCGCGGTGACGACGTTGATCGGTGAGCTGTTTAAGAATGGCATTGTGGCGACGATTAATCAGCGGTTGGATTTTGAGACGGCGGAAATTATGATCCAAGAGCTCGGTATGACAGATGTTAAACTGGAGCGGAAGAATACGGCGTCGAAGTTATCGGAGACGGGGCAGCGAGAGTTGAGTAAAAATGCGGTGTCACGACCACCAGTGGTGGCGGTGATGGGACATGTCGATCATGGTAAGACGACGCTACTAGATAATTTGTTGAAGAAAAAGACGGTGGAGACGGAAGCTGGAGGGATTACGCAGCATATTTCGGCGTATCAGCTGGAACATGATGGACGGAAAATTACTTTCCTAGATACTCCGGGGCATGAGGCTTTTGCGGCGATTCGGCAGCATGGGGCGATGCTCACGGATATCGTGGTGATCGTGGTGGCGGCGGACGACGGGGTGAAACCGCAGACGGTAGAGGCGATTAAGTTTGCACAGGGGGCGAATGCGAAAATTATCGTAGCGATTAATAAAATTGACCGCGAAGGAGCGGATGTCGAGAGGACGAAGGCGGGTCTCGCGGAACATGGTTTGATGCCGGAAGAGTGGGGCGGTGATATTATTATGATTCCGGTGAGTGCAAAGACTGGTGAGGGGTTGGAGAAGTTGCTGGAGAATATTTTGCTGGTGGCGGACGTTGAGGAACTGAAGGCGGATGTTGAGATTCCGGCGGAAGGTTTGGTGATTGAGAGCCATATGGAGACTGGTAAGGGAAGTGTGGTGAATTTGCTGGTGACGGGCGGGGAACTACGAGTCGGTGAGTTTGTCGTGGCGGGGGGTGTGTATGGAAAGATACGGACGATGACAGATTTTCGAGGAAAGCCGAAGGGCAAGGCTGGGCCAAGTACGCCGGTGACGGTGACCGGGTTTAAGGATTTGCCGAATTTCGGTGACCGATTCTTGGAATATAAGGATGAAAAGAGTGCGCGCAAGGCGGCGTTGTTGAATGCTCAGGGCGCGGCGGATGATGCGGCAAGTGCGAACGTGACGAGTATGGATCTGCTGCGGATGATGAACGTTGAGGATAACTCGAAAGTGTTTAATGTAATCGTGAAAGGGGACGTGCTTGGAAGCGTGACAAGCGTAGTTGATTCGTTGAAATTGATCGATACGAAGGGAGAAGTGACGCTGAATATTGTTGCGACGGGGGTGGGGGATGTGACGGAAAATGATGTATATATGGCGGCGGGCGATAATACTGTGGTTTATGGCTTTAATGTGAACGTGCCGACGAACATTGCGAAATTGGCAGCTCGAGATGGGGTTGAGGTGCGGAATTTCCGGGTGATTTATGAGCTGTTGGATGACGCGCGGAGTAGCATGGAGAAGCTATTGGGTGAGGAAGTTGTCGAGACGGAGGTTGGGGTGATGGATGTGATGGGGGTGTTCCGAGTGACGAAGACGGAGCTGATTGCCGGGGGTAAGGTGACGAGCGGGAAGCTGGTGCCGGGAGTAATGGCACGTGTGATGCGGAAGAAGGAAATGCTGGGCGAGGCGGAAGTTGAGAGCGTACAAAAAGAAAAGATTGATGCGAAAGAATTGATTGAGAATGAGGTTGGGGGACTCATGATGAAGACCGAGAAGAAGATTTTGCTTGAGGTCGGGGATAAGTTGGAATTCTTTACAAGGGAGAAAAGGCAGAAGAAGCTGGGGGAGTAGAGGGTGTGATTTTGTGTAGGGGTGACTAAAAAGAGGGCTTGGCCTACTGTTTACAACAGTAGGTCGCCCTCAATGGTCTTATTGTAGCATGTTTGGCTGTGTGATGCAAGGCTATTTTTTGTAGGTCCTAAGCGTTCCGTTACGAGTAATGATGTGCATGTTGCGTACTTTGCGGGTATTTTTGAAGCATTTTTCGAGAGTGGCGACGGCGTCTTCCTTGCCTTTTGCACGACGCAGATCTATGATAATACTATCGGATTGATTGCTGGCGCTATAGAAGAGTCGTTCGATTGATCGATGGTTGGTAGTAGTGGGGCTTTTAGCTTCCCAGATTACGCTATCTATAATGCAGTCGGCGTTTTTATTATATGGCGTATTGGATGGCATGATTAGTTCTACATTTTTGCCTAGGTTGGTAAAAAACAAAAATGTATCCCATTCATGGGGTATGGGTTTAACACCATTCGGAACAACTTTGCCGGTTTTGGATAATTTCATTGTGCTACTCTAGCATAAAGTATGGATAAAATACACCCCTAGGGTTGAGTAAAAATGTGTACAGTTTGGGTGGAGGGTGTACTTTTTTACAGGGGTGTGATAGAGTGTGGGGGTGAAAGATGTAAAAATGGGGAAGTTGGTAGCTAATGGGGTGGTTTTGTTGCCACATGAATATGAGACGGTAGCATATTTTCTGAAATTAGGGTACGATATTGAATTAATTCCGGCATCGCATACATCTAGAATGAAACGGGCGGATTTTTGGATGGATGGGGTGGAATGGGAGTCGAAAGTGCCATTTATGAATATGCGTAGATCGATTGAGAGATTATTCTATGAGGCTACCCAGCAGTCAGGCAGCTTGGTGTTTGATTTAAGAAAAATAAAAGGAAGTGATATGGATGCTATTCGTTGGCTGGAGAATCGTTTTAGCGGTACGAGGCGGGCTCGAAATTTACTAATAATTACAAAAGATGGCGTTCTAAGGAGGTGCAAGAAAAGATAGTTACATTTTTGAAAAATGTGGTATAATGAGGCTATGGGGGCGTCCTAGTGTTGTAAACAGTAGGTCAGCCTCAGCAGTCGTGGCGTCCTAGTGTTGTAAACAGTAGGTCAGCGCGGCGGAGAGGACGAAGGTCCTCTTTTTTGTGACTCAGAAAAACTCTTGGCTCGTTCGAGGGCTTAGTCGCGGCTCAGAAATTTAACATAAAAAGTATTGACATTGCGCTCACGCTTTGACATAATGGGAAGTATATAAGGTCACGTTTATAAAATAAGTTCACAAAAAGGACGAAGAAAATGAAATTAAACAAAACTATCAAACGCGGCTACCTCGGGCTGGTAGGATGTTGCGGTGTGTTGGGTCTTCTCACCGTAGCGATGCTCTGTCCGATTAGCAGCAATGGGGCGAGTGCATTAGTAACGGATGATGGAAGTCCGACGACTGTGGCGCAGTCAACAGAGGCACGGATGTATATCCAGTCTGTAGTTTCTGTGTCGTTGCAGAATTCGGTGGAGTTTGATATTACTCCGTCGACGGCAGGGACTTTTGGCGCGGGTACAGCGCAGCTCTCAGTGAATACGAATAGCTCGGACGGGTATTCAGTATTTATGAAGACTGAGAATGGCGAATCGACCTTGAAGAATGCGGCTGGAAACACGGTTGGTGCGGTGAGTGGTACTCAGACGCCGAGTGGTTTCGCAAAGAATACTTGGGGTTATGCTCTAGGTAAAGGGATCAGTGCAAGCACAGCATCATATAAAGCAGTTCCGACGAGTGCGGCTACGGCGGTGATTACGACGGATACGTCGAGTGCTGGTGGTGCGTCTGACAATTATACCCTTGCCTTCGGCGCGAAGATTGGTACGGATTTGCCGACTGGCGAGTACACAAATAATGTTGTGGTTAGTGTGATTGCTAATCCAGAGACAGTGACGAGCTTGACCCAGCTTACAAGCATGCAGGAAATGACGGCTGATATTTGTAAGACGACGCCAGAGCATGCTCAGAAACAACTGATTGATGATCGTGACGGTAATAGTTATTGGGTGACCAAGATGAAAGATGGTAACTGCTGGATGACGCAGAACTTGGCCCTTAATATTAATAGCGCGAATGGCGTATTGGCAAGTAATGCTAGCGGTAATGGAACTTTTACTTGGAAGGGAGCTGGCGATGGTACGAATAATTTGCCGAAGACTACGGAAACTACGGTGCCAGCTGCAGTAACTGGCGGTGGTCCGCAGACTGATACGCGAAGCTGGAACCTCGGTAAATATGTCCTGTCTAACCCAAGTGATGGTACGAGCTGTACGGTGAATGCGGGTGAGAGTATTAGCAAGTGTACTCGGTTTATCGATGTGAGCGGAGCGGATTGGAAGCCGACTTTCCAGGCGACGACGGATGCAAGTGGTAACATTACGGCTTATGATGCAGCTGCTAAGACATATGATGCGCACTATCTCATAGGCAACTACTATCAGTATAATACTGCTACGGCTGGTACAGGT
>CALBZW010000002.1 GCA_937889535.1 uncultured Candidatus Saccharibacteria bacterium | reverse complement strand
AGCCTAACGGTTATGCCATTTCTGACCATCAGGACAGGCGCAGGCTTAACGAGTGTGCCAACCGCATACTATCTCCTGACATCAAGAAAGATATTAACCGGATTCTCAGCTACGACTACGAAACGGAGGGGCAGTTTGCCAATATCGTCAAGACTCATGGCTACAAGATAGAGAAATCGCTCGACGGCTACCGACTGTTCAAGTGTGGAGGCGACGCCGGGAATATCGCCATCGGCGACATTTTCAATCGAATCACCAGGAACAGCCCCAAGCGTAAAGATCGCGCTACGCAGCTCCGCTACATAATCCGGAAATACAAGAGCGAGATAGCCGAGGGAAAATGTCAAAGTGTCGATAATGTCAAAGTGTCAAAAGGTAAGAAGCGAAAGCCGGTAAAGGCAAAGCTGAACACCGACATCCGCAAAATACTTGACAACCACGGCAAGCCGTTGAGCGAGGAGAACTGCCAGCGCATACAGACTCTCATTGATGTTCTCAAGACAAAGTTTGGCATAGACATCAGTTTCCAGAAGGACAAGGACGGCAGGGTGAGAGGCTACAGTATAATCGACCATGCCGAAAAGATAGCCTTCGACGGCAGCAAGGTGATGAAACTGTCGGAGCTTATTGATTTCGCCATCAAACCACAAAGGAAACCATCGCCGCTTGACGTGTACCGCGACCTGTTCACTGTCGAGGTGGGCAAAGACAGCAGAGGAAACTATATGCTCATCAATGTCAAAGACGGCTCGACGTACCGCAAACCAATCTCTCCGAGACAGTACGCATGGTATAACGGCGTGAAAGACGACGAGCGCGAAGATGTAGGCCTGACAATAGCGGCCACGATGTTCTCCGAGGAGATACTGACCGAATACCTCATGCGCTATCCGATACACAACCAACAAAAGAGGATAAAGGGCATGGCAGTTGTCAAACATAGAAACGGCAACTACTGTCTCCGCGTGGCACTGACTGACGGCTACATGCCTTTGATCGAATTAACTCCTGAGGAAGGATCCAAGTTCCGTTCTCTCCATTCCGATGAAAAGGCACGACAGGATTTCCTGCTGTCAATAGCCACGCTGCATCTTGCTCGAAAGGATGCCGAGGCGGTTAAAGACAGAATAAAACAGAATACCCAATCCAAAGCCGGAGTCCGTATTCTCCCTTCCCGACCGCAGGACTACACCCAGGAAATCTCGCAGATTTTTACAGTCAATCTTGCCAACGCACTCTCTTCCCTCAATGTCAGTTCCGGCTCATCCGGCTACAAGCGCGAGCACGAAGTCGGCAACCGCTCCCGCTACGACGACATCGACAACCGTCAGTCCGGCACCCGACTTACAATGTAAGAATGAAGTAGTGACTATCTCAGCGCACCACGCCGATAGTCACTATTATTTTGCAGAGAATTTAATGTAGAATTTAATTGGGTTTAGAATTAAACGCTACTTTTTAATACAGTTTAATCAAGCCGATTTATCGTGGTTTATAGCGATTTAGATAGTGACTATTATAGTGACTACGCCCTGTAGTGACTAAAAGAAAAATCGCCAACTCTTTTGGAATTAGCGATTTAGCTTTCTTAGAAGTGGTGCCACCAGAACCTGAGTTTCTGAATGAATGCGAATGAATTTGAATGGTCTGTTTAGGCAAAATGCTGAATAGTAGCGTAATATAGACTTTAATGAATTTTGTCGATTTTCAGATTTATTCAAAAAACGTGGTGACCTGCGTGGTGACCCGACTTGACAAATTGCGGTTTGGGTTGTTATATTTGCAGAACCAAAGTGGCTGATTGTGAACGAATGCAAACGCCACCATTCTGAAATTTATAACATCGAAGATATGACAAAATCACCCTCTCCGAAAAAATTGACCCCGTTTCATGTCCGCACCAAGGATTTGAAGAAAGATACCGCGACCCTCTTTATTCGTATCCATACCCGCAAGGTTGACGTGCTTGTCTCGACCCTGCTTCAGGTCGAGGTTGCCGATTGGCAGAAGGCTACGGCATCGCCTCGCGCATGGCTGGCGCATCAGAAGAAGAATTATCAGCTTCACGCCAAGCTGACGCAGATTGAGGGCATCGTCAAGGCTCATCTTGCAAAGGTGAACTTTGACCGCGAGGCTCTCGACATGGATGTGCGCTATATCTCAGAGC
>CALBZW010000001.1 GCA_937889535.1 uncultured Candidatus Saccharibacteria bacterium | reverse complement strand
CTCCTAATATTAGGAGGGGACCGGTATACCGGTCCCCTTTTCTTTTTCAGAATATATCAACGAAGAATTACCACCGGCGCCACCACCATAGTACAGTTACCATTGGCTTTTGTCCGTAGCGGAGCATTATGGCTGAATAATGGTCGATTGGGTAACACTGGTGATGCCGGCTGCAACTGGTCATATGTACCTAAGTTATCTACGAGCGCCTACTACCTAGTCTTCACTACCATTGATGTTGGCCCATCAGGCAACGACAATCAGTTCAATGGTCGCCCCCTCCGCTGCCTCTAACCCAACAAAATTCCAACTTGTACACCACGTACAAGTTCAGTCTCATTTCAGCAGAGATAACTTGGTGTTTTATAAGGCTTAATTAATAATCAATATGCTGTTTTAATGTTGTCTTTGAGGAATATAAAGACACTGAACCCTAGCGAGCAAAAAACAATTTAACAAAAGTCAGCGGGGTTACGTCCCCAGAACTTTTGTGACCCGCAGGGGAAATTATTTTTGCTCGCTAGGCGTGAAGTGTCCCATTCCGAAAAGACAATACTAGGACAGTATAGCCATTTGATTAAAGGATTATAACCCCCTACTCTATCACCCTCAACTCCCCCTTCAGTCTCTCAATCAACCCCTCTTTTTCCTTAATCCCATCCCTTGTCTGCTTCACCAGCTCCGCCGGCGCCTTATCAACATAATTCGGATTCATCATTCGTGCATTCAACGCATCTAGCTCCCGCCCCACCGCCAGCACCCGCTCTTCCAACTTCTCACGATACTCTCTGACAACCTCTGCCGGCACATCGAGATAAACCTCATGATTCGCCAGCGCCAGCCTTAACCCCCTCGGCTGGCCTTCGCAGCTAATCACCGCCTCAACTCCCGCGAGCTTCGCCACCAGTACCTGATTATCATCCACCAACGCATCATCACCATACAGTACCGTCCACTTTTTGCCTTTAGAGGCCCCTGAGAGCTCATTTACGACCCTTCTAATCTCCGACACGACAACCATTAGCCTTTCAAAATTCTCCGCGCTAATTTCGTCCCAGACGAACCTCGGCGGCCATTCCTGGACGATCAACATCCCGCTCGTCCAACTCAAACTCTGCCAAATCGCCTCCGTCACAAACGGCGCAAACGGATGCAACATCTTCAGAATCATCTCTAGCGTCGCCTTCAGTAGTGGCACATTCTTATACATCTTCTGGCTCTCAATGAACCAATCCGCATACTTATCCCAGATCACACTATACAATGTCTCCACCGCCTCCGAGAATCGATATGCCGCCATATCGTCTTCAATTTCTTCCTTGCATTTCACGAGCTCACGGCAGATCCAATCCTCCCCCATATTATCCGTCGAATACGGCATCGCTCCGCCCGTTCGCACCGCATTCTCGTTCACAATCTCCGCCTTCTCCTCAGCTTGCAACATCTCCACTGCAACCGCACCCCCTGCCTGACTCTCATCGACCATACTCTGCACAAACCGTGCTACATTCCACAGCTTATTACACAAATTCCGCCCCGAAACCACACTATTCTCAGAAAACGCTTGATTCATCCCTGCACTTCGTCCGCGCAAAATCCCTAGCCGGAACGCATCCGACCCGTATTTCGTCACGAGTTCCATTGGGTTAATCACATTTCCCTTTGACTTCGACATTTTCTTCCCGTGCGCGTCAAGTACCAGACCATGCAAATATACTTCTTTGAACGGCACTTCGCCCGTCACATACACCCCCATCATAATCATCCGCGCCACCCACGCAAACAGAATATCACCCGCCGTCTCCATTACATTCAGCGGATAATACGGATTCTCCTTACCCGCCAACCAATTCGTACAAACAATCGGCCAATGCGAGCTCGAGAACCATGTATCAAACGTATCCTCATCCCGATAATATTTCACCCCACCGACCTCAATCTTCGCAAGATTCGTCCGTGGGTCAAAAATCCACTCCGGCGCCGCCGTTGTCTCCGTCTGCCGGAACATCGGAATCGCAATCCCCCACGGAATCTGCCGCGAAATATTCCAATCTTTCAAATTCTTCAAATAATCAATCAAGACTTTCTTCTTATTCGCCGGATAGAACTTAATCTCCCCACGCTCCAATCGTTCAATCGCCCCCGCCGCCAGCCGCTTCACATCAATAAACCACTGTGCCTTCAGCATCGGCTCAATCACCGTCCCGCACTTATAGCAGTGCGCCACTGCGTGCTTAATCTTCTTCTCGCCTCGGAGCAGCCCCTGCTTCTCCAGCTCTTCCAGCACCTTCTTCCGCGCTTCTTCCGTCGTCAGTCCAGCAAACTCCTCGCCTGCCGCCTCGGTCATCTTACCATCTTCACCAATAACCTTTAGTCGTTCCAAGCCATGCCGCTCCCCCACCTCAAAATCATCAAAATCATGCGCCGGCGTAATCTTCACCGCCCCTGTCCCATACTCCGGATCCGCATGCTCATCCGCAACGATCGGAATCGTCCTATCTGTCAGTGGCAGCTTCACCAGCCCCCCGATAATATCCTTATACCGTTCATCTTCCGGATTGACCGCCACCGCCATATCTCCAAAAATCGTCTCCGGCCGCGTCGTACTTACAATAATCTCATGCTTCTCGAAATCACTCGCATCATCTACCATATCTTCTGGCTTCGATACTACTTCATACGCGATATCCCACAATTTCCCATCTTCGTCAACATGCTCCACCTCAATGTCCGCAAACGCCGTCTGATGCTTCGGGCAGAAATTCACCAACTTCTCCCCGCGGTAAATCATCCCATCATTCCACATCTTCTCAAACGTCTGATACACCCGACTCACTACATTCTCATCCAGCGTAAACGTCAAATCCGGCCACGCGCAGCTCGCCCCCAACGCCCTAACCTGCAGCTCCATATTCCCACGCTGCTCCTGCACAAAATCCCACACCCGCGCATATAACTCATCCCGCGAATACTCAAACCGCGTATGACCCTGTTTTTCCAACGCACGCTCATACACCACCCAAGTCTCAAACCCTGCGTGATCCGCCCCCGGAATATACCACGTCGACTTACCTTTCAGCCGATAATACCGCGCCAGAGAATCCTCAATCGCAATCGTCAGCCCATGCCCAATATGCAAATTTCCATTCGCGTTCGGTGGTGGCATGACGAGAGCATAGCAGTCCTGCGTCTCCGCTTCATACGACTCCGCCACAATCTTCCGCGGCTGAAACACCCCAGCCTTCTCCCATTCCGCATAGATCTGCGGCTCAAACTCTCCCGGTTCATAACTCTTCGTAAACTTCATACCAACTCCATCACTTATTCCTTTAATTATACCATACATTGACAAAAACAAGAATCTGTGCTACACTGATAGCACGAGTGTAATTACACGTGTCCACCAGGCGGAAGCCCTGGCGACACATCTTCTATCAAAACAAACAGGAGTTAAAAATGGAAAAACTAAAAATCACCTATTTCGATGATGACGCCGAACCCGAAGCTATCGACGTCTCATCCACTACTACAATCGTCGACCAACCCGGCGACGATCAGCATTTTGTGCGCCTGAACAACGCCAATTCTCAAGACAATAGCATTTACGACAAACTTAGCGAACCGCGTTACAATCCCGAAGCCGCCAAAATCGCCGAAGAAGCCGCAATTGGCACCCTCGACGACAATGTCGACATCACTGACCCCGACTACAACGAAGCCGAAACCCAGGTCATCGAATCCGAACTCGCCTCCGGTCACTACCGCACCTAATTCATCCGCAGTTTCTCTTGCAGCGCCCTGAACTCTTCTTCCGTCGGCTTCATATACCTCTCCCCCGCCCAATTCTCATTCACCGGCAAAACATGCACATGTGCATGCGGCACATCAATCCCCACAATCTTGATCTGCATCCGCTGACCCAAAACTTTCTCATAATGTTTCGCTAATTTTTTCACGGTATCCATCACTGCCCGATAGTCTTCATCGGGCAAGTCGTAGACTTTGTCTACTTCCAGCTTCGGAATCACCAGCGTATGGCCTTCCGCCTCTGGCGCAATGTCGAGAAACGCCAGCGTTTTTTCATCTTCGTAAATCTTATAGCAGGGAATCTCACCCTGTACAATTTTTGTAAAAATACTACTCATCTTCCTCCTTTAATAACCCCAGACGCCTCTCGCATCTGGCACCTTATCAACCGTCGTCGAACCATCACCCCAGAACCACATAATAATATCCTGCCCCTTATTCTCCAGAACCACTGGATCCGCATTCTCAGCCACCGGCCAGCCAGACGCCGCAAAGCCTCTACCCGTCCAAGTATTCATTTGCGCCATATACGGACGGCAAACCCCATTCACTCGGTGCATCGCCGCCGCCTCCCCACTAAACGTCGCATCCGTCATCTCAGTCTCCGAAAACCAGTGCACCGCGTAGAATCCCGTCGGACCTACCGTGTTCTCGCATTCTATCTCCGCTGGCGACTTGCTCGGAGTTGTCGGCGTCGCCTGACTCGATGCTACATCCTGGCTCTCATCCGCGTTTTCTTCATCTTCTTTATCCTTCTCATCCTCTTCCTCATCTTTCTTCACGCACTCCCCCTTCTCCAACTTTTCATCTTCCGCACAAGTCGGTGCCGCCTTGACCGTAAACTTCACCCCATATAATTTCGTCTCACCGTCCTCAACTACCACCACGATCAGATCGTGCTTACCCTCTTTCAGTCCCTTCATCAAACTTTCCGTCAAGATAATAATAATGCTTCCGCGTTGTACTTCATAATCTTCACCTAGTTTCAACACTTTCTTGCCGAGCTTCACCTCGCTCACATTCTTACAACCATCCTCGCACTTAAGGTTAGAAAACCGCACCGCAAAGCTCTCTTCCGACCCAGCCTGATACTCCGCCTTAAACTTCCCGCCATCCCTATCCGTTACTTTTTGATCATAATCAACTTCCGCTTCATCCTGCGAAGTTTCAGCACCATCCACTTCTCCCGTCGCCGACTTCTTCCCACCAAATACCAGCACCAACACGACTACTAACGCCACTACTAGAACTGCCGCCACACCACAGATAATACCAATCTGTTTTTTACTTAGTTTGCGCTTACCTTTTTCACTCTTGTTATCCACGCTGTTTTTATCGCTTGGCTTCTCCTGTTTTTTGGCCACCTCAGGTTTAACCCCAGCGGACTTAACCCCAACAGATTTAACTTCAACTGGCTTACCCTTAGGAATATTTTTACCATTCTGTACCCTAGCCACCCTTGACGTATTTTTCGGCGCAATCTTTGGCGCGGCTTTTGACACAACCTTAATCTGACCCCCTTGCTGCGCTGACGGCCTATTTGTTTTTACTTCTGTAATCTTTTTCACCTTAATACTAGATGAACTCGCCGTTTTTTGATCTTTCACCATATTTTACCCTAATACACCCTACTTTAAGTTAAACTCCTACCCTCCATTATACTATAAAACTAAGCAAGTTACCGCAAAGATATTTATTCATACTATTGACATTATTACAATTCTGTGCTACAATAGAAAGATAGGGCCTCGCCCTTTGTATTTTAACGTGTTACTTTTGTATTCACCACGGGATAAAAGTTTATCAAAACTGTAGATTTTTACCCCGCGGTGAACTAAATACCGCAGGAGACTAAAAAGGAGGTGCAAAATATGAACATTTTGCATTATGAAACCAACAACCGGCAGTATTATCTGTCTCTGCTTACCGCCATCCAGCGTGCCGCAAAAGCCGCCACCAGCGAATATGATTTTCTCGTACCGCGTGGCTGGCAACTGATCGTCAAAATGAAGTCCGAAGAGGAAACTTATTTCCATCTGCACTTACAGGAAGGCGCAGGCGGTAGCTATGCCGCCGCTAAGATGTCCACTTTAGAGAAATTCCCGGAACAGGCTTACACAGGCGCCGATGCAACCAAAGACATCCTTTACATGCTTGAACAGCTTGAAAAAGATGATCACGACATCGTTGACGAAATCGTCAAGGCCGAAAGCCCCGCTCACCTTACTAAAATCCAAAGGGAATGGTTACGTGACACCTGCGGAATCGCCTCTATGTACGGAGGAATTCGTACGGTATACGAATTCCTCATCAATGCTGATGAGCCTCAGAGCGCCGAGGGCGAAATCTTGATCACATTCTCTGGTGCCAGCCAGGAACAGGATGTCTTCTTTGCCACTTGGCTATTAGGAGCTATCCAGGAAACCTTGACTCGTACTCAGGAAAACATCCAGCATGACTATGACTTAACGGAGCTGCGCAAAAATCCCGTCATTAATCATTGGCTGAAAATCATGCGCGTCCACAGCTACGACCGTTAACTACGACAACCCGGATGAAGTAACACAAACCGCACCTTAACATCTGCTTTGTTACTTCATCCTCTTTCTATTCACAGGAGGGAATTACCATGAAAGTATTAGAATATAAGTCACAGTGCACACCTCGGCTTAACGCCAGAATCATGCGCTCAATCGAAGCACTGGTCTGCCGCCATCGTAACATTTTACCGAACGGATGGCGCTGCCTTGTCGAATTCCAGCGCAACGAAAACGACCACCCCTACTACCATCTTGATATCCAGAGTAATCAGGGCGGCGGTGATTTCGCAGCGGTCAAAATGCAGATGCTAAAACATTTCCCGGAACGCGCAGCTACCGGTGGCGATACGCCCGAAGACTTCTGTAAAATTCTGGAAGACTTCAGATCTACTAAGCGCCCGCCTGGACAGTATATCCCGGATGACATTGTTTGCCCGATCATCAACAAGCTAACTCATATGCAACGTTTGACTGAGTTGGACAACAGTTACTGGGATATTCTCTCACGCTATGGCTTGACGCATTGGTATGGCGGGATTCGCATCCCTTACGACATCCTTGTTACCGAAGACGATGATGCGTTACTTGCTGGCAGCGAACAGGTAGTGAACCAAACTACTGGTGAAATCCGCATCAGTTTCAGTGGCGCTAAAGAATGGGAAGACACTTTTTTAGCTTTCTATATCTTTGGCGACATCCAAAACGCTCTCAACGAACTTTGGGATCAGGATCAGATTTGGTACAACCTGCGTGGCTTGGAAGCCGACCCTCATCTGGAAATTTGGTTGGACTTGCTCGGCATTCGCGAAGCATAAGAAAAAGTAACAACGTAGACCAGCCCCACTCATACCTTTATGGTATCAGTGGGACTTTACTTTTTCCCGCCACCACCATAGTACAGTTACCATTGGCTTTTGTCCGTAGTGGGTACGTTGGTTTGGCTACCGGCAACGCAGATAACATAGGCATCAGTGGCTACAGCTGGTCACAAACAGTCAAAGCATCTACTAACGCCTATCGTCTTAACTTTTATCTCTCGGATCTCAATATCGGCGCAGCAAGTCGCTATGGTGCCTTCCCCCTCCGCTGGCTCTAACCAACTTGTACACCGCATACTAGTTCAACCCAAAATTGCCTCTGTTATTTTACGAGAAATTACAACTAATTAGCCCATTATCAACTAATACAACAACCAAAAAGAGCCAATCCTGGCTCAAATTTCCTGGCGGAAGCGAACCTAGTAGGAACGCGACAAAAAAGCAAGTAAACTTGCTTTTTTGAACTGACGCCCGAGAAAAGAGCGATAGCTCGAGAGGATTATGAAAACTACCTCACAAAATCGGGGATTTCCGTCTGAAATGGAGTAGATTTTGGAGTAGAAACGAAAATAGCACTCGAAACTGAGTGTTATTTTTTATGACCAGAAACCGTTTGACCTATGTTATTCTGGCGGAAGCGAGAGGATTCGAACCTCCGAGACGCGTAAACGCCCACACGATTTCGAGTCGTGCGCCTTCAACCACTCGGCCACGCTTCCACTTCTAATTATACCATACTTCTCTAAGAAATCATCTCTTTCCTCCACCGGCGCCACCACCATAGTACAGTTACCATTGGCTTTTGTCCGTAGCGGATGGACAAATCTTGATAACGGCAATGCAAGCTATACTGGCTATGATACGACCCTAAGGTCCAGCACCGCCTCTACGATGACTACTAATACTTATGTCTTTCTCTCAACTCCTACTACTATCTCCATATCTAGTAATGCCGCACGTTATAATGGTCGCCCCCTCCGCTGCCGTTCCAGCGACCGTTGCGCTTTTTCTGCCTGTTCACGCTCCAATGTCACCGTCGCCGCCATCTCCTGCCAAGCATTACCAGTATCAGCCACCGGCGACTCAGCAGCACTCTCCCCACCTCTATTCCGATTCCAAAATCCCATTGTTATAATTATACCATAAACTTTATCCGAGTGGCGTCAACTGGGGCAACGTTATCGGAGATGAGATACAAGGCGAAGGCGAACCGCAGAAGGAGACGTACTTAGCGTACGTCGACTGAGCAGTACAGCCTTCAACGCCGTAGCTCGCTCCGAGAACTAGCCTCTCTTCACATACTCATGTATCAACGGGATATTACTCAAATAATTATTCCACATACACTGCCTCGCCCCGCGCGTATCATTCCGGTCTCCATAAATCCCCGCCTGCGCGCTATGCTCATACAATTTCGTTGCAAAATCACCCATCACTGCCCAATCACGCCTTAGCCCCGTCGATGTCAGTGGCGACACCGCCTCGACGTACTCCACCCACGCTCGCCCTTTCGCATCACGACAAAACAGCCAATTATATTGTCCGTCATGCGACAAAAAACCTTCCGCCATCACCCTCCCCGCATCAACCGTATCCAACTCAAACTCCACCACTTGCTGCTCAAAATCCGGCGCCCGATTATAATCAATACTCAACGTATACGGTGCCTTTTTCTGACTTAAACCATTCAAACCAAAATCATGATTAATCGCATCACGCGACACCTGTGTATAATAATCACCTTTCATCCGTCCATAACTCCACAACGTCTGATACTCCTGCAAAGTCTCATACGCATGCGCCGTCCCAGTCAAGAAAAACTCTGGCTCATACGCTGCACTATTTGCCGTGAGCGACATTACGCCATGTTCGCGCTCAATCTTCACCAACGCTTCCTGCAGCTCCAATGGCAAAGTCACCGACTCCTCGCCATATCCATAACAAAATCGATCAATCCCGCCATCTCCCCGTCGGATATAATCTGGCAAATACCGCCACAACGCTTGATTATTCTCCTTATAAAACGACCGTACCCGATAACTATCCCGCTCCGGCACATACGCCATCACTCCCATTACCCCATTTCCAACCTGGAATACCTTCGATAAATACACTCGCTCCGCCCCCATCTTTACTTCATATGCCGGCCCCAACTTCGCCACCGCGAGATTGTGTGTACTAAGATGCCGTTCCAAATTGCCCCCTCGCCACGGGTCACCATCAATCACCGCCCGCCCCAACATCTCTCCAGCTCGCTCCGCCGTCACCGGTTCAATCTTCACTCGTTTCCGCTCTGGCGCCGCCTCAATCACCCCATCCGCCTCCGCATCGCTCAGCGCCTCTTTCCTCATCTGCTCAAACTGCAAGTAATAATCCAACCGCTCACCATACAGCGTCCGTTCCAACTCATTCATCGACTGCACATACCGCCGATAAACCTGCTCTTTTGCCTTCGGTTTTATTCCTCTAAGAAAATGCTGCCTTAACTTCTTGAACCCCACCGGCGTCCGAAGATCTCCTACTCTTTGCTCTGTCCTAAGAATTTTCGTCATCGCTGCCTGATCAACTTTTTGCCAATTCGACGCATTCAGCCCCGCTACCATCGCCAAAATTTGCGTCTGGCGCGGGTCACGCGTAATCGTCTCAAACATCTTCTCCGGCCCAATTTCCGGATCATTCAACGGATCCCGAATCAGCATCAGGAATTCAGCCTCATCCTCCAAAGAAATCTCATCCTGCGCCAACCGCCGCAGAAACGCCCCCCGCTGCCGCGCACTCGCTTTTGGCTCTTCCGCCTCCATCGCCGCCCGCCGCAGGTTATTAATCCGTTCGCGCTTCAACTCCTTCAAATTCTTTGAGTCCAGCCCCACAATCTCTTCCGGCGTCACCGTCACTACCTGATCAGCATTAAAGAAATTGATAATCCGGTTCTGCCGTTGCGCTGTCTTCAACTGCTCCTCATCCGACTTCGCGTCGCTCACCACCGCCTTCGGCTTCGGCTCTTCCTCCATCCAAGGCAGAGCCTGCGCATCCAACACCGCCGAATCACCTTCAACCGCCCGTGGACTCCTCATCCCGTCAATACTGCGGCTATTACTTGGTTTCGCTGGCTTCAACCTCCCAAACATACTTCAATCATACCACACTTTCCTCCATTAGGCACTACCTGAGTAGAGGCAGCGGAGGGGGAAACCATAAAACTTATAGTCGCGACCTGATGGCCCAATATAATCCCCATTCACATAAAAAAAGTAACCATAAGACGACTGCGCCGCTGTACGTGACCAATTGTAATTGCGCGCACCCATAAAACGCCCCTCCCCATACTGCGGATTAACATCTCCGCTACGGACAAAAGCCAAAACTACACCCCATTATCCCCACAGAAAAACACTCAAGCTAAGCATCAATGACGTAACAACTAACCATGCTTACATTATACTCCAAAAAACTTGATAATCAACAAGCTCGCCGCGCCAAATACAAGAAAATACAAACCAACATCAGAAAGCTGCTTAATATTTCTAACTTTCCTAATACAATGCGATACATCTTCATTGTATTCATCAATCAATTCATCCAAGAGATCCTCCTCTTTCATTTTTGAGTATTGATGCCTTTCCAACAAAATCTTATCATCTGGTGGTATATGCCACTTTCCGATAGTCAGTGCAATAATAAACAATATCGCCGCAACAACAAAACTTATCAAAGCAAACACCGCAAAAATATACCATCCACTACTCATTTTCTCAAAAAGCATTTTCAAACCATTGATTTCATCCCCCGATAAATAAAACAACAGAAACGCGAGCTCAGCCCCAAACTCCATAAAAGTTTTATCATTATACTTACGAACAGAGGCATACACAGTGTCAAAAGCGTGATGCATCTCATCTAACATAATTTTTGATTCTTTAACACTCATATTATGAGCCTAACAAAAACGCTCCCTAATAGCAAACATAACCATTTTACAAAAACAATTATTTTACTGAGCACCCCAACCAACACATTCAAAATAGATAAAACATCTATTTTCTTCCTCGCCTCCTACAGCAATCGAACCATTCGCTTCGCTCAAGGTTCTTCATCCTATCTAAGTACTGATCCCACAAAATTTGAGAACAAAAAGGGGCTATTTTGGCTTCTATCTAGCGAAGCGCATCTTACCAACAAAAAATTTGGTGATAAAATCGAGGGATTTTCGAATTTGAGGGGTTGAAGCGCGTCTCCAGACGAGCGAAAACCCGAAAAACGAAAATAACCGATTTTAACCCAAATTTTGGTACACCCGACAGGATTCGAACCTACGACCTTTGGCTCCGCAAGCCAACGCTCTATCCAGCTGAGCTACGGGTGCAAATGTGGATAAGTCTGCGACAAGCGCTTTCGTATCCACCTGAAATGAAAATGAGCATTGCGAAGATTCGCAACACTTATATTGTACCACATTTTTCTTATCTGACCAATACTTTTTTCACCCCAAATCAAAAAAACATGCTACAATAGAGTCATCATGGAAGGTAATAAGAATTCGGGGAAGAATCACAAACGGCTTCGCCTCGAGCGAGCGAAGGTCAAACTACTTGCTGCTTACTATGGTCATCCTGCTCGCGACCTTCGCCTAATTTGTATCACCGGCTCCACCGGCAAATCCACCGTCGCGCACTATGTCCACGAAATCTTACGCGCCGCAAACCAACCAGTTGCCATTCTTGCCTCGGACAATGACGTCAAAGCCTCCGTCCTCCATAAATTCCTCAACGACGCTTGGAAAGCAAAAGCTACTTATGCTATTATTACCACTCCAGCCGCCGCTCTAGATCGCGAAACCTTCTCTGGTCTCCCTGTTTATGTCGCCGCCTTAACCGATTTTATTCCTTCTAGCCTAAACGACATGGATGCCACAGGTTACCTCAACGCCAAATCCACTCTTTTCCGTATGGATCCCGAGGTCGTCGTTCTCAATCGCGACGATGCACATTATCCTGATTTTTCCAACTTCCGCGGTAAAAACGAAACTATCACCTACGGCGCCTCTTCCGATTCCGACATGCGCATTGATTTCTCCAAACTTTACCGCAAAGGCGCTGAAGCCAGTCTCGTCTGTGGCCGCCAATCTTTCACCGTTGCTAGCTTCTTGACCGGAGAACCTGTCATTTCTTATATGGCCTGCGCCGCCGCTATTGCGACCGCCCTCAATATCTCTCCTGCAACTATCTCCGAAGGTATCGCAAATTACGACCCTGAGGCTACTCCCGCCGCTACTAAATAATCTCGTGTTATAATAAATAACAATAGGGAATGGGAGTAACTTCACAAGGAGGTGATTATGAATGATCCTTTGCAGCGATTTCGACAGCACTCTCAAGCAAGAAGACCCAATCATCTTCAAAGAGAATTTACGTGCCGTCAAAAACTGGCGTAACGCCGGCAATCTTTTCGTTATTGTAACCGGACACAATCACGCCGTTCTCAACCAAATCTTACCCAACTGGCAAAGCCTGGTCGATTACATCATCATGGATAGTGGCGGCGCATTTTTTTCTAATCAAAATGAGTTAGTTCATATTAACGAGCTAAGTCGCAGCCTGATCCGTAAAATCCAGAGTCTTGTCTGCGACCGGGCTGCACCAATCAGCTATAGCCCCTATCGTCATAGCATCGAGCTCATGCTCACGGAAACTGCCATTAGACTTCGCCTGTGGTTCAAGACTGAACCACGTTTCCGTTCATGCAAAAGTCGCATCGAGGCGCAAGGCTGGCCTATCAAAGTCCTATCACAAATCGGCACCGATTTTAGCACGTTGCCAAGCGGCGCCAGTACAGAACGGTTTTACGGCTTTCTCGATATTGTATCGACGGGCAGCGGCAAGGATGAAGCCATTGCGCAACTCATCAGTATCATAGGGGCTGAAGAGCAAACTATTATAATCGACAATAATTCTTACAATATCGCCAATCTCATCCACCACCTCTAAACATATCTCGGGCTTAGGCCTGAGATATTTCTTACGCCATGCTATTTCCGGCGCCACCACCATAGTACAGTTACCATTGGCTTTTGTCCGTAGCGGGTATGTAAACGTCAATAGTGGAAGCGCTTTTGTCGTAGGTAGCTATGGATACGGTTGGTCACGTACAACGCGTTCGTTAACCAATGCGTATAGTCTAGGCATGAGCGCTACAAACACGGTACCATCGGATAGCTATGCTCGCTATTTTGCCTTTCCCCTTTGCTGCCTCTAGCTCAACTTGTTCCTACGTTACAAGTTCAACCATACTTCAACAGAGATAGCTTAATGCTTTATAATCCTTAACTAAGCAGATTATAATTACTCTAGTTATACTTTCTGGAATATAAAGGCGTTGAACCGGATTTTAGGCTTCAGTTTTAGCAAAAAGTCAGCGCAAACTTGTTCTGCGGAACTTTTTGCAATCCGTAGGAAAAACTGAAGCCTAAAATCAGACGTGAAACGTCCCATTCCAGAAAGTATAGCTAAAGTAATGTAGGTAGGTTAACTAGAAGATTATGAAACACTACTTCTCCTTCAGCACCTTCTCCGCCACCTTAATATCCTCAAACGGCACCGCCTTATCCCCCCTGAGAATCGTCTTCTCATGCCCCTTACCCAGAATCAACACCAAATCTCCAGCCTTCGCCATCCCAATCGCTTTCCGAATCGCCTTTTCCCGGTCCAACTCAACAAACAAATCTTTATCCAACGTCTTCCCGGCCTTCACCGCCCCATCGACAAACATCTGCGCAATCTCCTGCGGATCCTCATCTCGCGTATCATCTTCCGTAATAATCACAATATCGCTCTCGCGCCCCAAAATCTCACCTCGCGGCTCACGTGTCGCATGATCACGCCGCCCCGCACCTCCATGCAACGCAATGATCTTGCCCTTAAACCCTGTTCCATGCCCCACGCTCACAAACACTTTCTCCAACGCATCTGGCTGATGCGCGTAGTCCACAATCACCTCAAAGTCTTGCCCCTCACATATCCGCGTCATCCGCCCCTCAACCGACTCTAAAGCAGAAATCCCATTTTCAATCTCCGCCGGGCTCAACCCCACGCATTTTCCCGCTGCCACTGCCGCCAGGGAATTATAAACATTAAACTTTCCTGGAATCTGTGTCCGTATCTTCATATCACCACACGAATATCGAACACCATCCGCCCCCAACTCTATCTCTGTAGCCCGCAAATCACCATTCTCAATACCATACGTAATTATCTCACCAGACGCATTTTTCTTAGCAACTTCCATAAACCACTCCGCACTATCATCATCCGCATTTATTACACTATTTTTCGCCTCCTTGAATAATCGCCCCTTCGCCTTCCAGTAATTTTCAAACGTCTTATGATAATCCAAATGCTCCGGCGTCACATTCGTTAGCACCGCCACCTCAATCGGCACTCCATACGTCCGATACTGACTCAGTGCATGCGAAGTTACCTCTAGCACCAAAAATTCCACCCCCGCGTCTCGTGCTTTCGCCATCCGCTCATTTAAGACCTCAACCCGTTCTGTCGTCATATGTTCCATCTGCTGATGCAGCGTCTCGCCGTCCTCACTCCACCCCACCGTCGTCAACAATCCCGTCTTATGTCCCGCCGTGTTCAACATCTTCCAAATCATAAAGCTCGTCGTCGTCTTGCCATTCGTCCCCGTCACCGCAATCACCCTAAGATCTTTTGCCGGATAATCAAACTTCTTCGCTGCTCGCACCGCTTGCAAATAGTGCAACGGTTTCACCAGGGAATTATATCCCGGAATCTTCTCCACTGTACTCTTCAAACTCATAATCTCATTATACTATAAAAATTTTAGCATTTTTTATAGTTGTCAACTCCATCCAATACGATAAAAACATTTTAGCACTCAACTATTGACAGTGCCAAATACCTGCGCTATCATAGAGGTACAAAAGGAGTTAATATGAAGTTAAAACCATTACAAGATCGCATCGTCGCCGTCAAAGAAGAGGCGATGACCCAGACTAAATCCGGCATCCTTCTTGGTGAAGCCAAAGAAAAGCCTGCTTACGCCGTCGTCGAGTCCATCGGCCCTGATGTCAAAACCGTTAAAGTTGGCGACAAAATCGTCTACAAAAACTACTCAACTACCGACATCAAAGTCGAAGATACTGACTACATTATCGTCAAAGAGGAAGACGTCCTCGCAACATTATAGAAAGGAATCACAATGGCAAAAAAAATCTTTTACACATCTGAGGCCCGCGACAAAGTCCTGAGCGGCGCGAAACAACTCTACGACGCCGTCAAAGTCACTTTCGGCCCTAAAGGTCAAAACGTCGTCATTGAAAAATCCTACGGCGCCCCAACCATTACCCATGACGGCGTCACTGTCGCCGAGGCCGTCGAACTTCCTAGCGACGAAGAAAACCTTGGCGAGGCTATCGGTGCCAAGCTCATCAAGACCGCCGCACAGAAACTCAACAAAGTCGCCGGCGATGGCACCACTACCGTCACAGTCTTAACTTATAACATTCTCGCCGAAGCGAACAAACTTATCGCCGCCGGCGTGAACCCAATGGAACTTCGCAAGGGAATCGAAGACGCTGGCGCCGAAATTATCAAGGGCATCGAAAAATCCGCCGAGAAAATCGAAGGCAATGATAGCAAGGTCGCCGAAGTCGCTTCCATCTCTGCTGGCGACGCCGAAATCGGCAAAATGATCGCCGACGTTATTAGCAAAATCGGTAAAGACGGCGTCGTCACCGTCGAACAGGGTCAGGGCCTCGAAATGGAGCAAGAAATCGTCGAAGGCTTTACCTACGACAAGGGTTTTTCTTCACCATTCTTCATCACCAATACTAACCGCCAAGAAGCCGTCTTCGAGAAACCACTTATTCTTGTCACTGACAAGAAAATCAGCAGCGCTCAGGAACTCTTGCCGCTCCTCGAACAGTGTGCTCAGGCTGGTCGCAAAGACCTTGTAATTATTGCCGAAGAAGTCGAAGGCGAAGCTCTTTCCGTCCTCGTTCTCAACAAGCTCAAAGGCGTCTTTAACACCCTCGTCCTGAAAGCTCCATCCTTCGGCGACCGCCGCAAGGAAATCATGGAAGACATCGCCATCTTGACCGATGCGACCGTCGTCTCCGCTGACAAAGGCATGAAACTTGAGGAATCCGGTATGGAAGTTCTTGGCTCCGCCACGAAAATCATCGCGACCAAGGACGAGACTACTATTATCAAGGGCGCCGGCAACCAAAAAGCCGTCGCGAGCCGCATTGAGCTTATCCAGAGTCAAGCGGGACTCGCCAAATCCGACTACGAACGCGAAGAACTCGAGAAGCGCGCTGCTGCTCTCCTCGGCAAAGTCGCCGTTATTAAAGTTGGTGGCGCTAGCGAAACCGAAATCGACGAGAAAAAATATCGCGTCGACGACGCTGTAGCTGCTACTAAAGCCGCTCTCGCTGAAGGTATCGTCACCGGTGGTGGCGTCACTCTCGTCAATCTCGCCGGCAATCTCAAAGCCGACACCGACGGCGCCAAAATCGTCAAGCGTGCCCTCCAAGCTCCATTCATCCATATCATGGAAAATGCCGGACTCAACAGCCAAGCCTTGCTCGCCGAAGTCGAGAAGGCGAAACCAGGTCAGGGAATTAACGTCATGACCCCAGAAAAAGGTCTCGTCGACCTGAAGAAGGCTGGCGTCATTGATCCTGCGAAAGTCACCAAAGAAGCCGTCCAAAGCGCAACTAGCATTGCTGCTACCGCTATTACCATGGGCGCTCTCATCGTCGACATTCCAGAGAAGCAGGCTCCTGCAGCTCCAGACATGGGTGGTATGTACTAGACCGCAGAGTCGCCAAAAGCAGCTCCTTAGGGAGCTGCTTTTTCTTGACAACTCTCCATCCAAAACTTATTATAGTAATAATGAAAAGTGGGAAAGTTGCTCAATTTAATCTTGGTCAATTTTTTGTGCACCTTATCGCCTGCGTTCTCACTTTCCTTCTAATCGCCCCCCCCCCCAGCAAGCGCTTGGATTAACCGACACAACTCTCGATGAACTGTACGCTTACGGCGTCTACTACTATAATCCGTCTGGTGGTTCGAGCGACAACTGTAGTCCTAATGGTCCTGCCGCCAATGGCCAAAACTATGCTGGGGTCAACGTCTTTAGTGAAGCCGACCTGGCCGCCATTGAAGCCAATCGCCCTTTTTATGAAGAAGCCGCTCAACCTTATGGCTTCGATTGGCGCCTGCTGGCCGTCATCCACTATCGCGAAACCAGCCTTCGCCGCTACAACCCAAGCAACGGGCAAGGCGTGTATCAGTTATACGGCCACGGCATCGTATTTCCTCCCGCCGACTCTATCAGCGATGCCGAATTCCTCCGTCAAACCAAACTCACCGCCGGTTTTATTCATGATAGTTATGGCAAAGGACTAGATCTCACCACACCAGAGGGAATTAAACGCATGTTCTTCCGATACAATGGCACGGCACAAAAATACATCGATAAGGCTGTCGCCATGGGATTTTCGCAAGAAGAAGCCCAAAACGGTGAAGGTTCACCTTATGTTATGAACATGTTCGACGAACGGCGCGACCCTACTAGCCCCAACATGGACCCACGTTGGAGCGGTATGTATGTCGCAGACGGAGTATATGATTCCAGCGCCACTAGTAAGCGCCCTGGAGCCTATACTCAATATGCCGCTATTGCCGGAATTTGTGGGAGTAATAGCCTTAATGAGGTTGCCTTACAGCTCGCCTGGCCAGAAACTGGACACGGTTGCAACGCAAAACCAGAATACAAAACCGCCATGGCAGAAGTTGGCACTGGCGACGTCGGTGGAGGCATACCTGTACCGGGTTGTAGCTGCGACCGTTTCGTCGCCACAGTCATTCGCTATGCCAAAGCTGACCCAAACGTAGAAATAGGCAACACTAACAAGCAGTTAGTCTATTTTCGCCAACATCCCGAACTCTACCAAGAAATTCCCAACGAACATAACACCTCTAACATGCAACCCGGCGATATTATGGTACTTAACGGCCATATCATGATGTACGTTAAACGCGACGACGGAACGGAGGGCATCGCATCGGCCTCCATCGGCAGCCGTACCGGTGAATTTAACCCTGGCGTTTATTTCAGCGACTGGCGCGGCGATTATAATATCTTTCGCTTCACAGGTAAAACCCCGGCCAACGAAACATAAATTAGGAGAAAAAGCATGCCACCAAGTATAACTTATTCTGAAGAAAGCTACGCGCATAACCGCAAGAACCTTTTTATCCTCTCTATCGTAGGATTTTGCGGTCTTATTATCCTCGCAATCGTTCTAATGATCATCAATCTTCAAAAGACCGCCACCCTCAATATCGTCGTCGCCCCAATCAACGCTACTGTCTCTATAGATGGACATCAATTCAAAACCAAAGAGACCGTCAAATACTATCCCGGATCCTACACCGCCGAAATCTCCGCTGACGGTTTTATTTCTCAGGCATTGCCTATCGAACTAATCGCCAATCAAGAATCGCATCTTTATATCGCACTCGAACCTACCGAAGAAAATTCTACTTATTATAATAATAACCCCAACGAATCCGGCCGCCGTCAAGCCGTCTATGACGCCGCATACCAATTAGGCAGCGACGAATATATTGCCAAGTATCCAATTATCCAAGTCCTCCCCTACCAAAATACCGATCGCGATCGCGGCTACGATTTTACTAATTATCGCATCGACTATGGCATTTTTGACGGCTGCAGGTCCAACTTCTGCATCAAAATCACCGACAACGTCGGCGTTTACCAAGATGAAGCGATAGAATACTTAAAGAGCAGTGGTCAAAACATTAATGATTATGAAATTATTTACGAGTACACCGGGCCAGAAGAGACCAAGCAACTCATCTCTAAATACCCAATCCTCAAATACCTACCCATCCAAGTTGAATATTTTAGTAATAACTATGCAGAACACACACAATATACCATAAACTACTCATACGAAAACAACCAATTCCGCCTCATTATCAATGACGCTTCCGGCAACAGTCATAAAATCGCCCTTCAAAAAATCGAAGAACTTGGCTATAACCCTAACGACTACAATATTATCTACAATAACGTCAGTTCAGAGTATCAATCTTATCGTGCGCCAAACGACGCCAAAGAATAACGGCGCCACCACCATAGTACAGTTACCATTGGCTTTTGTCCGTAGTAGGTATATGGTGTTGCCGCCTTTTTACCACTTTTCGTCTCGTAGTAAAGATTCACCAACTTAGCTAGTAGATTCATGGGCACAAAAAGACTCCCTCACGGGAGTCTTTTTGTTCACTTGACTACAAGCTCATCTCATCAATACTATTGATGAGGTAAAGCAAGGAATCAGCCCTTACCTTATCGTCACGAATCTGCCGTGCTGCCTCATAAGCTGGAGCAATCACCGCCTTATCACGCATTGTATTTAACATTTCCTGGTACAACAAGAAGCGTTTTTCTGGCTCAACTTCTACCCGGTCCATGATCGGGAAGAGCTCTTTAAGCGCCGCTTCCTTAACTTTCGAAATATCCGCACCATAGCTCATCGCACGACCAAAGCCTGCGCTCATACCCATCGTCGGAGCTGCCATTTGTGGCTGTGGCATCGGATTCGTTGGCAACTTCATTGCCGGCGCAGCCGCAGCTGGAGCCTGGCTTGGTGGCATCATACCAACTGGTGGTTGGCTAGATGGCGCAGCCGCAGCTGGCTTCGGATTATTTGAGCCACCCTTCTGGGTAATCTCGTCGATTGCTCGTTGCAGATCGTTGTCTTTATTACGGTTTTGGTTCATATATTGCCCACCTTCTTTATTGTTACCTTATATTACATAACGTATATTATCTATTATAACACAACCATTTTCAAATACGCAAGAACTTTATTAACTTATCTAACAAATCTAATTTTACTTCTTCCATCGGCAACCTCGCACCAAACGCATCAACAATCGCCTCACCTTGCGACTGAGGGAAGAATACCGTCACTCGCGGCGAAAACCGCTTTCGTGGCGTCAATACAATCGCAAAATGATTACCCTCACGCAAAATTCCAAACGCCTTAAACTCCGAATAATCATATAACTTCTCCCCCTCGCTCAAACCCTTGTTTGTTAAAGTATACTGCAACATCCGCGGCGGCCTCAAAGTATAAACTAGCAACGCTACCACACTCAAAACAATTACCGCCAAAAATGTCCACGCCTGCGCCAATACTGCCAACCCCACCAATACTAGACTCACTGCCACCAAACCCACATACCACCAAGTATTCTTCTCACGTACGATATACTCTTCTGCTTCCCAAGTAATCACGTCTTTAGTTTGACTCACCATAAGCACATTATAACACACTCCATATGATATAGTGGGGAATTAACAACTTTCTCCAAATTCATGCTATAATATACTCATACGGAGGGTTACCCAAGTGGCTGAAGGGGACGGTTTGCTAAATCGTTAGTCTGGGGAGACCTGGAGCGGGAGTTCGAATCTCCCACCCTCCGCCAGGAAGGAAAAAGACTGCCATTCGGCAGGCTTTTTACTTCTCGCTAGAGAAGCGGGGGTTCGGACTCCCAGGCGAGTTCGTAGGGCGAAGCCCGCTGAGCAAAACGCAGTTTTGCGAAGTTTCTCCCATCACTGATGACGCCCGACAGCCAAGGATTGCGCCAGCAATCCACTTCTCCCACCCTCCACATATCAAACAGCCAAACTAATCATAAGAATACAATATCACCCCACATTTTCATTTCTGTGTTATAATAAAGCAAATAATACATGTTTTTACGCATATGCGTAAGGGTTAATTGCGAGATTTTTAGGATGAAGAAGTTCACTAAGAATATATTACAAATTGTTACAGGTATCTGCACAATGGCAACGCTTTGCGCTGGCAAGGCCATGGCTCTGACCGTCCGCGAGGGCGCCGAAGCGGCTCGCGCCGAAGGTATGCCTGCCGAGTTAGTTGGCGTTGACGGCGTCTTTACTCGAATCACAAATACCGTCCTTTATGTCGTCGGCGTTATTTCCGTCGTTATGTTGATCTGGGGCGGTCTCCGTTATATCATGTCCGGTGGTGACAGCAAAAAAATCACCGACGCAAAAAACACAATTCTCTATGCCATTATTGGCCTCATTATCGCTGTTCTCGCGTTCGCTATCGTCAACTTCGTCTTGAACACGATTAGCACCGTCTCGGCTCCAGAAACCACCGAAGGCGCCATGCTCTTCCTGAGCCAACTCGCATAATAAAGACTAAGCCATTTTCAAGTACCACCATATATATTATATATGGTGGTACTTAGTTAACCCTAAAACAACGTCTATTTTAGGGCGACGTTATCTCGGAGCTAGTACAAGGCAGAGTCGAGCAGCAGACCGAGCGGGGCTAAAGCCCAGCGAGGGAGCAGTCGCAGACTCTAACGTAGTAATAGCCCGAAAGAACTAGCCCTCTCTCCCTCTCCCCGCCGCTACCACTAGCCCCACTACCCTCTCCGCCCCCGTCACTTTCATTACTTCTGCTGCAGCCCGCATACTCGCACCTGTCGTCCAAACATCATCCAATAGTACATAAACTTTCTTCGCATCCAATTTACCTCGCACCGCATACGCTTTTCTAGCCTGCTCCTCACGTTCGCTAGCCTTCGCCCCTACCTGCACCGTGTCTACCGCCCTAACCAATAACTTCTCGCACTTCCACCCCCGCCTCCTAGCAAGTTTCCGTGCCAATCTCAACGTATGATCTAAACCCCGCTCTCTTACATGTCTCCCGATCGTCGGCAAGGGAACTACTACAAGTTCTTCACCCCGCCAACTCTCACCCTCATGATTCGGTAACGCTGCATCAAGTATATCAACCAATGCGTCGCCCACCGCCCACACTGATTGATATTTATACTCTTCTACCATCTTCATCAACGCCCCTTCGCGCCATCCTCCCACAAATAACCCCATGAACCCTGCCGACCCACAATCCGGACATTTTTGCGTCTCCGGCCCTAAAGCCACCACATCAAATTCCTGCTTGCAGATTGGACAAATCGGCCTCCGCTTCGAAATCAGGTTTTTTTTACAACGTTCACACAACACGCTCCCCAAGCACCCACAACCCCTACAAGAGTGCGGACAAAGTAGGTCCAAAACCCCACATTTTGTTGTATTTTTTACAACGAATTTCATGATTAGTATTGATTTTACTACGAAATGGATTTATAATAAAGCATAACAATATATAACGGAGGTAATTCAAAGCAATGGCTCGTACTAACAGTGACGACATGCTGATGGAAGATGAACTCGCCGCTGCTTTCCTCGATGATACCGACACTTCGTCGATTGTAGATTCGAGCAGCAAAGTTGCATTGAGCGCAGAACCATCAAACGAGGTGGACGAAGAGTGGGAAAATACCGACGACTTTCCAGGACAGCTCGCTGTAGATGTCTACGAAACCGCCGACAAATTAGTTGTGAAAGCCCGCACCGCTGGCATTTCCAAATCAGATCTTAACGTGACAATTTCCGACAATATTCTTACCATTTCTGGTATTCTGAGTGGTGGGGAAGATGAAAATACTACTGCTTGGCATATCCAAGAGTGCTATTGGGGAGAGTTCTCACGTACAATCGCCCTTCCAGTCCAAGTCAAGGAGGAGGAAGGTACAGTTAAAGCCGAACTTAAAGACGGCGTTTTGACAATCACTTTCGAAAAAGAAAAAGTCGAAGCTCCGATTAAAATCGCCATCCAATAGTAGGCTTAGTTACTCACACATCAAGAGTCGCCCCCAAGGGCGATTTTTGATAGTATTAACTATCGACTTTTATCCAAAATACGTTACAATAGTCTAAACTAAGGGAGAATCTATGAAAAAACTCATTCTGGCATTCGCCGCCATCATCAGCACCTTCATCCTGTCGTCCAACGTCGCTGCCGCATCGGTCACAGTTGACTTATCTAAATATGCCAGTGAAACTCTATCCGAAACTTTCGCCGCCGAAAATATCAGTTACGATTTCGCTAATAGCAACTACCGCGACACTAACGACGTCACCACGATTTACGTCTTCCGCAAAAACGGCTGCAAAAATTGCGAAAACTTCTACAACTTCATCAAAAATAATCTATTGCCAGCCCATAGCGACAAATTTCGCGTCGTCAGCTATGAACTATCTCAGAACAACCGGAATTTTACCCTCTTAGAACAAATTGCCGACGCCTACGGCCAAAAGTCAGCTAACGGCTCCTACGCCACTCCTGTCGTCGTTATTGGTGACACTATGTCTACCGGCGTCGTTAATTCTACTCGTCAGCAGGAAATTACCAACCTCATCACCGCTGGAACCACGGACGATGTCACCGACTCTTCAAACATCAAAAACAACATGAAAAACATCTTCACCGACAGCGGCATAACTCTCACCACCAGCGACAAATACTACCCAAATCACACCCTTAGCGTTCTCCCAACCGACGCCAGCGGCCTCACCTTAACCAACTATGAATATATCTCCGCCCACGACATCAGCCTCATGAACAACGCAGTTACTGTCCCACTCTCCAACACCAGCCTCACTATCACTATCCCAGTCACAAAAACCTACAAAAAATACAAAGTCGCCTATATTGAGAACGGTCAAATTTCCGAAACAATTGACGCCAGCTATCAAAACGGTTCCATCACCTTCAATACATCCCATCTCTCCAAGTATGCCGTCTACGGTTCCAATACCGAAGTCCTTACTCCGAGCGAAACCATCGAAATTACAACCCCCAAGAAATCCGCTCCAACTGCGCCTAACGGCGGCGTCGAAGTTACAAATGCCATTAGCACCGGCGTCTCTACATTCATTCTCATTACTAGCTTAGCCGGCATTATCTTGACCATACGTCAAAAACACTCCAAACAATGCTAAAATAGAAACGTGGATTCCAATATCCATGGGATCAAATAGCGGCTCTTGAGGTCAAGCTCCAGCCGCCCCTTTGCTCTCTAGTCTAAAGATCGTGAAGCCACCCTCTCCACCGTAAAGATATCGGGAAGGGAACCGAGAGGCTCAAAAACTCATCAAAACCAAGGTTTTCATGATAAAAAAGTGACTTCTTTACCCATACCGCACCTCGCTTACTTTTGTCCGTAGCGGGTGGGTTAATGTTAGTACTGACTATGAGGGCGCTATGCGGAACGTTGGTAACAACGGCTACGGCTGGTCGCGTACCGCTAGCTCATCTACCAACGCCTATCATCTAAACACGAACCCTACGAACGTCAATCCGTCAAACAGCAGCAATCGTTGGGCCGCTTTCCCCCTCCGCTGCCTCTAGATTACCGGTTCGGTGCCGATCTTTGACCAACCCAACAATGCAAAAACTACCCTCAGGTATAACCTGAGGGTAGTTTTAAGAAAGTATTCTTATTTAGAACACACTCTTCAATACGAAGTTAACAATTGCATATGCCAGCACCGCCACAACGAGACCAACAACACCGTAAAGGATTGTATTCTGCGCCCGTTTCGCTTTTGACGCATCCCCAGTACTCGTAACATACAAGATACCGCCAATCACAATCACCGCCACCGCGATAATACCAACTGCGCTCACCAATACATTAATTATGGTTTGCGCCACCGTCGGCACATCATCTGTAGGTAAATCTTTAGGCAAATTACAATCCGCATACGTCGGCGCAGTATCTCTCTGGCTACCATCCGGACAAGTTACATTCGCCGCAATCTCATCATCGCCTTCTGCATACACTACCGCCGGCATCAATGTACCTACCACCCCACTTAGCGCCACACCTGCCGCTAGCATTAAAGCTTTCAACTTCATTCTACTGTACCCCTTAAATCATTAAGCCGTCGTGCCACCAAATACATTCGAAAGCACGAAGTTCACAATCGCAAACGCCAACAGCGCCACAACGAGACCAACAACACCGTAAAGGATTGTATTCATAGCCTTCTTTGTCTTCGCAGCATCACCCTGAGACGTTGCATAACTAATACCACCCATGACAATCATCGCCACTGCAATAAAGCCAACCACACCAATTACAACATTAATAATCGTAGTCAGCGTACCCATTAGGTTATCATTGCTCGAAATACCCTGATCGTTCTCCCATTCGGGACAACTCTTCATCTCATCCTGCCACTCACCATTTGAACACATCACCTTAGCATATGCCGGCGAAATCATCGCTACACCGCCAAGCCCAACAGTCATCAGCACCGCAGCAATCACGTTTAGTACTACTTTTTTCATTGTTTTCCCTTTCAATTACTAACTACTGACACTATCATAACTCATTATACTAAAAATGTCCATACCAATAATGACAATTTAAAACCGCCAAAACCCTTATAAACAGTAAGCCTTAAATCAGAAAATTAGCCCCTACCGGCGCCACCACCATAGTACAGTTACCATTGGCTTTTGTCCGTAGTGGAGACGTCTACCTAGCCAGTGGTAACGTCGGTAATGTCGGCGAAAGTGGGTATAACTGGTCACGTATAGTTCATTCACCAACCAATGCCTATCTACTGTATATGACCCCCGCATATGTAAGCTCATCAAGCAACAATAATCGCTGGTTCGCTTTCCCCCTTGCTGACTCTACCCATAATCAGCGATTTATGCTACAATAATTATATGCCGTTGTAGCTCAGTTGGCAGAGCAGCTCATTCGTAACGAGCAGGTCGCTGGTTCGACCCCAGTCAACGGCTCCATAAGAAAACAAGATAATTCATTATCTTGTTTTCTTATGCTTAATAGAAACCGGGGAACGAACTTCTCCCACTACGTACAAAAGCCAATGGTGAATTCCAACTTGTACACCATGTACAAGTTCAAACACGTTTCAACAGAGATAGCTTAATGCTTTATAATCCTTAACTAAGCAGATTATAATTACTCTAGTTATACTTTCTGGAATATAAAGGCGTTGAACCGGATTTTAGGCTTCAGTTTTAGCAAAAAGTCAGCGCAAACTTGTTCTGCGGAACTTTTTGCAATCCGTAGGAAAAACTGAAGCCTAAAATCAGACGTGAAACGTCCCATTCCAGAAAGTATAGCTAAAGTAATGTAGGTAGGTTAACTAGAAGATTATGAAACACGAAGCCTAGCTCTTCTTCAACACACTCGTATTAATAAACGCCACTATCGCAAACGCCATAATCGCCACCACTAGCCCCACTACTCCATACAAAATACAGTTCTTCGCCTTATGAATCTTTGCCGAATCTCCTGTACTCGTAACATACAAGATCCCACCATAAATAATTACCCCTACCGCAATCAAACCTACAAACGACAACACTACATTAATTATATTTAACGCAATCGGCACCGCCGTCGGCTTATCTGTGCCAAAGTCACCACATCCCGCCGCTTTTAACAAAGCTCGACCGTCTGCCGTAGCCTTCAAATTATCGTCATCACATATACTATCCGCCGCATACACCTCGCCCCCAGAAAACCCCGGCAGCACCGCCCCCGCCAATATAATCACTGCCAACCCCAAACTCACTAAAATCTTCTTCATTTTTTCCTCCTTAAGCTCCGCTTACTGACCCTGTTACCAACGATGTGATCGCTGCCGCCATTAACACTACTATTAACCCCACCACCGCATAGATAATCGTCTGCGTCGCCGACCGCGTCTTCCCCGGATCACCTTGCGAAATCACATACTTAATCCCGCCATAGATAATAAACGCTACCGCCACCAAGCCAGCCACCGTATACGCCCAGTTAAACGCATTTTGCACCTGAACCTTAGTGAAATTCTGCCCCGGCAAGCTATCTGCACTCCCCGCTGTGCTATTAATATTCAAAATCACCATCGCTGTATTAACTAAGACCGATGCACTGAGCGATATCACCATCCCCACAATCGCCGAAGTTAATGTCTTCTTGCCTGCCGCCGTCTTCCCCGGATCACCTTGCGACATTATAAACTGATATCCGCCATAGATAATGAATATCATCGACGCATACCCCACGATCACCAGTAAATCCACCAAGATGTTCAAAATAATCGTCCAAACAAACGCCTTCATATCTTCAGTCGCCGTATCACCTTGCGGCTCCTTAATCGTATCGTTCTCACTATTTCCAGTGCACAGCCCATAATACCATGGTCTTAACCCCAAAAACCCCTTCATGCCGCAATTACCACCTCCCAACTTTGCCTCTACCGGCGCTGGCGCCACCACCGTCAAACTCACACTCGCGACCACTACTGCCGCCAAAAATCCCAAAATCTTCTGCTTCATACCCTCATCTTACCATATAACGCTCTAAAAATCTCACATTTTTTACCAAAATAAGCATAAACATTGATAAAACAGACTATTTGTGTTATTTACTATTGACTATTACGGTTATGTGTGCTATAATTAAATTATACCCTGTAGTGGGCTTAATTGGAACAGAAAAGTGAAAAAGTTTTTGTTGAAAATCGGGACCATTATTATGCTGTCGCTCAGCATCATTTTTGGTAGCGCCATCCTACCCGACGTTTCTTCCAGCCCGCTCACAGAATCTGCCTATGCTGACCCTAGTGATGATAATGACTCTGGCGATCAGCAAGACCGACCTAGTGACGAAGGAGGGAATGAGAACGAAGATCAAAACCAGCCTGAAGACACCGATGAAGACGATAACGAAGAAGAAAATCCTAATGTCTGTCAAGGTCAAGCCGGCTCGGTCTCCTGGATGCTTTGCCCTCTACTTAACGCCGCCAGTGGTCTCGTTGATAGTATATACGGCCTCATCAACAACCTCCTTGTTATTCAGCCGATATCGACCGACCATGATTCTGCCATCTACAAAGTCTGGCAAAAAGCCTGTGAAATCACCAATATCATCTTTGTCATCTTTATTCTCCTCGTTATCTACTCCCAAATCACCGGCTTCGGCGTCAATAATTACGGCATCAAACGTATTCTTCCGCGCATCATCGTCGCAGTCATCATGGTTAACCTCAGCTTTTTCATTGCCTCAGTCCTCGTCGACATTAGCAATATCATTGGTTCCAGCCTAGTTGACTTCTTCACCGGCATCCAGAATGATATTCAACTTACCGAAGATCCTTTCCGCGACCTCTCTTGGGGTCAGCTCTTTGGCGCCTTTGCTGGTGGCGCCGGAGTTGGATTTATCGCAGTCGAAGCTATGGGTGGTCCTGGTGCCGCTTTCTGGATGCTTGTTATCGTTCTACTTGGCGCGCTCATCTCTGTTGTCGTCGGTCTTATCACGATTGGCCTCCGTCAAGGTGTCGTCCTCGTGCTTATCATGGTCTCCCCGCTCGCTTTCGTTGCCTACCTCCTTCCAAATACCGAAAAATGGTTCCAAAAATGGAAAGCCATCCTTGCTCAAATGCTCTTCTTCTACCCAATGTTTAGCTTCCTCTATGGCGCCTCAAAGCTCGCCGGCTGGGCCATCATCTCCACCGCCAACGCCAACCCTGTCTTTGTTCTCCTCGGTTTCGCCGTTCAAGTCATGCCACTCTTCCTCTCCGTCTCCCTGCTAAAAATGTCCAACACTGTTCTCGGCGGCGTCAGCAATGCCTTGGGTCGTCTCACCAACCCTATCCGCGACACCGCCGGCCGCTATGGCGCTTCGCAGGCTGAACTTAATCGCCAGAAACATCTTCGCAATAATCACGTCTTGACTGGCGCCCGCCTCCAAAATTACCTCGCCTATCGTCAACAACGTCGCGAACTCGACACCGGTGATCTCAAAAACACCGTTACTGGTCGTAACCTCGAACGTGCTTACCGCTACCGCTCATCCAACAAAGGCCTTGATGCCAATGGTAAGGATACCTGGAGCGATCGCCCGAACAAGAGTACTGATATCGCCAAGGAAGCTAGCCTCCAGAACACTATCACCGCTGCTGCTGCGCAAAACTTCACCAATACTCTCGGTGAATACGGCGACATCTTCAAGGGTGATCGCGCCAAAGCCCTTGGTGCTGCTCACGGCGAAGCCTATCTCAATGTCATGGCCCAACAATTCCGCGCCGAAAATATCGCCCAAGGCGATCAGGGCTTCCTACTTGGCCGCTACCTCGGCGCCGCCAAAGAACAATTCCGCAATCCTTATGAATTCAACCGTCTTATCGGCGGAGCTACAGGTAAACTCGGCCACGCCGGCGAAACTACAATCATGGGCCAGGTTATTAAACGTAGCGCCGAAATCGAGGAGCGCCGCCGCGCTGAAGCCCGCATCGTCACGACCAAATTCGGCGTCAACAAAGGCGCCTACCGCGGTATGCTTCTCGACAAAGCTCGTGTCAACGATGACGGTTTCGAAGAAGACGAAAATGGCAACCAAATCGAAGATTCTCAATATCGTTACCGCGATAAAGACGGCAATGATACCTCCAGCAAACACCGCGATTGGAATCAATATATCGGTGTCCACAAGAAAAACGGCACCGAGATTACCAAGGCACAATATGATGCCCTCAGCCCTAGCGCTCGCAGTGAATACAAGAAAGTCAAATACATGGACATCAAAGACGATGATGGCGATGTCGTCCAGCGTGTCTATGATGATGATGCTGGCTACATGAAGGAAATGTTGCGCAAGGATATCGCTATCGGCGACCCAATTAACCGTCGCTATGCTTCCGAAATTGGTCTCAAGCTTCCTGATAGCGAAATCGCTCGTCTCCAGCTCAAATACCCTGACATCGACTGGTCTATTGTCAATAATACCGTCAATAAAACCGGTAAACTCCGTCGCTACCACAGCACGATTGCCGGCGCCCTTCAGGAAAGTAAATACGCCGAACATGCTGCTGAATTCACTGCCATGCTTACTGCTCAACTCGATAACGGCTTCGTCACCTCTGTCGGACAGCGCAATATTGCCGGCCTCGACAGTATCTGGAAAGCCGCCAAAACCGGTAAAATCATCCTCAATGATGCCGTTATTACCAAAAACTGGACCAAAATTCTCAATAGTCTCCGCAGCGATGCTCCGGAAGGTGAACGTTTTGAGGACTACTTCCCAGACGCCGATGTGCTTCTCGCTCGCAATGTAAACGGGGAACTACTGAACGGTCTTCGTCTCAGTACCGATGAACAAGGCCACCTAAAATGGCGCAAAATTAGCCGCAACGACCCTGGAATCACCCTCGAAGATAAGAAGAACTGGATCAAACATATGATGATTCCAGAAGTCGCGAAGAAACTCTACGGCTCACTTAACCGTACTCCATCACCAAGTGCCTTGGACGGCGCTAAACCAGACGGCATTAACGCCTTCGCCGAAATGCTCGATGTTCTCGGTCAGCTCAGCCTCGACAACCTTGACCCAGCAAGCGATGTTCCATTTGAAGAGCGTCTCAACCCAGATGTGGATGTCTTCTCCGGTAAAGATCCTCGAGAATTGCAACGCAAAGCTATGTCTTGGATCCAGGAAGCTAGAAATACTATCCCGAATTACGATAATAATAACGGCGGCGGCGGAAACGGCGGCGGCGGAAACGGCGGCGGCGGAAACGGCGGCGGCGGAAACGGCGGCG